>NZCW01000009.1 GCA_002688435.1 Dehalococcoidales bacterium
ATGAAAGTATCGCAAGAGGCAGCCGCTAAAGCCACCGCTAAAGCCGAAGAAACGGCCGGGTCCGCCCGTGAAGCGGCGGAAGAAGCCATGAAAGTATCGCAAGAGGCAGCCGCTAAAGCCACCGCTAAAGCCGAAGAAACGGCCGGGTCCGCCCGTGAAGCGGCGGAAAAAGCCATGAAAATGTCGCAAGAGGCAGCCGCCAAAGCCGAAGAAACGGCCGGATCCGCCCGTGAAGCGGCGGAAGGAGCGAGCCTCATGGCCGCCGAGGCAGCGGAAGCCGCCATAAAGATATCTCAAGAGGCCGCCGCCGAAGCCGCTAACGAGACCGAGAAAGCCAGCGCTACCGCCCGAGAAGCGACTGAGGTGGCAACCTGCTCAGCCGAGAAAGCCGCGGAAAGAGCCGAGAAGGCCAGTACTACCGCCCGAGAAGCCGCCGAAGAGGCCACCCACCTAGCCAAGGAGGCAGCCGGCAGAGCTGAGGAGGCCGCACTAAAAGCAGAAGAAACGGCCATAGGCGCCAAATACGCCGCGGAAGAAGCCAGCGTCAAAGCCGAAGAAACAGACCTAGCCGCCAAGGAAGCGGCCCTCGCCGCCATAAAAGCGGGTGAGGAAGCCGCGGAAAGAGCCGAAGAAATAGCCCGTTCCGCCAGAGAAACCGCCGAGCAGGCCATTGAAGCGGCGCGCACAGCCGGGAAGCAGGCCGATGAAAGAGCACGGGCCGCTAGGGCAGTCGGGGCTAAAGCGGTCGCGAAGCCATCAACCGAAGCTGCCTTAGAAGCAGAAATAACGGGCCGGGAAACGAAGAGGGCGGCGGCCGCAGCCCTACACGCCGCCGATGAGATTGACCGGAAAACGGAGACCGCAAACCTAGCCGGAGACGAAGCGATTAAAGCCGCGGCCGATGCCTCAGGAATAATCGCCGAGAGAGTTGAAGAAGCCGGTAGCGAAGCCAAAGAGATAGCTACTGCCGGACGAAAAATGGCCGAAAAGACTCGCCAGCAAGCGGACATGGCGGATACCGCTGGAGACGAAGCTATCGAGGCAGCGATTAAGGCCCTACAAGAAATGATAAGCAGCCCGGAAGAAATAGCTAAATTCACCAAAGAAGCGGCCGAAAAGGCGACTAGGTCAGCCGAAGAAGCGGCCCGGGCGGCAACACGGTCCGCCGAAGAGGCCAACCAGAAAATCGAAGAAGTAGATCAGACAATGAAAGAGATTACGGCCGACGCGACCAAAGCAGCCTTGGAAGCTACAACCATAGCCGAAGGAGCCCTCTCAAAGTCGCTGGTCCGCAAGATTCTTTCTTCTTGGGACTTCCGGATATTGCTGTTGGTCGTGTTACTGGCTTCTATTATAAGCGCCGTGGCTATTAGCCTGGGCCTGAGCGTTGTTGGTTCATAACTTACGCACCCGGTTGGCCCACACCGCAATTCGTGGTCTGGCAGAGATTACCAGACATCCATCCCTAATGTCAGCCAACTTCGGGGGTTTGTCACTGATCCTGGATATTACTATATTGCCATTGACTACATTAACTATCCAGAGAGCCAGGTGCTAACATAGCAAGATTAGTGCTACCGGATATACCGAAGAAACAGGATAAGCCCGATGCACTTGAGGCACACCTTGTATGCTCAGTGCGCTTTACGTACTGGGATTGACCTGCCCTCCAAAAACTATACCCTTATTACTTAACCGTAGGTATTAAAAGTCTTGCCCGTAGCTACTCAGGCAATACCTAGTTCCGCTAGTTTTTCTCGCCTGGGTACACCGGTCTCTTCATCCCAGCCCATTAAAGAGTAGTAATGCCGCCGGGCTTTTTCCATCTTTACCGGGTCCAGAGGCTTGTCCGACAAGATACCGTCTGTCTTCGGTTGGTAGAAACGCCTAGGTAAACAGTCGTCATCGGCGGAGAAACCTTCACGCATGTTAATTAATCTCAGAGTAGTTAAGGTTCTCTCTGCTATTTCCAATAACTCGTTGACACCGGTGTCCCACCCCACGGCTGAGATCAACAAGTCATTAACCTGAGTCAAATTATAGGGTAAGAACTGGCACATTACCAGAGAATCATATAATATCATCCTTAATTGGGCATGACGGACCAATCGCACTTTATCCGGACCTATATCCTCAACAGGTACCGGCCCGGGCATTCCCAGCTGCTTGACCTCTACTGACCGCCAATCATCTTCTTCCAAGTACATATGGTCGTGCAAGTTACAGCAATGGTCCGCACCGTGAGGATTAACCATAAACCCGAGCCCTAGTCCAGGTTTCGCCCTGGGCTCATGCATACCGGCCTCAAGGCCCTTGACCGCTATCGCGTATTCCTCAGCTCCGTTACCTATTACCTGTGCTGCTCTCGATACACCTTCTGCTAGTACATTACCAATTCCTTCACGCCGCGCGATCCTCTCTAGTAGCTGAAGCATCGCTTTCTCGCTGCCAAACCTTAGGTCTATACCACCGGTATCCTTAATATTGAGCAACCCATTCTCAAAGCATTCCATAGCAAAGGAAATCACCTCTCCCACAGAAATTGTGTCCAAGGAGTAAGCGTTGCAAAGCTGACTACCCCGGGCGATGGCAGCCAGGTTATCAATACCGCAGTTAGAACCTAGCGAAGCAAGCGTTTCGTATTCCGGCCCCCCGTAAGCTGGGTCAACATTATAAGGCGATTCCACTTTGACTATTTTTTTACAGCGGATGGTACAGGCATAGCAGGCATCCATCCCGACCCCTATATTATCCATCACCGCGCGGGCGCTTATATCCTTTACCGCTGGAAAGACCCCGCCACGGAAGTTACGGACTGGTAGATTCCCGATAGCCTCAAATCCGTCCATACCGATACCGGTCCCAACTTCCCAGAACCCTCTTGTCAATTCTCTATTACTAGCCAACCATTTCTTCAGGCTCTTTATCACTTCTGCGTCCAGTTTTTTAGGTGGTTGTTTACCTCTGACAGCGATTGCTTTCAGATTCTTTGAGCCCATCACCGCACCAACACCACCTCGGCCGGCCGCATCGTAGAGCCCGTTCATGATACATGCATAGCGAACCAGGTTTTCGCCCGCCGGACCAATACTGGCAACTCGTATCAGTTTGTCCCTTAGTTTGTCCCTGATTCCCTGTTGTGTCTCCTTAGTATCCTGTCCCCAAAGTTGTCTGGCATCTTCCAAGCTCACTTCACCATCATGTATCCAGAGATAGACTGGTTTTTCTGCTTTACCTTCCACAACGATGACATCGTAACCGGCCCGCTTGAGTTCGTACCCCCAGAATTCACCGACTTCGGACTTGGCAACGCCTCCGGTCAGTGGGGATTTGGCACCGATGCAATTCCGACCACTTCCTGACAATGGAATCCCGGTTAGCGGTCCGACCGCAAAGATTAATTTATTTTCTGGGCCCAGAGGGTCCGCGTTCGTTGGCAACTCTTTCCACAGAAAGTACGCCACAAAACCAGCTCCACCTAGGTATTTCCGGTATAACTCCTCACCTATTCTCTCCGTACGGAGGCTGTTATCTGTTAAGTTTACTCTTAAAAGTTTACCGCTATAACCTTCAGCTTCTTGTTTCACTACTAATTCTCCTCTATCCAACTATTGCACTCATATTATATCCCTATTTAATGGATGTCAATAATCTGGATGATACTATTCGTACTGCATATGACTTGGAAGAGTATGGACCATATTTCATTGAAGAACCCATTCCTCCGCACTGTAGTATAGATGCCCTGGTCAGGGTAAAAGCCGGCACGCGAATCCCGGTGGCCGCTGGAGAAAGATTCCACGCCCGATGGGGATTTTGGGAAGTCCTAGAAAAACAGGCCGTGTCTATCATCCAGCCTGACCTGATTTATTGCGGCGGTATCCTAGAGACAAAGAAGATAGCGGCCATGGCTCAGGTATTCTATGTGGGCGTAGCGCCACATATCTCCGAAGGGCCTGTTGACGTGGCCGCTTTAGTCCATATAGACGCCACAACGCCGAACTTTTTGATTCAGGAATTTTTCTATCCCGACTTGTCTACTTATGAGGAAATCCTCACAGAACCTTTTCCGATTCCAAAAGACGGATTCATCGAATTGCCAACCAGGCCAAGCCTAGAGATAGAAATAAACGAGAAAGCGCTCACCAAGAAGACTTTCGAATACAGGCCAAGACTTGAGCTAGGTGTCTTTTGGAAGGGCGGCATTACGGCTTTTGGCAAACCAGCGCAAGATTAACTCAGATTTACAAGGAACATTATACTTGGATTCATTTTCGAGGAACAGGACAGATATAATACCTGAGGAATAGCTCCTAGTATCAACTGTATAGTATTAACAAATGGTGCGTACGAAACTGCTTTCGATTAAATTATAATCCACCCGCCCGGCCGGGTATTCCGTATCAGGAAACCTTTTTGTTTATATAGTAATATAAAACAAGAGTACAGGTCAGGGTAGCCAGATACGGGGAAAATGTTCCCCAGAACAAATCCAAGTAGAGATAAGTATACCTAGCCGTAACAACGTAAATACAGACACCAACTTGCCCACTGATCATAGCGGTTTTCAAGGTGGCCAGTGAGAACGATTTTCCGTGGGCAAGGTGGGTGATATAGATGATCGAGACATATACCGCAGGAAAAATGGAAAAAATTCCACCCCAGAGCGGACCGCTAACTTTACCCATTAGTACGGCAAGGGCAATCATGGTGCCACTGAAAATACCGCGGGACATTAATTGCCAGCCCGTATACGTCATATCCTTCTTTCCTACCGATGTGATACCGGATTTTTTCTCGAGGATAAAGTAAGAGAAAGCAAATACGACCGTGAAGATGACCAACGCAAGGATGAAGTTATCGAACTCAATTAACACAAGGCCGAAGGATAAAGCGAACCAGATCCCTAGGGCTGTTATCAGAGAGAACCAGAAACTGTATCTGGTCAGCCGGCTGTAAACGAGGACAAACAGGGAGTTAATGCCCATGACAACAGGCATTATAGTGGTGGCCTCATAGGCAAAAAACGGGGTCTGCGACCAAGCGATGAAAAACAGCGCGACGGCGGTCGTTGAGGGCAAGCCGGCGATGACACCGCCTAACTTTGTGCCAAACTTTTCCGCCAGGACAGTGGCCAATGTAATCCAAGCGCCACCGACGATGAAACTCAAGGCCAGCTTCAGCAAAAAAATGTCATCCATAATTATCTGCAGGCAGACTGATCAGAAACCCTGACTATCCAAGATAAAGATATCGGATTGATATTGTCAACTCGAGCTCAGATTGACAACTTAAAATAAGGTATAGTATTAAAGTTATTTATAAAATACTATTCTTTTTTTACAGGAGGTAGTAATGGAAGATAAGATATACTCTTACCACGCCGCAATGTGTAAGGTTTTCTCCCATCCTAAGAGACTGGAACTCATTAATATTCTTCGAGAGGAAGAACTAAGTGTCAGTGATCTGCCGGATAGACTGGGATTAACCATCGGTAATTTATCACAGCACTTATCCATGATGAGGCAGCGTCATATTCTAGCCACGAAAAAGGAAAGGAATGCTGTCTACTATCGGATAGCCAATCCTCGTCTTCTTGAAGCCTTTGATTTACTAAGGGAAATACGCTTTGAGCAAATTCGGCAGGATGCGGCTCTTATACAGGGACGAGTAAGCTAGCAAAAGGAGGTTAAGTAGTGAAACTTGGCATCGTCTTAAACACCAATGACGTTGAAACGTCTTGGAACGCTTTACGCTTGGGTAATGAAGCAATGGCTGGCGGGTATGAGACCAATTTGTTCCTCTTAGGCCCCGGGGTAGAACTTCAGAGGATTAAGAACGAGACCTTTGATGTCCCCGAAGCCCTGAATAATTTTATAAACAGTGGCGGGAATTTATACGCCTGTGGAACCTGTCTTAACGTAAGACAGCAGGAAGCCGGTATTTGCCCCATTTCCACGATGTCCCAGTTAATGGAGCTTATCACTACCTCTGATAAAATAGTGACCCTTGGTTAAAAACATGTAGCGATTAAAGGTGAAGCTTAGGGGTGAGAGGAAGACCTGATACCGAGGTAGTAAACTATAGAGCACGTCACACCGGCACCGCCGATTTTTCAGAGAACTCACGCCTCTGTCTAATGTGTTCTTCCAGCAGCTCGACTGACGATACGAACCAATGAAATACTTATCAAGGGAGTAAAAGACAAAGAATGGATAGAGCTTTACGGGGAATACGCATCATCGGCTTGACTCATGTCCTAGCTGGCTCCACAACGACGATGCTCTTAGCTGACCTTGGCGCGGAGGTTATCCATATTGAACCGCCACCGGGAGATGACGCTAGAGAATTCGGCCCATACGCCGGTAAGGTAGACAAGAACCACAGCGCTTACTTCGCCAGCCTCAACCGGAACAAGAAAAGTCTAGTCTTGGACCTGAAACAGGAAAAGGGAAAGGAAATACTGCGCCAACTCATCAGGGTTTCCGATGTTATCGTGGACAACTTCCGGCCGGACACGATGCAAAAGCTGGGTTTTAGCTGGGACAAGGTCCAGGCCATAAATCCGGCCGTAATCTATGCCTCGATATCCGGATTTGGCCGTGACACGCCGCCAGAATACGCTTCCCGCCCGGCTTACGATATAGTCGCCCAAGCCTATAGCGGGCTAATGAGCATCACCGGGCCGGAAGATGGTGCGCCGTGCCGGGTCGGCGCTTCCGTAGGGGATATTTTTGCCGGTCACCAGGCCGCCATCGGCATCCTAGCTGCTTTAATCTACCGGACCAAGACCGGCCGCGGCCAGTTTTACGATGGTTCAATGGTAGATGGACTGTTTTCTTTACTGGAAAATGCGGTCGTCCAGTACACCGTGGGCCGTAAAATACCAAGGTCCCTCGGCTCGGCCCACCCCAACATTGCCCCATTCCAGTCACTCAGGACCAAGGATAACTGGATAGCAATCGCCATTGGCAACGATAAATTATGGACTGAATTCTGTACGGTGATTGGCAGAGAAGACTTAAGTCAGAACCCCAAGTTTAAGACCAATCAGCTCAGAGCCAGTAACCGAAAAGACCTATTAGAGATATTGGAAAACGAGACCGTGAAAAGGACCACCAGAGACTGGAGTCAAATTTTTGACCGAGAAGCCATCGCCTACTCCCCGATAAACGACATCCGGCAAATTTGTGAAGACCCTTGCATCAGGCACCGGAAGATGTTGGTGGAAATAGACCAGCCGCAGATGGGCCGGATAAAAATAGCCGGCTCGCCCCTGCACCTGTCGGCCACGCCGGGAGAGGTGTATGCGCCGGCGCCTTTAATGGGGGAACATTCGATAGAGATATTGAAAAATCTTCTCAAATACTCCACCACCGAGATTATCGAACTGGCTGAAGCCGGAGTAATTAACCGCTAATAAAAATTCCTTTTTACTATTACCGAAGCCTAGTGGCAGCCCATCGCTGTTTTCACCTTAAATTGAAAGTCAGTCTAATGGGACTTATAAGTCACATACGATGTCCATGCCTAGTAGAGGGTAAAAATGAAGGCGGACTGTGTGCTAGTATCACATTCCTATCGTTATAGGACTGATTGTTCCAGTGGCTGGTATCTCCGTTAGCTACGGAGGTCCGGCCACTGATACCGCCGAATGGCATTACAACCAAGGCTACGACCTGGTTGAGCAAGATCGTTATCGTGAGGCGATAGCAGAGTTAAACCAAGCCATCGAATTAGAGACCTGACGTCAGCCAAAGCCTATAATAATCGTGGCTCCGTCTACCACTACCTGAGCCAGAACAAGAACGGACTATCCTGAACTTCAATGAGGCCATCCGTCTCAACCTCGAGTATACTCTGGTCTACTTCAACCAAGGTTCCGCCTACAAAGAACCAGGTAAGAAGGCCGAAGCCATCGCTAACTTCGAAAAGTTCATCACTCTAATTACGGACCTTCAGCCAGCCCAAACGGCCAGACGGCAGATTAAAGAATTGTTTAAATGATATATCTAGAACTTAGCTTCCGGGTTCCAATAAGTCGTGGTTGACAGTTACATTTTTGTTTTATCCTTCAAATTACTTTTTGCTCTAGTTACTATTTTACTTACCTCCCTTAATCAACCACGACTTATTAGAACCAGCTTCCGCGATGGCTTGACTACCAATAGGTTGATGTACTGCGGTTGATATTAAAAAGTTGCATTCTCAGCCGAATCGTGATACGCTCTGGTAAAAGAATAGGTAACCGGAGGTGTCCGAGCGCAAGCGAGGGCCTAACTGGAAAGCAAGCCGGTGCAAGTCCGGCGCGGCCGCGCCACTGTGATTGATGGCCCAACCATCATAAGTCAGAACGCCAACCTCCGAATCCTACATGCTCCGCGGGGAGGGGTAGGAGTTTTTGTTAAGAATTTTCGCTTCCCCCTCCCGAGGAGGGGGGTTTTTTATATTCAAGAAATACTACTCACGGAGGTACTGATGAAAAATAACTGCGCTGACTGGCGGCCATCTACCTAGTTTCCGTCATATTACTATTTCCCGGCATCGCCTGCGCGCCATCCGCCGAGGAGACGATCTCATCTCCAGTGGAAATCACCGACCGATTGGGCCAAGTGGTGATGAAACCCGATATCGGCGGCTACAGCACCCCGAACACAGAAGTCATTACCGTGGGAAATATCGGGGAGGTCTACGGAATGAAAGACTACGTTTATACCCACCCAGTCAATGGCTTTCCCGTTATTCTGCTTGATACTAGTAATAACCGGTCGGCCAACACCAAAGGAGGTACGACTTAACAATGGTGGACATTCTGCTGATGTTACTCCTGGCCATAGCCATTGATTTAGCCTTGGGTGAGCCGCCCCACTTCATCCACCCGGTAGTGTGGCTAGGCAAGGTTACCTCGTTTCTGGAAAAGGGTGGGCATGACAAGCCTCACGTGTTTCAATTTCTCTACGGGACAGGCATGGTCCTAATCACCGTGGCACTCTTTACCGCACCGGTCTACTTCCTGCTGTTTTACCTAAAGGACATCAGCTTCCCTGTCTATGTGGCTATCGGGGCGTTACTACTCAAGACCACCTTTTCCCTGGAAGAGCTGCGGAGGGCAGCGCTCAGGGTCAAGAGATTTTTAATTGAGGATAAACTCGCAAAAGCACGCTTTGAACTACGGGCGCTGGTCAGCCGCGATACCAAGGATTTACCCAAGCCACTGCTGGTCTCCGCCGCCGTGGAATCAGTGGCCGAAGGTACCGTTGATAGTTTTGTGGCCCCGCTGTTCTATTGTCTACTTTTCGGCATCCCGGGGGCGATGGCCTATCGAGTGGTCAACACCCTAGACGCTATGGTGGGCTATCACGGGAAATACGAATACTTGGGTAAGTTCGCCAGCCGGCTAGATGATATTCTTAACTTCATACCGGCCCGGCTAACGGCAGGGCTGCTGGTCCTAGCCGCCTTCCTGTCCCGAAGAGACCGGCGGGCAGCTTGGCGGGTGGCCCTCAGCGAGCATACCAAAACGGAGAGCCTTAACGCCGGCTGGCCAATAGCGGCGGTGGCCGGCGCCCTAAACGTACAGCTGGATAAAGCGGGACATTACCGACTGGGAAAACCAGCGGTACCGCTGGTACCGGAGACCATCAGTGCTTCTTTGCAGCTGATGCAAATTACGGCCTCGGCTTGGGTATTGATATGCTTAATAACGGGAGTGATTTACCATGTCGCTACGGCCTAGACCGGAGATAGAAAACCTCAAAGCCTGTCCCCACGGCGGCTTAAACTACGCCGAGCTGGAAGCGTCGGGGCTTACCTCGGAGGCTGTCCTTGATTTCAGCGTCTGCACCAATCCGTTCCCACCTCCACCCCGGGTAAGGAAAATGCTCCACACTGCGGCCATCGGACAGTACCCTGATTCCGAGACGACCGAGATCAGAGGACGCCTCTCGGAGCGCCTAGCCGTGCCGCGGGATAACATCATCGTCGGGAGCGGCACCACAGAGCTCATCCGCCTCATTGCCTTGGCCTACTTCCAGCCAGGAGACCGCATCCTGTTATTTCAACCGACCTACGGCGAGTATGAAATGGCCTCCCTGATTACCAGCGCGGAACCGGTCAAGCAGAAGCTAAAGGCGGAAGACAATTTTACCCCCAGGCTGGCCGAGACCATTGAGCTTATTAGGCGACACCACCCCCGGGCAGCTTTTATCTGTAACCCCAATAACCCCACCAGTAGATACCTCTCCCGCCAGGAGGTGGAAACGGTGCGGGACGCCCTCGGAGACGCCCTACTCATAATTGATGAGGCTTATGTTAATTTCACCCTGGGAAGCTGGTCTTCCATCGACCTGATTTCAACAAGCAATGTGGTTATTTTGCGATCCATGACCAAAGACTACGCGTTGGCCGGACTGCGCCTCGGCTACGCCATTGCCCGCCGGGAGATTATCCACAGCCTGCGCCAGGTCTGCCCGCCGTGGAACGTCAATGTCATGGCCCAGAAAATGGGTGCCGCCGTCCTCAGCGAAGCGGACTACCTCGAGCAGAGTCAACAGAAAATAAGCCGGGCCAAGGAGTTCCTCGTCGGCGAGCTTTCCCAACTCGGTTACCAGATACTACCTTCGGAAGCCCACTTCTTCCTAGTCAGGGTAGGTAATGCCCGTGAGTTCCGCACTGCCCTGCTCAAACACGGTATCCTAGTGCGGGACTGTGCTTCTTTCGGGCTGCCTGAGTATATCCGCCTGGCCCCACGCACCATGCCCGAATGCCGGAAGTTTATCACTGCTATTGTCCGTGTTTTAAGCCAGATTAAATAATATAATGGGAGCCCAGATGAATAGACTTGCCGATATTATTAAGATGATAAAGCCCCTAGACGAGAAAGCGATGAGCCAGGCACAATCAAGGCAGGACACACTGACCAAACCGCCGGGCAGCCTGGGACGGCTGGAAGAGCTTTCGGTGCAGCTTGCTGGCATCCAAGGGAAAGTCATGCCTCAGGTCAAAGATAAAGTCATCATCATCATGGCCGGTGACCACGGAGTGGTCGCCGAGAAGATTGGCAACTGGCCCCAGACAATTACTGCCCAGATGGTGGCTAATTTTCTGCGCGGCGGGGCCGGCATAAACGTGCTAGCACGCCAGATCGGGACCAGAATTACCGTAGTTGATATGGGAGTGGCCTCCAATCTAAAACAGGACCCTTGTCTCCTATCACGGAAGATTAGTCCGGGCACATGGAACATGGCCCTCGGCCCAGCGATGACCCTCGAACAGGCAGTACGGGCTGTGGAGACGGGCATCGAAGTCATGACCGCCGAGGTAACCAGGGACCTTGACATCGTCGGCACCGGGGATATGGGCATTGGCAATACCACGGCCAGCAGCGCCATTTGCGCGGCGATAACCGGAAAACCAGTGGCCGAGGTTACTGGCCAGGGCACCGGCCTAGACGACAGCCAATTAGAACACAAAATAGCGGTCATTGAGAAAGCTCTGGCGGTGAACCACCCCGACCCGGCCCAACCTCTGGACGTACTGGCTAAAGTAGGCGGCTTTGAAATCGGCGGGCTGGCCGGAGTGATGCTAGCCGCCGCCGCCCACCGTATACCGGTAGTGGTTGACGGTTTTATCTCCGGGGCGGCCGCCCTTATCGCCACCGCCCTGGCTCCGGGACTCAAAGACTTTATCATCCCCGCCCATATTTCTACAGAAGCCGGCCACCAGGCACTACTGAAGCACCTAGGATTGAAACCTCTGCTGAACCTGGGACTGCGTTTGGGGGAGGGCACCGGAGCGGCATTAGGCATATTCCTAGTGGAGACAGCCGCCCGGATGCTAGCGGAGATGACTACCTTCGCCGAGGCCGGTGTCTCCGAAGAGAGCAAATAAGATAAGCGACGTTGTTAGCCAAGAATATCGGGAGGGCAAGTTGAACCAAATCTTCAGCTCGTGGAGCGGCTGTAAAGACTGCTACCTAGCCGCTTACCGGACATCAGCCAACAGAATGAAAGTCCGCTACCAGGGCAACACAGTAACCGAAGACGACCAACGTACCTGCAGCCACAGTCTGCCGGCCGGCATAATACGGCTGCAGGCACGGACCACACATCCCACCTGTAAAGCAGCATTTACAAAGATGCTCCGGCACTTCAGGCAAGAGGAGATTGACGGCGGCGTCTTCGGCGATATTGCCTTTAACAAGCACCGGAAATGGATTGAGCGGGTATACCAGGCCGCCGACTACGCCTACGCCGACGCTGATATCACCGGGCAGCTGACGGAACTTAAAGAGATAAAGGGTGTTACTCCCTACGGCGAAGCCGAGGAGTACCACACTCTAGTGACTGATGACCCCTTCTTCCAAAAACGATTGGAAATATTGAAAACCAAGAACGCACTGAGAGAAGAGCACTGGTTCTTGGAAATCTTAAAAGCCGACCTGGAAGGTAGATAATTTTGGACATGTCCCGGACCTTAATGATACAGGGTACCTCGTCATCGGTAGGGAAGAGCATCTTGGTCACCGCCCTCTGTCGCATTCTCCGGCAGGACGGACTCCGGGTAGCGCCGTTCAAGGCGCAGAATATGTCGCTCAACTCTTTCGTCACCGAGGAAGGGGAAGAGATGGGACGCGCCCAAGTGGTACAGGCGGAGGCGGCGGGCCTCAAGCCCATCGTAGACATGAACCCGGTCCTCCTGAAACCGGAGACGGACCGCCGCTGCCAAGTAATCGTACACGGCCGGGTGTCACGGACAATCTCCGCCGATAACTATTACCGCCACACCCCATCCTTACTGAAAGCGGTAGCCAGCTCGCTGCGCCGTCTTGACTCCACCTATAATACCATAATCATCGAGGGGGCGGGCAGTCCCGCCGAGATAAACCTCAGGGATAGAGAAATCGCCAATATGCGAGTGGCCCGGCTGACTAAGGCCCCCGTCCTCCTAGTAGGAGACATTGACCGGGGTGGCGTGTTCGCCTCCCTTATCGGCACTATGACCTTACTGGAAGAGACTGAGCGACATTATGTCAAGGGTTTTATCATCAACAAGTTCCGCGGCGACCCGGGACTACTCAGACCCGGTCTCGAGTTCCTGGAGAAACAGACCGGCAAGCCTGTCTTGGGGATAATCCCCTACTTCAAGAATATCCAGATTGCCCAGGAGGACTCGGTCTATCTCGATGACCGGCGGGAGAACCAGCCGTCAGCCGACTTGGACATTGCTGTTATCCACCTACCGCACATCTCCAATTATGATGATTTTGACCCGTTAGAAGAAGATGGTTGTCGGGTACGCTATATCACCCCCCCGGCGGAACTTGGCAAGCCGCACCTTATCATTCTACCAGGCACCAAGAGCACCATCAGTGACCTTACTTACCTCCGCCGCTCGGGACTGGCTGAGGAAATCTCCCGACAGGCCGGAGAGAACACGCCGGTTATCGGTATCTGTGGCGGCTACCAGATGCTAGGCCGGAGCATTCTCGACTCATCGGGGGTAGAGTCAGCCGAAGAAGAGGCTCTAGGGCTGAGGCTACTCGACGTAGCGACTGACTTTGTCCCGGAGAAGCTCACCAGCCAGGTCAGGACCAAGATACTGGCCGACCGGGGGCTGCTGGCCGGCATGAAGGGACAGGAACTGGTGGGCTATGAGATACACATGGGGCAGACCAGTGGTGGTAAAGAAACCAGCGCCTTCCAAGTCCTGGAAACGGTACGGGGGGCAGCGGACTCTTACGACGGCACGCTTAACCACCAGGGCACCGTCCTGGGGACTTACCTGCACGGTCTATTCCACAACTTCGGCTTCCGACAATCTCTGCTGGCCAACCTGCGGCGGCACTGGGGTCTACCGATGAGAAAGACCGGTGTCCCGGCAAGCACCGAGCAGCAGTATGACCGATTAGCCGAGCTGGTCCGCCGCAACCTTAATATGGCCGCCGTTTATGAAATAATGGAGAAGGGTATTAAATGAAGTTGAAGAGCACGTTGCTCCTCGGCGGCGCCCGCAGTGGGAAAAGCCACTTCGCCCAAGCGCTGGCTTTCAAATCAGACCAGCCAGTGCTTTTCGTGGCCACCGCCGAGCCCGGTGACGAAGAAATGAGACAGCGCATTGAGGAGCACCAGAAGGTAAGACCTTCTACCTGGCAGACTCTTGAGGTTACCACCCATATCGGCCGCCAGATTGCCCAAGAAATCGGGCCAGCACAAACGGTCATCGTAGACTGCGTCACCCTGTTGGTGAGCAACATTTTCGCTCAACACGGTGACCCTAATAGTGAGTCAGTGGATGCATCGCTCATTGAGCAAGAAGTCGTCGCTGATATTAATGAACTGATTGATTGTCTGGACCGGACCAACGCCCGCTTCATCATAGTCACCAGCGAGGTTGGCCTCGGATTGGTGCCACCCAATCGGTTGGGCCGGCTGTACCGTGATTTCCTAGGAAGAGCAAACCAGATGTTAGCGCAGCGCGTTGACGAGGTCTACCTGATGACGGCGGGGATGCCACTACGGATAAAGCCGGCCGACACGCACGGGTAAGTCAGGACTCGGACATAATTTCCGTGAGTTTGTGGAGCACGTCTTCCCGGGTCGGTGGGCAGCCCCCTACTAGGTCCGGAACATTATCGCCCTCGACTAATGCGCAGTCACCCACCAGCAGGCAGCCCTTGTCTTTCCTCGACTCAGGCGCCTCGCCCAAGTATATTCGAAGAGGTCGCTTTAGCTTTATGCCGCGCTCGCCAAGCAGCAAGAGACCGGAAACGAGAGGGATAAAACAGCCGGTGCATGCTTTATCAATACCTACTATTTCCAGTAACGGGAACATCTGCCGTAGTTCCTCTTGTGGCAGTCTGACCCGGAGCTTCATGTTTTTCAACTCCTCGCCAACGATATCCAGTCGGGTGAGGTCGCTTTCCCCCAGTCCCACCGCTGCTCCCAAGGTGACCGTACGCACTTCCGCCGGGTCTATACCCATAAGTGCACAGCCCACGGCGTCTACCGCCACGATATCCGTACCGGCGATAAGCAGACCGATACCGGGTTGCTTATCGCCGGAATAACCGACATTACCGATGGTTTTGGCCGTACCGTCAATAATATTGAGGGTCGGTCTGATTATCCGGTTCAGCTCAGTGATAGCCCGGGACAGGTCTTCGCGGTGGAAGCGCGGCTTATCTTCCCGCTTGAGACAACCTTTCAGGTTCTTCATGGCCAAGGTAACGGTAGTCTGGTAGTGCGTTTTCAGCGCCGGCAGGTTAATGAGCTTATCACAGTTGAAGGCAAACTCGGTCACCCGGAACTCCCTAGGACAGCCAGGTATTCCCCGAAACGTCCGGTAGTCATGTTCGTCAAAGAGCACCCATTCTATCCCCAAGTGCGCCGCCACCTCACTGACGCCAGTAGTGGTAAAACATTCCCGGAGACGTGATTCGGGCTGGTAGTAGCTGGGGCCATCCCCGATTATCACCCGATCCGCGCCGCACTCCAGGCAATAACGGGCTACCGCTTCCATAATTCTGGGGGTAGTTATCTCGCCACTGTCCGGGTCCTGCGGCTCAAGCAGGTTGGGCTTGAGGAGCACGCTGTCACCTGGGCTGATGAATTTCTCGCCGAGACCGGCAATTACCTTGGTGAGCGCAATGTAAGGGTCTTTTTCCGCCCGGGTAATGGAAACTCTAGCCATATACTCTCTTCCTTCATCGGAAGTTCGATTCGGTCTAATCTTATTTTATCCATAATACCCTCACTCAGTTCATCCTCTGAGAGCGTGGTTCATTAACCAGGTTCAGCATTACTTGATAAAATTCCTCCGGCTCTTTACCTATAGAAAGTCTCTCCATAGGACACATATCCGTACCGTCAGGTCTCTGAATACAGGGCACAATTTCTGTAAAGTAGTATGCAATACCGTGTTCTTTAAGCGTCCCGATGGCGAGCTGGCTGCCCATAGGACTGTAGGCTTCCCGGCAACCGGCCCTGACGAAGAGCAGGGCAGCAGCGTTACCAATTATTTTATCAAACACCACCACCTGCCGGTACCGAGAGGCAAAGCGGTCAAGGTACCCCAGTAAGGGCAACAGGCGGTCCTTGTTGGAAAAAAAGACCAGCCGGTCACCCTGATATACCTGGAGAGTATCACCACTCACCAAGAATTTTTGGAAGAGACCGGCATACATCTAAAGCCATCTACCACTCGAGGTTTTTGTCGCCAGCCAGATAAGTGCCGGTATTGAAGCCAACTGAATAGCTATGCCCGGCCATCCCTGTCGCATCACCACCCAGACGGCCAAGAAAGGATTTGCCTCCAGACCGATGGGACTGAAAACTCTGCCGACCACAACATGTATTACTAGAACACTGAGCAGGAGCGCCAACCGCCCGGCGACCATGGCACCTAAGAGTGCCCATATCACCCGCAGATTAAGTTCCTCCCGCAGTATCCCGGAAACTAGACCATAGACGGCAAGTTCAACCAAGATTTGTGGTAAGATCGCCAGCACCGGCGCACCCGATACCGCGTAGCTGGCCAGAGGAGCAAACAAGCCGACAAGTAATCCGGCCCTCCAGCCAAAGAGTAACCCAGCCGCCAGCACAAAGATATGCATCGGCAGAAAGGTAGGGCCGGCTAGGTGGAACTGGTGGAAAGCCCAAGGAGTAAATACCGCCAAGGCAACGAGAACAAAAGTAAATACATAACTACGGATATCGGTGTACATCAGCACCGCGGGAAAAGTTTGAGGCTTAGCTATGGCAATCCCGTTAATCATTACTGACCTCCTTACACTTTCGAAAATATCAGGCGGGGTTTTTCTGACCTGCTAGTTATCTATTGATGCATATATGATAAAACTTCGACTCATTGGTTGTCAAACCTCAGGTTGACACTTTTCGTATTACGAAGTAGGACCAGACGAAAGCCATCGAGTAAAGTCAGACACCCTGAATAAATTCCCGCAGACCGTCCATTACCGGCGGCTTCGCCGCGATTCCGCAGTCTCTCGGCTATACGCACGCCGTAATACGCTAAACCTTGAAGATAAAAAAATGAGCCAAGGAGAACTAAAATGAAGAAGCTCGGATTTATCGGCCTAGGCAACATGGGCCAGCCGATGGCGGCTAATCTGATGAAGTCCGGATATTTCCTAACCGTCCATGACCTGAGACCGGAGCCGGTAAAAGAGCTGGTGGTAGCGGGCGCGGTTGCGGCCAGTCCCCCCCCGAGAAGTAGCCGGAAGATCGGAGGTCGTTATCACCATGCTGACCTCGCCCCCTCATGTGGAGCAGGTGATGTTTGGCCCCGCTGGTATCTTAGAAGGCCTGAAGAAAGGCGCCACCATTATCGACATGAGCACTATTGACCCCATCGTCACCCGGAAGGTAGCGGCGGCGGCGGCCGAAAAAGAGATAGAGATGCTCGATGCGCCGGTGAGTGGCGCTCCCCCCCAAGGCAGCCGATGACACTCTCTCCATAATAGTGGGAGGCAAAAAGGAAGTCTTCGAAGAATGCCGGGATATTCTAGAGATGATGGGGGAGAAAATATTTCATGTCGGCGAGGTGGGTATGGGAGAGGTAGTCAAGCTGGCCAACAACTTAGCGGGGGCGGTAGCCGGGATTGGTGCTTGGGAGGGTCTTCTCTTTGGCACTAAACTCGGGGCTGACCCCAAGACCCTCTTTGAAGTTATCAGCGCCAGTTCTGGAAACTCCTGGGTCTTACAGACAAGGGTTCCTTATCCGAACATAATACCGAATTGCCCAGTGAATAATGACTTCGCCTCGGGCTTTACCACCGACCTGATGGCCAAAGACCTAGGACTTGTCCTTTCTACCGCCGAGGCGATGAAGTTTCCTCTACTCGCCAGAAGCCTGGCCCACCAGATGATGAAAGCCGCCCAAGCCAATGGCCTGGGACATAAAGACTGGTCGGCGACCTGCAAAATCATCTACCAACTGGCCGGGGAGAAAATTTAACCACCGGAAGGAGACTGAATTATGGGAGAACGTCTGAAAGGAAAAGTAGCCATCGTTACCAGCGCCGGCTCCGTCCTGACCGGCATCGGGAACGGGAAAGCGACCGCCATAGTCTTTGCCCGAGAGGGTGCTAGAGTCATGGCGGTGGACTATAACCTCGAGGCGGCCGAAGAGACGAGACAAATGATTGCCAGGAAGGAAGTACCTGTCTCACCTTTAAAGCCGATGTATCCCGGGCTAGTGACTGCCAGAGCATGGTGGAGACCTGCCTCCAGAAGTTCGGCCGGGTTGACATCCTCCACAACAACGTTGGTATCGGACAGTGGGGTGGGGTCGTGGAGACCAACGAGGAGACCTGGGACAGGGTAATGGCGGTTAACGTCAAAAGCATATTCTTAACTGGCAAGTATACCATCCCCTGTATGGAAAAACAGGGCAACGGCGCCATCGTTAATATCGCTTCGGCGGGGGCTATCCGAACCACCCTACCCAACTGCGCTTATGCCACGTCAAAGGCAGCCATAATTGCCCTGACCAAGGACATGGCCATGCAGTATGCCCCCAAAGGTATCCGGGTGAACGCCATCCTCCCCGGGCTGATGAAAACCCCCCAGGCCGAATATTATAACAAGGATGCCTGGGCGGATGGGAATATTGAAGAGATGCGGCGACGGCGCGATGCCATATCCCCAACCGGTAAGCAGGGCGAAGGCTGGGATACCGCCTATGCCGCCTTGTACCTAGCCTCCGACGAGGCGAAATACGTCACCGGGACAACTTTAATTGTTGACGGTGGTTTCTCCAACACCACGAAGTCCTGGTGAGCGAGAATTAGCCTTTTTAATACGGTGCCAGTCTCCCATCCTACAGAAGATGCGAGATATCATTTATGGTAAGCAATCGGGATTTACCGTCAATAACCTGTATCGTACTCAGCGAGGCGTTATTAATCTCAAATCGACGGTAAATGCGGTTGGTCGCCCCGAGGACGTGCACAATGATTACCTTAACCACGATTTCATGCGCCACCAGTATTGATTGCCGATCCTGGTTCCCTGCCACTATCGCCTCGAAAGCACGAACGGCCCGCTCGGTTACCTGCTTGAAACTCTCGCCATTAGGCATAGTGAACTCCGAAGGGTCAGTCCTGGACTGCCGCCAGAGCTCCGGCCACCCTCGGCTGATATCATCCACATGCCGCCCCTCCCATACACCCTGGTTAATCTCAATTAAGTCCTCCATAGTTTTTAGTTCCAAGCCATGAGGTTCCGCCAAGATAACCGCTGTAGTACAGGTCCGTTTAAGTGGACTAGTATAGACTGAAGTAATGGAGGCTCTAGCCAGCCTAGAAGCCAAGCAACGAGCCTGGTTATAGCCCGCCCCGTTGAGGTCTTCATTTAATCGACCCATAAAGTAGCCTCCAATATTCGACTCCGTTTGCCCGTGGCGGACCAGAAGAACTGTGGTAGTCATTTATATCTCAACACCTCCGTTACATTTAACTATTTATACTCCAACGCCCGGACCAAGCCTGACCGGATCAACCTTCACCTAGAACAGCCGCCAGTCCCGCAAGCCTTGCTGGATAACCGCCAGGTATTCTTCTGAGGGCTTGGTTTCTTCCAGTTGCCCTGCTTTAATATAGGTTATAGCTTCGACCGCTTTATCGTCCTCGGTAAACACGGTAATATTAAACCGATTGTAGCCGCTCAGGTAGCTATCCAGACGCCGTAAACACAACTCCGTAACTTTATAAACCGCCCCGCGGACTCTATCTCCTTGGAACAGTTTGATACTGGCGACTCCCCCCCGCCACTGTCGGGACCAGCCGACAAATACCAGTTTGTAGTTAGGAAGGACTGCCGCAAAAACGGACTGACTGCCCGGGCACCGTTCCGCCATTTGTTTTTTATTTAGATTGGAACCATAAGCAAAGTAGTACACGGATTCCTTCTCCATGCCTTCATATTACAACTTTATCAAGAATTTAGCCAGATGTAAGTTTCCAAAAACCAGTCCCCAGCCAGTTACATCCCATCAAATAGCAAAGGTCCATTTGACATCTTCATGAAACAGTTATAAGATGAACAGGCAGGCATCAATATAACCGACTGAATACAGCTCGGCAACTAGACAAGACTACCAAGATTGCATTTTTGGGCGGACTAGTTATCCTAGCAGAGAGAAATGCAGGGGGGGGGGGTAGCGATTATCGTGGAAAATGTGGTGGCCGTCATTCTGGCGGGAGGTGCGGGAGAACGACTGGGTATTCTGGGTCATGAGCGAACCAAACCAGCGATTCCTTTCGCCGGTAAGTACCGTATCATTGATTTTACCCTGAGTAACTGCGTCAACTCGGGAATTTATAATGTCGCCGTGATGACGCAGTACCAGCCCCGTTCCCTCACTGACCACATTGGCATCGGTATGCCCTGGGGCTTCTTGGCCCTTCCGGACCGGAAAATACAAATGCTACAACAGTATCTAGCCCGTGAAGAAGGCCGGACCTGGTATAAAGGCACCGCTGATGCCGTCTACCAGAACCTCTCGTATATTGAAGGGCAGGACGATGAATTGGTACTGATGCTTAGCGGTGACCATGTCTACAAAATGGATTATTCTGACATGATCAATTATCATAAAAAGCGCCAGGCAGATGTCACCCTGTCCATCACCCGTATGCCTCGAGACCAATTACGGGAGTTTGGCACGGTAAGCGTAGATGAAGAAGGACAAGTGACCAGCTTCCAAGAAAAAGTTAAAGAACCCAAGAGCGACCTCGCCTCTATGGGCGTCTACGTCTTCCGCAAAGATTTCCTGCGCCAGTGCCTGGAAGAAGACGCCCAGCGCCGGTCTTCCAAGCATGATTTTGCCCGGAATATCTTCCCTCATCTGGTGGGTAATTGCCGGCTTTTCGCTTATAACTTTGAAGGATTCTGGCGTGATGTCGGTAGTGTGCGAAGCTACTGGCAGACTAACATGAAGCTGCTCGATGTACCCCCTCCCCTCGCCTTCAGCAGTGATTGGCCTATCCGCACCAAAGAGGAAGAGTCAAAACCACCCGCCATTCTTTCTCAACGTAGCGATGTTCTTAACAGCATGATATCTAATGGCTGTATTATTGAAGGACGAGTCGAGCACTCGGTTCTCTCGCCGGGAGTAAGAGTGGCCGAAAACGCGGTCGTCAAGTCCTCCATCATCATGCATAACACTATCATCGGGCGGGACAGTGTTATCGACTATTCCATACTGGATAAAGAAACAGCCATTGATGTCGGCTGCCATATCGGCTTTGGCGATAACTTCCAAGTCAACCGCGAAGAACCCGACATCCTAAACACCGGCATAACCATTGTCGGTAAGGACGCCAAGATACCGGCGGGAACAACCATAGGCCGCAACTGCACTATCTTCAGTAATGTTACCGAGAGGGATTTCCCCAAACCTCTAGTCCCCAGCGGCGAAACCATAAAGGCTAAGCGGCATCGCGCCAGTCGAACGCAGTAATAACATTAGCAACCTTAAGTTCCCACAAGCTAAGGGTTCCCGACAAGCCTTCTCTAACGGGAAGCGAAAAGTTTTTTCTGACTGAAGTAGCCCCTATCTACCATAACCCGCCACCAAAACATAAAGGCTCCATGAGAAAGTTCAACCACAGCCTATAAAGAGGTATCTTTACTTCAACTCACGCAGTGAGGACAGGAAAGCCATCACTTCTGATGTGGCAGTAAGGAAATAATCGGCGTTAGACGAGGGTTTCTCCTCGCCGACAAAAATACTCCAGCCTTGCGGTCGGTGAATGATACGAAAAGCATCTTCATCGGTCGTATCATCACCCAAATAGATAGTTAGTAGCTGTTCACCATCGTGGGTAGCCTTGATTTCTTTCGTTATTGTTTCGACTGCTTTACCTTTGTGCCAGTCTATGGGTGGTCTCACTTCCCAGACTTTTTTTCCCGAGGTGATTCTAATTTTACCCTTTTGAAGCCAAGGGGAGGTGATTTGTTGAAAAATCTCAGCGGCGGTATCTACCTCGTCTTGTTTCACCAAGCGGTAGTGAATACTTAAGCTCAAACCTTTGTCCTCAACAATGGTCCCTTCAATCCCACCTAATCTGGCCGAGAACTGCCCGGCGAGGTCTTTCATTTCAGCTTTAGCTGCTTGCGCCATCGGATTAATCAGCTTGAGACCAGGGCCTTCTATTTCAAGCCCATGGTTTCCTGCATAGTAAATCCCCGCTATTCCCACCATCGTCTTGAGCTCCGGGAGTGGCCGGCCGCTGATAATACCTAGACTGAAAGCTGATTTTTTAGCCAGGGCACTGAGTTTACCCCTGTTCTCAGATGACAGCAATGCCCGCTCCGGCCGACTAACAATCGGGGTTAAGGTACCATCGTAGTCCAGGAGCAATAAAACGTGGGAAGTAGCTCTGATATCAGAGCTAAAAGTTTCCCAAGATTGAAAAAGATGTTGCATTAGACCCTCGCGATTGAGATAAGGTTGGAGACTATAGAGGCGCCCCACCAGTAGATATTATGGTTAGACACCGTCTCTCGCATGGTTTTCATCCGCCGTCGCCTCTCCATCTCCGGCATCTCCACTGCCTTTTTTATCTGATTGGCAAATTCAGTAATAGCGTAGGGATTAATCAGGAGAGCATCCGGCATTTCGTCAACCGCTCCGGCAAACTGACTTAAAATCAAAACCCCATCCACATCAATACGAGAAGAGACATACTCTTTGGCCACCAGATTCATACCATCATGGACTGAGCTGACCACACAGAAGTTCGCCAACCGGCGTAAAGCCACCAGCGTTACCAGAGTAAGTTGTCTGGTCATCATAACCAGAGGCTTCCAAGACTCATTACCGTATTTACTATTTATGCTGCTAGCGAGGTTATCAATCCTTTCGTTACTCTTCTGGTAGCTGTCAATCTGGGTCCGACTGGGCATACCGGCCTGAATAAAGACCACCTTACCTCGATAATCGGGGAAATTTTCGAAGAATTTATCCAGTGCCTGTAACCTTTCCAGTATGCCTTTGGTGTAGTCCATTCGGTCCATACCAACCCCGACATATTTCCCCGCCAAGTCAAACTCATGGCGAAGGCTCTCCATCTCTCGCTCTACCGCCTCATTTCCTGCTTCCTGAGAAAGCCGATCAAAGTCCACACTGATGGGAAACGGCTGTACCAGAGTAGTCTTGCCCCGGTAGGTTAAGGTAGATCTATTATGGTCCACATTAGCTTTCAAAGTATGCTCAACCGTCGCCAATAGATTGTGACAATAAGATTGGGTATGGAAACCTAGGAGGTCGTTACCCAGTAAGCCGTCCAGTATCTCCTCCTGCCAGGGACAGGTTCGAAAAATCTCATGGCTTGGCCACGGAATATGCCAGAACTGGCCAACAGTTAGATCAGGCCTCTGCTCTTTAATCAAGCGGGAAAGCAGAGCAAAGTGGTAGTCTTGAACTAATACCATTGCTTTACGTCCGGCCACCTCCTGGAGAACAGCCTCGGCAAAAATCCGGTTCACTCTCTTATAGGTGTCCCAGTCGGTCTCTCTATAGGTAGGCGAGACAAAGGCAACATGGCATAACGGCCACAGTCCCTCGTTGGAAAAGCCAAGATAAAAACCAGCTACTTCATCATCGGTCAGCCATACTCGGCGCAAAGTATATTCCGGCTTTTCCAGTGGAACTACTACCCGGTTACTGGAGTCAACAACCGTCCGGTCAGCATCACCACTACCATAAGCCACCCAGGTCCCTTTCGAGGCGCGCATCACCGGGTCTAGAGCCTCGGTAAGCCCGCTAACTGGACGATTACATATTATCTCCTTACCAGACATACTGTGAATATAAGGTTCCCGATTTGAGACTACCAGAAATAAGTAATCGCCTAATTTCTCCTGTACGAGTTGGTACAACCTATCCTCATCCCATTTTAAATCTTCCATCCTGCTTACCTTCATTTAAGCCTTTTGTTTCTTAGTCCTAGAAGGTGTAGTGTCTTGTGGGCATCTTGCCCACATCAAATTAATTCCGGCACCTTACCAAAGCACTCATGAGATTCATAAGGTTCCATCTTTATGAACCAAAAGTATAGGCCAAAAGAGCCACTTTTAATGGTAAATGGTACTTGCAGCCTGGTATTGTGCCTCTAAATATAATTAAAAGGAACCGCCACTGTCAAGTCGTATGGCAATACGATGCTGCCCGGTTAAGGTTGCCAAACCAGTGAGATTAAGGAAACCGGGTTCTCCGCAGACCGAAGACTAGGTCAAGACGCCTTCGATGGCTTCCTGACGGCAGAACCTGATGAGTTCGGCGAAATTATTGATTCTGGTCAGGTTATTGGTCTCTAGGAAACCATCATAGGTCAGGCTAATCCAAGGCTTCTGGTAAACGGTACCAAATTTCTCCGCCATAGCCGCCACGATACCGCCGGGCATGCAGCCGTGAGGCATCACCGAAATCACGCCGGCAAAATCAGGCCTCTCCGACCATTCCACGCCGCTGCCGATACTGAGCACCGCCTCGCCGCCGCACCGGGGAGAAAGGTACAGGTTAGACTTGGCCAACACCGCCGCCGTAGATGGTTCCCGCCCATCCAGTAGCTCCCGGTAATAGCCAGCTATCCGGTGCTCATCACGCTCTTGGACAAGCTTTTTAATATAGCTGGCTACCATCTTCTTCAGGTTCAGGTTCTTGATGGCGTCCTCAACGTTACGATAGGAAGTGTACTTTATCCACTCTCCTATCGGGGAAACAATGACTTCCAGCCCGGCGTCCTCGCACACCTTCACCAAGTCGTTATTACTGAACCGGTTAGAGCGCAGATAGATTTCACCATTAATGCCCACCAGCGGTCTCGGCGGCAGGGTGGGGTCAACCAGAGAACTGAACTCGGCCGTCGCCTGGCGCAGCAGAACATCGTAGTTCTCCTTCCGGCGAACACCATCCGCAATCCGGCCCAAGTATTCAGCGAACAGTTTATCCGCTGAGCCTTTCTCTTTCCCGTAGGGACGGACGCGCCAGAGAAGACGCTGCAGACCGTCTACGGCCACGATACCGTTCCAGGTGAGCCGCTCGAAGTCAGGACCGAGATTCAAATCACGGTAAGCGTTGTTGGACACGGAGGTACGTATCGGCAGGTCAAAACCGATTTCCTTGAGTACTCGGCCCTGCTCTATGGCATACTTCCCCAGACGGCAGGGCCCGTAAGAGCCAGTCATAAACCCTTCAACGTTTTTCTGGTCACCGCCGTTCTCATAATAATACCGCATGAAGTCACCCAAGGTAACACGGTAGGGCAGGCATTCCGTACCCGAGGTTACCTGGTTACTATAGAGGAGATTGCGTTCGTCAGGCTCAGGGAGTACCTGCGCCCGTACGCCGCAGGCCTCCATGGCAGCGGCAATGACATCGGCGTGGGGGGCCATCCGGGGTAGGAGCAGGGTCTTCTGCGCATTAATGACCGTGGACGCGCCTCGGTAAATATCACGGCGCGGGGTTTCCGGCTGCTTTGCGGAGCGAGCGTAGCTTTTAATGGTATCGACAAAGGCCTCCAGACGGGTAACGATGCCCGCCTCGGCGGCATGTTCATCGATTTCCAGTTGCCCCAAGGGCTTGCCTCCCATAATATCTTCCATAACTCTAAGGATAAACGAGTTCGGGCCGCAGCCGAAGTTGGTCAACGCCAGGCCATATAACGACTCGTCGGCGGCGGCTATAGCAGTACCGGCAATAAACTTACTTTCATACATCCAGTACGGGCGGTCGGAGTACTGTTTGGGGTCTACTAAGTCGAGAGGTAGCAAGTCCAGCGGCACCGGCACCACATCGAGCTGGGCTAGTTTTTCGGCAATACCCAGATTCGCCCCAGCGTCCTGCGCCATATAGGAGCGAGCGAGGAGGACCACGCCCAGCCGACCGCTTTCCCGGAGCTGCCTCAGTAGCCTCCGACCAAGGGCTACACGATCGATGTCAAACTGCTGCTGCGCTTTCAGACCTAGAATAGCCGCTTTTCTGCCCTGTTTCCGGCCGAACCCCAATTTCTCCGCTACTCCGGCTAGGCTGTTAATTACCTCGGCATGGCCACGGCTAAAGTCAATTACCGGTATCAGCAGTCGTTCCTCCAAGCCCAGTGCCTGACGTATGATATACGGGGATGCCTGAATCAAGGGACAGGCGTATTTCTGGTTCTCATCACCGTCTTTTTTACCCAGCCGGATGACGCAGGGGTAGAGAATGAAATCAGCGTCACTCAGTGCGGCAACATGCCCGTGGAGCAGTTTCAGCGGAAAGCAGCTGTCGGCATAGCTCAGCTCCACGGCCTGCTCCACAACCTCCTTGGTGGTCTGGCGGGAGAGGACAACCCTAACGCCAAGCCCGTTGAGAAACCCGATAAGCAGCGGCGCATAGTCGTATACCAAGAGCGCCCTAGGAATCCCCACCGAAGGCCCGCCTCCGGATCCTTCCCGGTACTCTCTAAAAATCAGTCTCTCTCGCTCGTCGAAGAAGGTTGCTTGGCTCGCTTGGCCGATAATGCTGTCGTAACGATCACACCGGCTACCGTAAAAAACGGGACTCTCGCCGGGTATCCGCATACGGGTGATGGTGCAGTTATTGTCGCACCCCTGGCAGTTGAACATGGTCAGGACGCATTCGCTATCCACTACTTTCTGGAATCCCTTGAACTTCGACTTCCGCCCTGTCACCTCCCCTTTCGCCAAGAGCGCCGCACCGATGGCCCCACTGACCTCCCGGTGCTCTGCCACGGTCAGGGTCTTCCCTTCAAGCTGCTGGTGAAAGGCAGAGACCACGGCCTGGTTGTAGAACACGGCGCCGGTAAGGATAATGCTATTACCCAGCTTCCGATGGCCCACCACCTTGGAGAGATAGTTCTTGGCAATGGAATTGGACAGGCTGGCGGTGATTACCTCTAACGACACCCCCTCCTGCTGGGCGGAAGCGACCGCCTGCCCCATGAAGGCGGCGCACCTGGTACCCAGTTCCATGGTGTGGGGGGCGGTAAAAGCCAGACGAGCGAAGTCCCCGTTTTTCACGGAAACGCCGAGCATTTCCGCCAGTTCATCAATGAAGCTACCGGTACCGGCGGCGCAGGCCTTGTTCATCTGGTAGTCAATGACCACCCCGTTCCGCTTGATAACCAGTTTAGAGTCTTGCCCGCCGATTTCAATAATATCGGCTTCCGGGTCTATCTCCATAGCCGCCTGAGTCTGGGCGGTAATTTCATTCTTCACCAGGTCGGCCCCGATGAAGCTGCCCACCAGATACCGGCCGGAGCCAGTAACCCCCACACCAGCTACATTAATTTTACCCGCGCCATCGAGAAGCAAATTCCGGAAGACCTGCCGCACGGCATCCACTGGTTTCCCCACCGTCATCAGGTAGTTCTTGGCCAAGATTTCGGTGCCTGACTCATCGAGTATCACTGCCTTGGTGCTGGTCGAGCCAACGTCAACACCGAGATAGCCCGAACACGGCTCCTCTATCCGCCGCTTTAATCCATTCCCCGGAAGGTCAATGACTTCCAATTTGGGCATTTTAAAATAACGCTGGCGGACACCTGCCTGGGACAACATCGCCACCGACGAACTCTTATCCTTGGAGAGCAAGGCTGACCCGATAGACTCAAGGTAAAGATAATCTCCCGGGACGACTACCGACACCTGGTGCCCATTCCGAGCGGAGAGAATTTCACCCAATGCTTTGACGATAGCGCTATTAGCGGCAACACCACCGACCAGATAGACTGGCTCTTCAAAAATACCTTTCTTCAGCGAAGCCACCATTCGGGCAATACTTTCACAGAGCGCGTAAAGCATGGCCGCCACCGGCACACCTTTCTGTTGAAGGTGGATGAGGTCGCTCTTAGCAAAGACGCTGCATCTGGCGGCGATGCGGGGTGGACTACCTTCACACTTAAGTGCCAAGCTGGCGAAGTCGTCCATGGTGATACCCAGACGGTAGGCCTGCTGTTCCAAAAACCGGCCCGTACCGGCGGCGCAGAGCGAGTTTGAGATTACCTGCCACGGTTTCCTCAGTCCGTCTTCCAGCCCGATGACCAGCGAACTCTGGCCGCCAATCTGGATGATGGTTCGAGCGTCGGGGTGGCGATGCAGGAGCCCGGAAGCAATCGCCAAGGAACTGCTGTACTCCGTCCAGTTGAGCTCCTCGGGGATAACCGTTTTACCCGAACCAGACACGCCGACGCCGGCAATCTCTCCCGGGTCGAACTCCCCACCCAACCGTTCAAGGAGTGCGTTAACGGCCGTCCTAGGATTGACCGTAATTTTCTCGGTATCCAGCCGGAATGTCCGGCCACTCCCACCAATGAGCGCCAGCTTGGCACTGACCGAGCCGATATCCACACCTAGAGAGTAACTCATTTTACGTTGCAAATCTTAACCGGAGGGATTTTTTACTTACCCTAAAAATCCGAGGGCTTTTCCACCAACTGGCCGGCTTTAGCCTTGGCGATGAGCTCGTCTTCACGCTTAACGTCTTCCAGAGTCTTCGGCTTTACTTCCGGAGGCGGTTCCTCCAGACCGTGCTTCCACTTCAGGAAACGCAGTCCGGTGATGGGATATATCGCCGCGGTGAGCACATCGCCAATTTCCCGAGTGAAATCCTTAACCATCTCCCTAGCCTTATCCAGCTCTGGCTCCAGTAGATCCGCCGGGCGACAGGTTACCGGCATCTGCCCCCGCTTGTAAAATTTGAGTACCATTTTCTGCACTTCTGGATCAATAGGCTCCGGTGGCTTACCGTAGAGCCCGTAACAGTAGTCCATCACCTGGGTGGACACCAGCTTATACCGGCCGGCCAGCACATTCTGGACGGTCTGAACACCCACAATCTGGCTGGTCGGAGTGACCAGAGGCGGGTAGCCCAACTCTTCCCGCACTTTAGGCACCTCGGCGTACACCTCGTTAAGCCGGTGCAAGGCATTGGACTGTCGCAGCTGGGATACCAAGTTGGAAATCATGCCGCCGGGAGTTTGGTGCACCAGAACATTGGTATCAATCACCGACATCCGAGTAAGGTTCAAAAAATCGCGGTATTTTGGCGCGATGGACTCAATATAATCGCCCAGTTTCAGCAGGTGGGCCAAGTCTAACCCGAGATCACGAGGGGTTCCTCTCAGTGCTGCCAGAATAGGCTCCACGGCCGGCTCCGAAGAGCGCAGGGCGAAGGGCGCCAGAGACGTATCAATAATGTCCACGCCAGCCTCCGCCGCCTTGAGACAGGTCATCGCCCCCATACCGCTGGTGAAGTGGGTATGCAGTTGTATCGGTACTTTGACCGTTTTCTTCAGCGCGGCCACTAGGGTATAGGCGTCATCGGGAGCAAGCAGGCCAGCCATATCCTTAATACAGATGCTATCCGCCCCCATCTCCTGGAGGATGTGCGCTTTATCTAGGTAATAACCAAGGGTAAAAACTTTCCCACCCATTTTAGGCTCGGTGAGGGAATAGCAGATACAAAGCTGGGCGTGTTTCCCGCATTCTTTCACCGCCCTAATAGAAGTCTTCAGGTTACGTTCGTCATTCAGGGCATCAAATATCCGGAAAATATCAATCCCAACCTCCGCAGCGTGATGGACAAAAGCGATAACCACATCATCGGCGTAGTTGCGGTAGCCAACCAAGTTCTGCCCTCGAAGCAGCATTTGCAGTGGGGTGTCCGGCATTAGCTTTTTCAGGATACGCGGCCTGTCCCATGGGTCTTCATTTAAAAACCGGCTCGCCACGTCAAAAGTGGCGCCGCCCCATACCTCCATAGAATAAAACCCCGTCTGGTTCATCTCCTCAGCAATGCCGACCATATCTTCAGTCCGCATACGGGTGGCCAGATTGGACTGGTGCCCGTCACGGAAAGTAACATCGGTGATTTTGAGCGGATTCTTTTTAGTTACGTTACCCATTTCGCAGGTCAACCCCCGCTATCAAAAGTTTGGTCCCAGGAATACCTCCTGGCGATCTGGTAAACTGCCAAGTTTTATTATAGCACACTTATTTCCGAACAAGTAGCCCCAACCAGAAAGAGCACCGCCCGATTGATTTTTCCCGCCCCTTTCCTATACCATATATTGACACTACTTTGGCTAGAGAAGGCAAGACAACCGGGACAAGGAGGAGCATAAATGCCGGAGCACACACCAACCTATGAGGAAGCGTTATCGCTTGTTCAGGAGTTCAACCAGAGTGAGAGCCTCAGGAAGCACGCCTATGCCGTGGCCGGAGTCATGAGCTATCTGGCGCGGAATATGGGCGAAGACGAGGTTAAATGGCAGATTGTCGGGCTGGTGCACGACCTTGATTACGAGCGTTTCCCGGAGGAGCATTGCCACAAAACAAAGGAGATTTTAGAAGAGCGGGGCTGGCCGGAGGAATACATACGAGCGGCTATCTCTCACGGTTGGGGTATCTGCACTGACATCAAGCCGCAGAGCAACCCGGAGAAGGTGCTCTACGCCATCGACGAACTAACCGGGTTTATCACCGCCGTAGCGCTGGTCCGACCCTCAAGAAGCGTGGCCGATCTGGAAGCGAAGTCGGTGATGAAGAAATGGAAAGACCGGGCGTTCGCCGCCAGCGTGGACCGCGCCATAATTGAAAAAGGAGCCGCCATACTGGGTATGGAGCTGCCAGACCTGATTACCGACGTTATCCTAGGCATGCGCGAGGTAGCGGATCAGCTGGGGCTGTGACCTTTACCAATCATCAGTTCAGGTCACTCCTGACCAAAAGATTTTATAGAATGCAGCCATCACATTAGAGAAAGGTAATAACTATGGCATATGACGAGAAGTTAATCAAAGCGCTGGAGGAGAAAGCGAAGACCTTACGGAGAGATGCCGTGGAGATGATAAAAGCGAGTGAGTCCGGTTGGATAGGAGGCTCTTTCTCGCAAGCGGATGTCGTCACCGCGCTGGTATTCCACCATATGAAGCACGACCCTAAAAACCCGCAGTGGGTCGACCGGGACCGGCTGATTGTCTCCAAAGCCCACTGCTGCGAGACGGTGTACGCCGCCCTAGGTGAAGCGGGCTATTTCCCTAAGAAAGAGTTCGCCAGCTACGGCCAATTCGGCGCCGTTTTACAAGCCCATACCGAAAGAATCGTACCCGGGATTGAGTATTCCGGAGGGTCACTGGGACAAGGTTTGTCATTCGCTCTGGGAGAGGCCTTGGCCGCCCGTATCGGGACGCCCAAAGATAAGACAGGAAGGCCGGCACCGCGCTTCCGCGCCTTCTGCATCGTCGGAGATGGGGAAAGCAACGAAGGATAAATCTGGGAGGCCATCATGGCGGCGGCCCATTATAAAGTGGGTAACCTGGTGGCTATTGTCGACCATAACAAGTTCCAGTCCTGCGACACCGTAGAAAACCAGATAAACCTAATGCCCCTGTCGGAGAAATGGCAGGCCTTCGGCTGGGACACCACCGAGATAGATGGCCACAGTTTCCTTGAGATTCTCGGCGCCCTAGAAAAGGCGGATAAAGCAAAGGACAGACCTTCCGCCATCATTGCCCACACCACTAAATGCAAGGGTGTACCCTCTTTCGAGCATAAAAACCTGCATTTCTGCACGCTCTCCGATGAAATGTATGCCGAGGCAATTGAAGCCCTGAAGTAAGAGCATGGTGACCGGAGACCAGCACCAAGCTGAATAACCAACGAGGGAGTAAAAAATGAAGCGCAACTACGTAATGGAGTCCCTGGGCGAGATGAAAGCCATGTACGCCACCTACAACGAGGCCATGGTGGCTCTAGCCCCTAAAAATGAGAACATCGTCCTGCTCTACGGTGATTTCCCCCGTGCCGCCTCCGGAGCGCTTTTTGAAAAAGAGTACCCGGACCGGATTTATGATGTCGGCATTGCCGAGGCAAACCTGATAACCACTGCCGCCGGCCTGGCCGGAGCAGGGAAGATTCCGTTTACCCACTGCCACAGCATCTTCGCCGTAGGCCGGGCTTACAACCAGATACGGCAGAACGTAGCCTTTGACAAACTCAATGTGAAAATAGTCCTCTGCAACTCTGGCATGCTCTGGAACTTCATGGGTGGCTCCCACCAGATTATTGAGGAGATAGCAGCGCTGCGCGTTATACCCAACCTCGCCCTCGTCTCTCCGGCCGACCCTGTAGAGACAAAGAAAGTCACCCGAGCCGCCGCGGAACATGTGGGGCCGGTGGCCATCAGGCTGTCTAACCCCCCCGTACCCACCATATTCCAAGAGGACTATCCGTTCGAACTAGGGAAAGCGGTAACCCTAGTGGACGGCGGAGACGCCACCATAATTTCCACCGGAATGATGCTAGCAGACGCCCTGGAAGCTACCGCTATTCTGGCCAAAGAGGGCATCAAGACGCGCCTGCTCAATATGCACACCATCAAACCGCTGGATGAAGCGGCCGTGATCAGCGCGGCCAGAGAGACCAGCGCCATCGTCACCGTGGAGGATAGCAGCGCCATCGGAGGGCTGGGCGGCGCGGTGGCCGAAGTAGTGGCCGAGAACTCCCCAGTACCGGTAAAGAGAATCGGCATCAAGGACCGCTTCGGCCAGTCGGGTAAGATTGCCCAACTAAAAGCGGAATACGAGCTAACGGCCGGCGATATTACCCAAGCGATCAGGGAAGCCGTCAAGAAAAAACGGTAACACCTCAGTCAAAGCCTCCAGAGACGATTTCCGAGACCATTTTCAAGTTTACCCGATGTTTTTACCCTTGGAGATTACTTATCCTCCACCGCCCATTGGATACCCAGTTCCCCCAGCTTACCCGGGGAAGGCACCCCGTTGGGCCATCTCATTGTCTCGTAGTACATCTCCCTAGCTTTCTGGAAAGCCTCTGGGTCCAGCGCCACCTTAAGCGGCCCTGAAGCGTGCGGAGTGAAGAAACGCAGCGGCATGCTGTCATCCCGGGCGGTAAAGCCTTGACTGAGGTTAAAAACCCGCGCCATATTGGTGGCCCTCTCCCCTACTTTCAAAATTTCAAATACGGTGGTATTCCAGCCTGTAACCGCCCTAACCAGTCGCGCCGTCCTTTCGAAGCCGACGCGACCCAGCGACATAACAAAGAAACAGCAGACGGCGCAGTTCAGGAAGTGTATCCAGTTGGCATAGTGGGCCACCAGTTGCACCTTCGCCGCCGAGAGGTCATCGGCCGGCATTGGCTCCAGTACACCCAGTGCCTGAATGTCCTCCATCGATCCTGTCATGGAGACATACGCAGTGTCGTGGATATTGTGGCAGTGGTCGGCGCCCGTGGGCGATATAGCATAGCCTACCCCCATACCTTGTTTCAGACGGGGCTCGTGCATGGGCAGCTCTTGGCCTTTTATGTGCAAGGCATACCTTTCGGCGCCTTTGCCTATTTTCTTGGCCGCCCGGGCCACCCCCTCCGCCAATATATCGCCGAGGCCCTCACGCCGCACAATCTGCTCGACCATCTGCACCATGGCTGCGGCATTACCGAAGCGCAGGGCCAGCCCACCGGTGTCCTGTTCCGTCAGCAAACCGTTTTCAAAGCATTCCATAGCAAAGGCAATAGCCATACCGCAGGAGATGGTGTCCACCCCATAGGCATTAGCTATTTCATTACCCTTGGAGATGGCTTTCAGATCAGTTATGCCGCAGTTGGAGCCCAAGGCAGCTAACGTCTCATACTCCGGACCTCCGTACTGGGGGTCCACCGTATAGGGCCCATCCACCTTCACTTCTCGCTTGCACTGGACCGGGCAGGCATAGCAGGCTCGTCTCTTCGCCAGAATAGTCTCCGCCATGGTTTCACCGGTAATTTTATCGGCATCACCGATGGAACCCAACTGGAAATTACGGGTGGGCAGACCTCCCAGGCCATTCAAGGAATCAACTATCTGGGCGGTACCAAAGTCCCGCATCCTCTTGACTGATACCGGAGCGTTATCCCTTATCCATCGAGCGATTTCCTGAACGCCGGCCGGATCCGCCAGAGAAAGCGCCTGTGTACCCCGGCAAGCGATAGCCTTAAGGTTCTTGGACCCCATCACCGCCCCCATACCCGTCCGGCCTGCCGCCGCGTCCAGATCATTCATCACCGAGGCAAAACGCACCAGCTTTTCCCCAGCCGGACCAATCTGGGCTACTTTTATCCGCGTATCACCCAGCTCCTCACAGATGGCATTCTGGCACTCCAGGGTCTTCATCCCCCAGAGGTGGCCGGCGTCTTTCAGCGAAGCCTCGCCATCTTTAATAAAAAGGTAGACCGGCTTGGTCGCCTTACCTTCAATAACTATGGCATCAAAACCAGCCATCTTGAGCTCGGCTGCCCAGTAACCCCCGGAATCAGCCTCGCCATAGCCCCCGGTTAGCGGGGACTTAGCGCCCACGCTGTGGCGGCCGCAGCCACCGACCGGCACCCCGGTCAGCGGTCCCGCGGCGAAGATAAGTTTATTCTGGGGCCCCAGTGGGTCAACTCCCTTCGGGACTTCCTTAAGCAGAAAGTAGCCGACAAAGCCCTCGCCGCCGTAATACCGACGGTAAAAGCTCTCTGAAAATTCCTCAGTGGTCAATTTTCCCGAGGAGAGGTCAACCCTCAAAATCTTACCATTGTACCCGTGCGGCATGTCTGTCCTCCTAACTACTAATTTTGATACGGGAAAACCAAGACCGACCTTCCCGTCTGCGCTAGCTGCGTAATTTCCGTATATCATACCATAAATTACCGGTTTATATCACCACCGCCGGAGCGATCACGTTGACAAATCGAAAGAATAGTGCTATTTTCAAGACGTCCGCACTATTGACTACGCCCAAACCCGTGGGCAAGACCGTAATAGCTAAAGAAAAGGAGGCACTATGGTACAAACAGAAGTCCGTGTAGCCTGGGAACCGCTCAGTGAATTCACCAAAAAGGTGTTTGTCCAAGCAGGCCTGCCCCCGCAGGACGCTGCCACAGAAACCGGGGCGCTGATATGGGCCAATCTGAGGGCGGTGGACTCCCACGGAGTCCTGCGGATTCCATGGTATGTGGAAAACATTGACAAGGGCGTGATGAACCCGAAGCCAAACATACGAGTGGAAAAAGAAACACCGGCAACTCTGCTGATTGAAGCCGACCGCGCCCTCGGCCCGGTGGTCACCGTCTTCGCCGTAGACCTAGTAATGAAAAAAGCAAAGCAGATGGGCATCGGCTGGGCGATAATCCGTAATCTGACCCACCAGGGAGCCCTCGGTTACTACTCACAGATGATTGCCGAAAAAGGTATGGCCGGTATTGTTTTCGTCTGTAATCCACCCAACATGGCCCCCCACGGTGCCCGGGCCCCGGGCGTACCAAACAGTCCCATCGCCATTTCGGCACCGGCGAAGCGCCACCGTCCGCTGAACCTAGACATGGCCACCAGCGTAGTCGCCGGCGGTAAGCTCTGGCTGGCCGTAGACAAAGGCATTCCTATACCGCTGGGCTGGGCGCTGGACAAGGACGGTAACCCCACCACCGACCCTAAAAATTACGCCGCCCTCCTGCCGATAGGCGGGCCCAAAGGCTCCGGTCTAGCACTCATGTTTGAGTGCCTGTCCAGCGTCATGGCAGACAATCCCAAGCTGGAACCATCACTGCTGGGCAGGGTCTCGAAGCAGAAGGCGGATGGGAAATCAGAGGTCAAATGGGAAAAACCGGGGCTAATTCCCACCCATAACCAGAACAGCGTAGTCGCCGCCATTGATATCAGCACCTTCACCGACCTGAAAAGCTATAAAGAGCATATTGATAACCTCATTGACGGGATAAAAGGCCTGCCTAAAGCCGAAGGGTTTGATGAGATATTAGTTCCCGGGGAACTAGAGGAAAGGACGTACCTAGAACGCTCTCAGAAAGGCATTCCGCTTCCCGAGGGAACCATCCGCAACCTGCGGGGCATCGCCGAGAGGTTTGGCATCAAGCTGCCACCGGGTCTATGAAAAACGTATCAGGAGGATTTTTATAGCGACAAATGTATCCCTAAACTTTAAAAAGAGGCTAGAGGCAGGTGAGATTGTCTATGGACAGACCATCGGCCCCGGCAATGACCCGTTAAAAACGGTCAAGGCGTTGAAGGACTTCGGTTTTGATTTCATCATCATGGAAAACGAACACAGCCTGATCAACAAAGAGACCGTTTTCGAATTTATTCGCGCTTCCCGGGAGATGGAGATACCTATCTGGCTCCGCCCAGAAGAAAACTCCGCTCACTTCCGGTGCTACCTGGATGCCGGAGTCAACGGGCTGATGTTACCACAGGTTGACACCGTGGAGGAAGCCCAATACGCCGTTAACCAGTCTTACTTCCCACCCATCGGGCACCGAGGTTCGGGACTAGGGATGAGTCCATACCTACTTGACGGTCAGAACACGACGGAGATGCCCCTGCTTGAGATACTGGAATACATAAATAACAACACGTTCCTCTTCCCGCAGACGGAGACGGTGAAATGTATCAGCAACCTGCCCGACATCCTAGGACTGGAGGGTATTACCGGGACATTAGTGGGGACCAATGACCTCATCCTTGACATTGGCAGTATTCCCCCCAAAGCTCTACGGGAGGAACTAGCGACCTCCGACACCGTGGAAGACAAGCTAAGGCAGATTGCCCGCATCAGCCGGGAATCCGGCAAGGCGGCGGGCCTCGGAGGATTTACCCCCAGGGCCATGGCCAAGTGGGCCAAGGAAGGCTACCAGCTATTTACGCTGGGCTACGTCATTGGCGGTAACGTGAACATCCTGAAACCCCGCATCGAGGAGATTAAATCGATCATCGGCTAGCCGGAATGCTCACTCATAATCAGTTCTCAGGTCAGGGCCGGCGGATGACACTTGAGGCTACCCGGCACCGCCGGCTACTCCGAATTAGGGCTTTCCGGTTCATAGCCGGCATTCTTACAGAGGAGGAAGACCTCGGCGGCGTTATTCAGTATATCCACTAAGTCAAAAGCATCTTGGACATCCGTACCAATGGTAGTGCAGCCATGTTTTTCCCACAACACGGCTTTATGTGTTTGAAACAATTCTACCGTCACCTCAGCCAGTTTTTCACTGTCACCTTCCCGGTAGGGCGCCATGCCAACGCCTCCCGGCCAGAAAAATTTGGTGGCAACATGCGTCGCTCCCAGAAAGCGCCGGAAACTCTCTTTCCCGTAATCTTCCAGATGGGTAAGGGCAATTAATTTATTGGGATGAGAGTGCAGGACAACTTTCTGCAGTAAATTTTTTCGGCGCAACATTCCGTGAATTTTCAAGTGGGCCAGAAACTCCACTGTCGGCCGCCTGTCCGGGCCTTCCCCTCCCTGCAGGATTTAATAACCACTGAGCTTGTCGGTAATACGAACCAAGAGCACGCTCTTTTCCGACTCACGGACTACTTCCCAAAAGCGCGAACCGGTGGTGGTGACCAGAAAAAACGCCCGGCCAATGAGGAGGGAATATTTTCCATCAACACTTTGGGGAAATACTCGAAACCAACCCTTTTCTGCGGGACAAGCTCCGTAATATCGACCGAAATATTACCGGCGTTCCGAGTAGCCCATCCTTTTTCCCAGAGATACCCGGCCACCGCCGCGATGTCGCGGACAATCTTTTGCAACTCCCCACCCAGCGATATTTCCGCCATCCTTTTTCTCCTTCCGATTAAAACCGACCTACCTCAAGGACATAACCCCACATCATAGCATACCACTCAGGTAACCGCCGGGCAATAAGGCTACCGACTACCAGACACCGATGGCGCTGCCATCTTTACGAGGGTCGGAGCCGGCGATAAGGACACCGTTGGCCGGGTTTATCATAATTGCCTGCCCTCCACCGAACTGCTGGGAATACGGGTCATCCAGAGCCATGATGTGGTGTCCTTTTTTAGCCAGCTCCCGGAGGACACCAGGAGACACCGCCGGCTCAAAGGCGCATTCACTGCCCTGAAGATAGCGGAACCGGGGAGCATCTAGGGCCGTCTGCACGTCCATACCGAAATCAATGATATTAAGCAGCACTTGGACATGCCCCTGTGGCTGCATAAAGCCGCCCATCACACCGAAGGTGAGGAATAAATTACCGTCTTTAAAGACCATGCCCGGGATTATGGTATTATAGGGTCTCTTGCCAGGGGCGATACAGTTGGGATGGCCAGCCTCAAGAGAGAACAGACTACCGCGGTTTTGCAGACAGATACCGGTACCCGCCACCACTATGCCGGAGCCGAATGCCTGATACAGGCTGTTAATAAACGAGACGCTGTTACCTTCGTTGTCAGTCACCGCCAGGTAAACGGTATCGCCCTCAGTCTCTAGGTTACCCGCCTCCACCTTAAGCATCGCCTTATTCCGATCAATGAGGCTCCTTCTCCACCCAGCATAAGACCCGGTGAGCAGTTTCTCCAAAGGGATGTCCACGAAATCGGGGTCGGCCACGTACCGACCGGCATCGGCAAAGCCCAGCTTCAGCGCCTCTATCAGCCGATGCAGGTACTCCGGGGAGTTATGTCCCAGGGACTTCAGGTCATAGCTTTCCAAGATATTTAAAACCAGCAGGACAACAAGTCCCTGGCCATTGGGCGGACATTCATAGACATCATAGCCGCGATAGCTAGTGCTTAGCGGCGTGACCCAGGTGGCCGTATTTTCACGCAGGTCAGGTGGGGCGATCAACCCGCCGTTTTCGCGGGAGCAGGCAACGATAGCTTCGGCAATTTCTCCTCGGTAAAAGACGTCCCGTCCCCCTCGGGCAATCTTCTTCAGGGTATGGGCCAGGTCTGACTGTACAAAAATCTCCCCCGCCGCTGGTACCCTCTCTGCCGGCAGATAGGTCCGGGCCGCGCTGGCATCTAATTGTAGTTTAGCGCGGTTTTTCTGCCAGGTATGACTGATAATTTCCGTCACCGGAAAGCCGTTTTCCGCCAAGGCAATGGCCGGCGCCAGCACCCGGGACAAGCTCATCGTACCATAACTGTCCAGCAGAGTACACCAGCCGTCTAGTGCCCCGGGAACGGTAACGGTATGAATGCCCGTTTCCGGCATCTGTCGGTAACCCAGCTTACGGAGTGCCGCCAGACTAGCGGTCTCAGGGGCCCGGCCGCTGGCATTCAACGCCTTCAGTTCACCACTCCGACTCAAATATACCAAGGCGAAAGCGTCTCCTCCCAGACCGGTAGACATCGGTTCCACCACGCTAAGTGCCGCGACGGTAGCGATAGCCGCGTCAACGGCATTACCGCCTTGCCGGAGCATACTTACTCCGGCCTGCGCCGCCAAGGGCTGGCCAGTGGCCACCATTCCCTTTGTACTCATCACCGCCGAACGGCGAGACGGAAAAGAAGTTCTAAAGTCCATATCTCTCTCATCTAGGAATCCGGCGAGTCGTGTCACCATAATCGCCGGACACCGTTTGAACTTTACACGACCCCATCTTTACCAAAGTGAAGAGCCTATATTAGAAGCACGCCTCGGATAACGCCGTTTTCCTTCCTGGAACTCACCAGGTACGACTAGTCCAAGTGGGAGATATCGTTTAACCGGGTCAGTATGGTCGCCTGGGGATATGTTTCCAATATACTCATGGAAGCTAAATCGGTGCGAATTTGCCGCCAGTGCCAGGCCTCTATCCTCAGCAAATGACAGATCAGCAACCGTAGCACGCCGCTGTGCGCCACGATGAGTACCGTCTCCTCGGCGATATGTTTCTCCAGCCGGTCCAAGAACTTACTTACACGGTTGTCAAGGTCGGCAATGCTTTCCCCGCCGGGAAACTTAAACGCAAGATTGCGAGTCAGCCACGTCCGGGCTAACTCCGGGTAAAGCTGGCTGATTTCTTGGAAGGTCAGGCCTTCAATCTGGCCGAAATTAATCTCGTGCAGCTCGGCGCAGGATATAACCTCCAACCGATGGGGAGAGGCAATGACCTCGGCGGTCCGGGAAGCCCGGCACAGGTCACTAGTATAGACCGCGTCAATCTTCTGTACCGCTAGACGATCACGCAACCGCTTGGCCTGACGCACCCCGTCAGCGCTCAGTGCCACATCGGTATGCCCCCAGAATCGCTCCGCGCTGTTCCCTTTGGTATTGCCGTGTCTTACCAAGAGTAATCTGGACACTTATCCCTCCCCGCCGAGTTAACCGACGCCGAACAACCAACTGGCAAGAACGAGCACACCCGTTTCGGTAACCTCGTTTATCGCGCCATAGGTATCGCCGGTAAGTCCGACAAACTTACTCTTGAAATAGGCCGCTACAGCCACCGTCATCACCCAGATAAGAAACCAGATAAGAAAGACCAGCAGGAAACCGGTTACCCAGACCAAGCCCACCATCACTATCATGGTTACCAGCATCGCCAGAGCAAACATCGGCCATCTGGTCTCCTGCTTGAAAACCTTCCCTAACCCCGAAGGCCGGGCATAGGGGAGAGTAAAAATGGCGTAGACCATCGCCCAGCGGCCCAGCACCGGCATAAGCACCAGTACCGGCGTCATAAAAGACGCGGAGATATTGTTCAGCGAGACATACTTGACCAGCAGCAGTAAAACAATGCCGATAATGCCGAAGCCGCCGACACGGCTGTCGTGCATCACCTGCCACCTAACCTCAACCATCTTGTGACCGGCAATCCCGTCACAGGTGTCAACGAAGCCGTCAAGGTGCATTGCCCCGGTGATTATTACCAGAGAAACAAGCAGCAGGATATTGGTTACCGAGGGGGGTAAAATAAAACTGAACAGCCCGTCCAAGCCGACCAAGATAAGCCCGATGACCAGACCGACGACCGGAAAGTAGCCCACCGAGCGTCCCAGCTTTTCCGGGCTAACCTCGCGTAGCCAGGGCACCGGTATGGTGGTCAAGAACTGCAAAGCTGCTAAAAACCCCAATTCCCCGGTCTATCTCCTCTCCCCAACCCTAAGATTCGGTCTTTTCCGCATATTACAACATAATTACCAGGCAGACAAGTAAGGCGACTGAGATGGGCTTTAAAATTCTAATGAACCGATAAGTCTCTTCTGACGAAACGGCTATCTGTCGCGGGTAACTCTTCTCATCAGGTAATCAATCATCGGTACCGCCACCAGGGGAATCACATCACCAATCATGTGCGGCATAAGATTAGCCATGACTTCCGGCATTAGCTCCGGCATCTGTTTTTTCATATAGTCAGTCACGGGTATGCGCCCAGCAACCCGCTCCAGCATCACCGGCATGACCTTGGACATCATCATAAGCAGCAGCCTGGGGAAAAGGATGGAAACATCGACTTCATCAGATTCAATACCCCCCCCGGGGGATTTTACCCATAGTCCGCATCATCAGCCCCATACCGAACGGCATGGCACCAATGAGTTCCGACCACATGTTACCCATCAGATCGGCAAAGCACTGCGGTATCATCAGGGCAATCATGGCTTCAAAGACCCGCCACTGCCGCTACACTTCGGGGTACGGGTCGGGAAATTCGTCGCGTAAGGCGGACGCCACGAAGTGAGACGGGCCAGTTACCGCCACAGGTATCTGTTTCTTATCGACACTGACACGAAACTGGGACTCACAGCACGGGCAAAAGACCAGTACTTTCTCTGTGTCGGCTACCAGTGCCTCATTAAGTCGGATTTCGCCGATATCCGCAGTCACCGACGAGTCTTTTATCAGTATCAGGATACTACCGCAGCCTAACCGTTTCATGATAAGCCCGACAGTTCCCGATTTCTCCGGAACTGATATATCAATCCATACCAAGTACCAGTAGTACTTTTTGAAGATTCGCTTGACAAATTGCTGATTATGGTGCTAAACTCCCAGAAAACAAGGTAAAGGCTAAGAACAAGACTAGTAGGCTTCAAAGCGGGGTACAGAGAGTCGGGGGAGGTGTGAGCCGATGCCAGCGCTGGAGCTGAATGGACTTGGGAGCCGCAAGCCGAAAACCGAAAGGTAAGTAGGCTCTGACGCCGGGGAAGCGTTATCAGGTCCCGGGGTATCGAGGTTAAATGTGATGACCTCCGTACCTGACAAAGATGGCCGTCTTACTCCATTATCCGAGGGGGATAGCCAAGAAGGGTGGTACCGCGAAGGCAAGCCTCTCGCCCCTTTAAGGGTGAGGGGCTTTTTCATACCCTTGGTTAGGCAAAAAGAGGCAATAATAAATATGTATTACCCAACACTGGACGAGGTACGACAACTGAAGAAACGGGGTAACCTAGTGCCAGTCTACCATGAGATGATGGCCGACCTGGAAACGCCGGTGTCCGCTTATCTCAAGATAGCCCACGGTAACTATTCCTTTCTTCTAGAGAGCGTTGAGGGCGGTGAGCGGCTGGCCCGCTACAGCTTCATCGGCACCGAACCTTCACTCGTCCTGAAGACGGGAAAAGAGAACCCGGTTGACCCTCTTCTCCTGATAGAAAAGGAGTTTAAACAATTTCAGCTAGCGCCGATTAGCGGCCTGCCCCGGTTCCACGGCGGGATGGTCGGTTATCTCGGTTATGAAGTAGCCCGCTATTTCGAGAGACTACCTTCACCGGAACGCAACCCTCTCGACCTGCCTGAGTCCATACTGATGCTGGCGGACACGCTCCTAGTCTTTGACCATATCACCCATAAAATCAAGGTCGTCGCCCACGCCCATCTTGACGGTGATATTGGAGCGGCTTACCAGAAAGCCACCGACAAGATTACCCGCCTAGTGGAGAGACTACACCAGCCGGTGGCTGTCGAGGGCTCATCGACCGCTTCCACTAAATTTCAGGTATCCTCAAACCTTTCCCAGGCCGAGTTTGAAACTATCGTGTCCCAGACCAAAAAATATATTCACGACGGCGATATTATCCAGGCCGTCCTCTCGCAGCGACTAGCCCGACGCACCCAGGTCAGTCCCTTCGCCATCTACCGGGCGCTGCGCTCGATTAATCCTTCCCCTTACATGTATTACCTACACCTAGACGACGCTTATATTGTCGGCGCCTCCCCGGAGCTGCTGGTACGAGTGGAGGACGGCATCGTCTCCAACCACCCCATCGCCGGCACCCGTCCCCGCAGCAAAGACCCTCACCAAGACAAGGTCCTAGAAAAAGAGCTTATAAATGACGAGAAAGAGCGTGCCGAGCACCTCATGCTGGTAGACTTGGGCCGCAACGACATCGGCCGCATCAGTGAGCCGGGCACGGTCAACGTCACTCAGTTTATGGACATTGAACGCTACTCCCACGTGATGCACTTAGTCTCCCACGTACAGGGCAAGATCAGGGACGGACTTTCCCAGTTTGACGCTCTGCGCGCCTGTTTTCCTGCCGGTACCGTTTCCGGCGCCCCCAAGATAAGGGCGATGGAGATTATCGCCGAGCTGGAGCCGGACCAGAGAGGGCCTTATGCCGGAGCCGTCGGCTACTTTGACTTCTCCGGCAACCTAGACACGGCCATCGCCATACGTACCATCGTCATCAAGGACGGGGTGGCTTACGTCCAAGCGGGGAGCGGCGTTGTCGCCGATAGTGTCCCAGAGAATGAATATCAGGAAAGCCTGAATAAAGCTCAGGCTTTACTCACGGCCATCAAGCAGGCGGAGGCGAGCCATGCTCCTGTTAATCGATAATTACGACAGTTTTACCTATAACCTTTTCCAGTACCTCAGCGAGCTGGAGGAGGAAGTAGCCGTGGTCCGGAACGATAAGATGGGCCTAGACGAGATGGAGAAGCTGGTGCCGGAGCGCATCGTCATCTCCCCCGGGCCGGGGACTCCGCAGCAGGCCGGCATCTCCAACGAGGTTATCCGCCACTTCGGCGCCCGTCTCCCCATTCTGGGCGTCTGCCTAGGGCACCAGTGCCTCGGCCACAGCTACGGGGCGAAGGTGGACCACGCCGGGGAAATCAAGCACGGCAAGTCGTCATTAATCTACCACGATAGCAAAGGGGTTTTTCGTGGAGTACAAAATCCATTCCCCGCTATCCGCTACCACTCTCTAGCGGTCATGCGCGGAGGCCTGCCGGACTGCCTCGAGGTCAGTGCCTGGACGGAAAACGGTCTAATTATGGGACTACGCCACCGCCAATTTCCGGTGGAGGGTGTCCAGTTCCACCCCGAGTCAATCCTGACCGAGATGGGTAAAGATTTACTCAGGAATTTTTTAAACAAGGGGAAAACCAATGATTAAAGAAGTAATAGGCAGATTAGTTTCCGACAACTCGCTTGATTTTGAACAGGCGGCAGAGGTGATGACGGAGATAATGAGCGGGGAGGCCACCCCGGCCCAGATTGCCGCTTTCATCACCGCGCTGCGCATCAAAGGAGAGACGGTGGACGAGATTGCCGGGCTGGCCAGCGTCATGCGGGATAAGGCGGTACCGGTAAAGGCCACCCCGCCAGTGATTGACACCTGCGGCACCGGCGGGGATAACTGTGCCAGCCTCAACGTCTCCACCGCCGCCGCTTTCGTCGCCGCCGGCGCCGGCCTCCGAGTGGCCAAGCACGGCAACCGTGCCATGACCAGCCACTGCGGCAGCGCCGATGTCCTTGAGGCCTTAGGGGTAAAAATTGACCTTAGCACCGAGGCGGTTGCCAAATGCCTAGAAGAAGTGGGCATCGGCTTTATGTTCGCTCCCATCTTCCACCCGGCAATGAAGCACGCCGCCGTCCCTCGCCGTGAAATCGGCATCCGCACCGTCTTCAATATCCTCGGCCCCCTAACCAACCCCGCCCGCGCCGAATTCCAAGTCATCGGCGTACCCAACGAGGAGCTAGGTAGCAAAATGGCCGCCGTCCTCCACCGCCTAGGCACCAAACACTCCCTGATAGTGCACAGTCGGGACGGTATGGATGAAATCTCTCTCGGCGGACCGTCGCTGGTCTGGGAGGTTGACCAAGCTAAAGTAGCGCCGCCTTACGAGGTCTCCCCGCCGTATTTTGGCTTCAAGGAGACCAGCTTGGACGAAGTCAGGGGAGGAATGCCAGAAGAAAATGCCAAACTACTGCGTGACATCTTGGACGGCGTAAAAGGGCCCGGACGAGACGTGGTGGTCATGAACGCCGCCGCCGCCTTACTGACCGGCAACCAATCCTCGGACCTAAAAGAGGGCGCCAGACTGGCCGAAGAAGTGATTAATAGCGGCCGCGCTCGGGAAAAACTGGCGGGACTGGTAAAGCTCAGCCAGAGTCTGGATTAGTATACTGGTAATATTATCATGTTGGATAAAATTGTTACCCTGAAAATGGCGGAAGTTGAGCAGAGCAAGCGGAGCCTGCCCGTCTCTACCTTAAAAGAGCGTATTACCCAGAGAAAAGCACCGCTTGACTTTGCCGCCGCCCTCGGCGGCCACAACATCAAATTAATTGCCGAGGTGAAAGGGGCCTCGCCGTCAAGAGGAGTCCTCTGCCACAATTTCGACCCTATTGGACTGGCCAGTACCTATGCCCAGGGTGGGGCAGCCGCCATCTCGGTATTGACCGAGTCAAACTACTTCAAAGGCAGCCTAGACCACCTAGCAGCGATTAGAGAAGAGGTCGGGATTCCCTTGCTGCGGAAGGACTTCATCTTCGACCCGTACCAGGTATATAAGTCACGCGCTTACGGCGCCGATGCCCTGCTGCTCATCGTAGCCATCCTGGAAGAGGAACAGCTCTTGGAACTGCTGTCACTGGGCCACCACCTAGGTCTGAGCTGTCTGGTCGAAGTCCACCGTGCAGATGAGATAGAAAGAGCGCTTAACTGTGGCGCCAGAATCATCGGCATCAACAACCGAGACCTTAGTACCTTTGAGGTAGACATTGACACCACCCGTAAGCTGCGTCCCCTTATCCCCCGAGAATGCCTCGTGGTCAGTGAAAGCGGCATTAGCAGGCAGTGGGACGTTGAAAAAATGAAGGAGTGGGGCGTCAACGCCGTGCTGGTAGGTGAAGCTCTAATCACCGCCGGTGACCTACCTGCCAAAATGAAGGAGCTGATATTATGACCCGCATCAAGATTTGCGGACTGAAAGACGAGGCTTGCGCGCTGGTGGCGGCGGAAGCCGGGGCTGACTTTATCGGGCTGGTCTTTGCCCCCAGCCCGCGACGGATAACCCCCACCCGGGCGGAGAAAATAGCCGCGTTGGTAAAGCAGAGCGGCCGGGCCACCGAGGTCATCGGCCTCTTTGTCAATAGAGCGGCAAAAGAGGTTAATGAGATTGCCGATTTCTGCCATCTAGACCGGGTCCAGATCAGCGGTGACGAACCATGGGAATACGGTACGGAGATTAACCGGCCTCTGATTAAGGTAGTCCGGATAAGCCGGAAACAGAACCCTCATGAAATTAGCGCCACCTTAGATCAGGGGACTAAAATACTATCCCAACAAAAACCCCTCTTCCTCCTTGATGTCAAGGTCAAGGGCAAATACGGCGGGACGGGTATACCTCTTGACTGGAAGCTGGTCCGGCCGGTGGCGACGCAGTTCCCGGTGATTATCGCCGGCGGTCTCACCCCAGAGAACGTCGCTCGGGCCATCAAGGCAGTATCACCATGGGGAGTAGACGTCTCTTCCGGCGTGGAAGTAGACGGTGTGAAACATACCGCTCGAATCAGGGCTTTTATCGAAGCCGTAAGGAGATATGATGCCCACCAGAGCTAATCCTGACTCTCGCGGCTACTTCGGACAATACGGCGGCAAATTTATCCCCGAGACGCTGATGTCCGCCCTCGATAAGCTTGAGTCGGCCTACGCTGAAGCACGCGCCGACACGGATTTCCAGCAGCAATTTAAACGACTTTGCCGCAAGTACATCGGCCGACCTACTCCCCTCTACCCAGCCCAGCAGTTATCCGCCGAAATCGGCGGGGCGGCCATCCTACTGAAACGAGAGGACCTAGCCCACACTGGAGCCCACAAGATTAACAATGCCGTGGGGCAAGGACTACTGGCCAAACGCATGGGTAAGAAAAGAATCATTGCCGAGACCGGCGCCGGCCAGCACGGCGTCGCCGCGGCATCCGCCTGCGCCATGCTCGGTCTGGAATGTATCGCCTACATGGGAGAGGAAGACATCCGCCGCCAAGCACCCAACGTCCACCGCATGAAGCTGATGGGTACGGAAGTGCGCCCTGTGTCCTCCGGCAGCCGGACGCTGAAAGACGCCATCAACGAGGCTATCCGCGACTGGGTCAGTAATGTCCGGAATACCTATTACCTGCTCGGCTCCGTCGTCGGCCCACACCCCTACCCGATGATAGTACGCGATTTTCAGGCAATCATCGGGCAGGAAACCAGAGAACAAGTCTTGGCCGCTTACCACCGCCTACCTGACTACCTAGTAGCCTGTGTCGGTGGCGGCAGTAACAGTATCGGCCTGTTCCACCCTTTCTTCAGCGACAAGCAGGTCAAATTCATCGGTGTCGAGGCCGCCGGGCGGGGCTTAGAGACGGGGCAGCACGCCGCCCCGCTGACCAGCGGGGAACCCGGTGTCCTGCACGGAGCCAGGTCTTACCTACTGACAGACGACCACGGCCAGATTCGAGAGACGCACAGCATCTCGGCCGGGCTTGACTATCCAGGAGTGGGGCCGGAGCACAGCTATTATAAAGACACCGAGCGGGCGAGCTATGTCGCCGTGACCGATAACCAAGCGTTGGAAGGCTTCCGGCTCCTGTGCCACACCGAAGGTATCGTCCCGGCACTAGAACCGGCACATGCTATCTATCATGCCGCCAGGCTGGCCACCGATTTACCTGCCGACCGGCTCATCGTGGTCAACCTCTCCGGGCGTGGTGATAAAGACCTGGAAACAGTTATTAAAGAAGCAGGGATGAAACTATGAGCCGTATCACTTCAGTTTTCTGGCCGACTCACAAGGCGCTGATTGCCTATCTTACCGTGGGCTACCCAGATATAGAAACCACCCGGAGAGCCTCCACCGTCCTGTCCGATAGCGGCGTCGACATTATCGAGCTGGGAATCCCGTTCTCTGACCCACTGGCGGACGGGGCTACCATCCAGCAGGCAAGCCACCGAGCACTCCAACATGGTGTCACGCCTCAAGTCTGTTTGGAAGTAGCCTCCCGACTGCGCCGGGAGATAGCCACCCCCCTGGTGTTTATGACCTACTACAATCCAGTGTTCCACTACGGGCTAGAAGCCTTCTGTCGGGACAGTACCGGGGCCGGCATCAACGGCTTAATCATCCCCGACCTCCCTCCAGAAGAGGGGGTTGAACTGGAAGTCACCACCCAGCAGCATAACCTCGACCTCATCTATCTACTGGCACCTACCAGTCCCGCAGAACGCATCGCCACCGTCGCGGAAAGGTCACGTGGCTTTATTTACCTAGTATCATTAGCCGGCGTCACCGGGGCCAGGCAGACGCTACCTCGCGAGCTAGAGAGTTTTGCCCGACGAGTCCGCCAGAAAGCCGAGCAGCCTCTCTGTGTCGGCTTCGGGATATCCCGCCCGGAGCAGGCGAGCCGGGTCGCCAAGGTAGCCGATGGAATCATCGTGGGCAGCCGTCTCATCCAGTTAATCGAAGAAGACCACTCTCTCACCTCACTGAAGACCTTCACCTTGGACATGAGAGAGGCTCTAGAAAAGTAAACTCCTCCCTGGCCACAGTATGGTGCTATCTTAACCTGAGACCGCCGTCGTCCAGAGGAGACGCGTCATGTCCTTTCATTTTACAGACGGTAACCTCCCATGACTCCGTAAAATCCAGCTCAAGCTCTTCTTCGCCATACCACACCAGTAATCGGTACCTTTGCCTTTTTCGAGTTACTCATTCTTTCCTCCTGATTACTAATTCCGCTGGGTATATTACAGAAATTCCTTTTCCAAGTCGGTGAGGGCATCATCCAGCATATCAAAGGCGGTGTCTATCTCACTCTCGGTGATGATGAAAGGCGGTGACACCAAAAAGTGGTCTCCCCTTACCCCGTTATCCACCCCGGTAGTGGGATAACCCATGCACCCCTTCTGCATAGCTATCTGCTGCATACGATTGGCCACTCTCAGCGCCGGGTCAAAGGGCTCCTTCGTTTCCCGGTTTTTGACCAGTTCAATACCCATAAGCAGCCCCTTACCACGAATATCACCGACGCTGGGATGATGGGAGAGTTTTTCTCTACCCCGTCGGAAAAAGTACTCTCCTAGCCGGGCGCTGCGCTCTATCAGGCCTTCTTTCTCGATGATATCGAGAACGGTAAGGCAGGCCGTAGCCGATACTGGATTACCCTCCATGGTGAAGCCGTGGATAAAGCTGGCCCCCTTCTGGGTAAAGACTTCCCCGATTTTCCCATCGATAATGGTCACCGCCATCGGGGCGTAGCCGCCGGTCATACCCTTGGCCGAGGTCAGGATATCAGGATTGACCTCCCAGTGTTCGATACCGAACCACTTGCCGGTCCGGCCAAACCCGCAGATAATCTCATCGTCAATGAAGAGCACGTCATGCCGATCACATATTTCCCGGATAATGGGGTAATATTCTGGTACCGGCACCATGCAGGCCGAGGCGGCCCCACCAATAGATTCGGCCATAAAGGCGGAAACGTACCTAGAGCCTACTTGGTTGATTATCTCCTCCAGGGCCCAGGCACAGCGGATATTACAGCCCGGATAGCTCATCTGGTAGGGACAGCGGTAACATAACGGCGCGCCTATCTTAGGCCACTGGTGTAGCAGCTGGATAAACTTGAGGCGGCGGGCGGTATGCCCGGAGGCGGACAAGGCACCCAGTGTCATGCCATGATAGCTCTGCCATCTCGATATCACCATGTATTTCTCCGGATTGCCTCTTTCAACGTGATACTGATAGGCCACCTTAATGGCCGTCTCGTTGGCCTCCGAGCCGCTATTACAAAACTGGCATAGCTCGAGGTTAGGCGGAGACACCTTGATGATACGGTCGGCTAGGGCCAATAAAGATTCGTTCAGCCAGAAACCACGAAAGAAGAAGGACACTTTTTCCATCTGGGCCATCATCGCCTCTCTGACCCTCTTGTCGCCGTGCCCGATAGAGACCACGTGCGGGCCGCCGCTGAAATCGATATACCTTTTACCATCTTGGTCAAAGAGATAGACACCTTCTCCGTGGTCACAAATTACCTGCGGCAGGAGAGACCCGTGAACGGTACCAAAGACTTTACCGGCTAACTTATGCGCCGCCTCTATCCGATTTGACATTCTCGCATTCCTTTCCCGATTGTTATTTTCAACGTGGTATTACTGTCATCTTTAGGGGATATTAGGCCAATAAGCACCGGCTGTCAACACCGCTAGTCACGCCGGGCGGCGCTTCTAATGTAAAAAAGGGGAACCCGAAAACATCAGTCTGCTTGACACTTATCAATCCAGAAGATAAAATTGGATTTGCTCAAGAATAACGGAGGAGAAAATGGTTAGTAAACGGACAGAAGAGTTGCTTACTTTAGACCGCAGGTACCTTATACATGGTTTTGGCGTGGTCGGGGACGAAGAATTAGGGCCGATTATCGAGAGAGCGGAAGGAATCAGGTGCTGGGACACGGAAGGCAATGCCTACTTTGATGCCGCCTCCCAGCAAACCAGCAATACCTTAGGCCACGGACAGAAAGACATTATCGACGCTATCTGCCAACAGGTACGGAAATTACAATTCGCCCACCTCCTAGCGAAGCAGTCCAATGTCCCGATTATTGAGTACGCCCGGGATTTGGCCCAGGTATCGCCGCCGGGACTGAAACACTTTTTCTTCAACAACGGGGGCACGGAAGCCGTCGAGACCTCTTTCAAGCTGGCCCGCCTATACTGGTGGAAGCAGGATAAGAGCAAGTATAAAATTATCAGTCTTCAGAATGCCTTTCACGGCGTCGGCTTGGGCTCGGTACCCGCCACCAGAGTCGGCAGCGGCACCTTCTGGACCGGTTTCGCACCGCTTGCCCCCGGCTTCATCCAGGCACCACACTTCTACTGTAACCGCTGTCCTTTTCATCTGAAATATCCGTCCTGTGATATTTTATGCGCCCACTACGTCGAGGAGACTATCAGAGCCGAAGGAGCAGACAGCGTGGCGGCCTGCATTGTCGAGCCGGTACTGGGTGCGGCCGGTAACATCGCGCCGCCGCCGGAGTACTTCTCCATCGTACGGCAGATATGCACTGACCACGATGTGTTCTTAATCGGTGACGAAATCCAGACCGGCTTCGGGAGAACAGGCAAGCTGTGGGCCCAGGAGCACTGGAATGTTAAATGGGATCTGATGACCATCGCTAAGGCGATTAACGGTTGCTACCTACCTTTCGGCGCCACACTAGTCAGCGACCGGATTTTCGAAGGCTTGAAAGGTACGATGCTGTGGCACGGTTTTACCCAGCATGGCAACCCGGTCTCCGCGGCCGCAGCGAAGGCAGCCCTGAAGTTAATCATCAGGGATAAGCTGGTAGAGAATGCGGAAAAGGTGGGCAACTATGTCCTGGAGCGTCTGAACGGTGAGTTTAAAGCCCTGCCCAATGTCAGTAACATCAGCGGCCAAGGCCTGATGCTCGGCATTGAGCTGGTCAGGAACAAGACAGCCGGGACCCCGTTTGACGCCGCCATTATGAGTAAATGGCAGCGGGAACTACTGTCAAAAGGCCTGTATGTCCGGTTAGCCCAAGCCAGAAACTACTCCCGCATCCGGTTTAACCCGCCCATCATCACCACCCGGGAAGAAGCCGACGAAATGCTGGACATCCTGTATCCGGCCATCGCTGGATTCAAGTAGAGATAACCTGCTAGCTAATATAGCGCGGCAATGGGATATCCACCGCTGAATAATGCTATAATGGTAGCTAAGTGTCTCAAGGAGGAAAGCGTGAGCCGCCAGAAAAACGGTGACCATACGGTTAAAGTACCTCAGCTTGCCTGGTGGGACGAATTTGAGGCGGAACTCAGTTTCCCTGAAAACTGGCAAGTGACCGCCTGCCGCATGCAAGGGCACGATGCCCTTAAACTCGACGAGGCAGATTTCCGAAAAGCTTTCGCCAACCCCATCGGCACCCGGCCCATCCGGGAGCTAGCGCAGGGCAAGAAGAATGTAGTCATCGTGTTCGATGACATGAGCCGTCCCACCAAGATTGCCGAAATCGTGCCCTTTATCCTCGAGGAGCTGGCCTCGGCCGGGGTAGCGGAAGAGAACATCCAGTTTATCTGCGCCCTAGGTACCCACGGCGCGCTGACCGCCTACGAGTTTGCCAAGAAGCTAGGGGAAGACGTCATCGCCCGCTTCAATGTCTACAACCATAACCCGTACGAGAACTGCACCTACATCGGGACGACCCGCCGGGGTACACCCGTCTCCTTGAATGATGAGTTCCTCAAGGCTGACCTTAAAATAGGAATCGGCGCGATAGTGCCGCACCAGAGCGCCGGCTTCGGCGGCGGCGGCAAGATAATTTTACCCGGTATCGCTTCCATGGAGACCATAACACATAATCACGGACCGGTACGACGGCGGGCCAAAGAGACAGGCGTGGAGAGCAATACCGGCATGGGCCGCTATGAAAACAACGCCCAGCTTCTAGACATTAAAGAGGCGTGCCAGATATCAGGGCTAGACGTTAAGATTGACGCCATTGTCAATATCCAGCGCGACACCACCGCCCTTTTCGTCGGTAAGCCTATCGCCCAGTACCACGAAGGGGTAAAACTGGCCCAAAAACATTATTATACTCCCACACCAGAAGAGCCAGACGTAGTGGTGGGCAATTGCAACGCCAAGGTAAATGAAACCTTAATCGGCAAGATAGTGGCCGAATCGCTGGTACCGGAGAGCGGCGGTACCCTGGTCATGATAACCAATAACCCATGGGGCGAGGTCTGTCACTACCTACGCCGAAGCTTCGGCCACCACATCGGCGGGCGGGCCTGTCGGGAACCACCACTGGCACCTAAGGTCAGCAAATTTATTCTCCAGATGCCCTATAAGAATAAGGTAAGTATCGACTGGCTGGCGCCGCTGGCCTCGGTAAACTGGTCCCGGACCTGGGAAGAGGTCAGGGCTACACTTGAGACGGACTACCCTAACGGCGCTAGAGTCGCCGTCATTCCCGATGCCACCATTCAATATTTTGACATCGTCTCCACGCTTTTTGTCGATGTCAAATCATCGAAATAATGAGGGCACAGGAGGTAATTCCCTGAAAGGGAAAATTACCGTTGGGCCGAGGGATGGCATCGGTCCGGAAATTATTGACGAGGGGGTCAAAGTATTCCAGGCTGTAGCCGGGAAATACAGCCACGATTTTGAATTAACTTATAAGGAATAAATAACCATTGTCTCTTCAACCGCAACCGATAAACGGATATAGCCCGGATTAAAACAGGAGGTATGACCGAAATGCAATCTGACGAAGTAGCAAAGCTGGTAGCCACCGCTAAGGAGTATTTATGGCCGGCCTTTGGGCGAGACGCCTCGTTCTTCGGCCGTCCGGTATCGATTGTCCGGTCGGCGGAGGGACGATACATTGTTGACAGCTTCGGCCATCGCCTGTTAGAACCGAACTCGGCCGGCGGGGCAGTCCCTCTCGGCTTTAACCTCCCGGAACTCATGGCCGCCGTCTCTGACCAGATGGGAAATATCGCCACTACCACGCCCAGCCTGTTCGTACCCACGGAACCGGTGGTCTGGCTCGCCCAGAAAATCGCCACCCGGTCTCCCGGCAGCCTGAAATACACCATATTCGGCAGCAACGGCACCGACGCCAATGAGGCCGCCATCAAGATAGCCCGACATTACTGGAAGATAATGGGCCAAGCAAGCAAGTATAAGATAATTCACCGCTACCCAGGTGACTACCACGGGATGAGCCTGAGCACTGCCAGTGCCAGTGGCCATACCTTCCGCCGAGTGCCCTTTGAACCGCTTATGGCCGGCTTTGTCGCTTTTCATGCGCCGAACTGCTATCNCTGCCCGTTCCACCTTAGCCATCCCGAGTGCAACCTCCTGTGCGCCGAGGAGTTCCGCCAGGTCATTGAGTTTGAAGACCCGTCCACCATCGCCACCTTTATCGGCGAGGCCACCAATACCGGCCTAGGCATCATACCACCTCCTCCCGGATACATGCAGCGGATTCGTGACCTCTGTGACGAGTATGAGATTCTAATGATCATGGATGAGGTCATTACCGGCTTCGGCAAGACCGGTTTCTGGTTTGAATGCGAAAAATACGAGATTGTGCCCGATATGATTACCATGGGCAAGGGCATATCCTGGGGCTGCGGACCGCTGGCGGGCACGCACGTCAAAAGTGAGATTACCGAGGTATTCACCGGCGAGAACACCCTGCAGCACGGCTATACTTTCGGCGGTATGGGTTATCTCGCGGCGGCGGGAATAGCGGGCATTGATTACGTGGAGAAACATAACCTGCTGGCCCGGGCTACGGAGATAGGTGAGATAATGACACGAGAACTTGGCGCCATCAGAGACAAATCTCCGGTAGTGGGTGATGTCCGCGTCAACGGTGTCCTAGCCGGTGTGGAGTTTGTCCAGGACAAGACCACCAAGGAGAGATTTACCGACCGCACCGCCGTAGCCAACCTCGTCGGTAAAGTCGGACTGGAAAACGGAGTACTGCTCCCTTGCTCAACCTGGTACGGGGACATAATCATGTTGATGGTGCAATTAACTATGACCGATGACGAACTAGGCATGGTCTTCAACGCCATTGAGAAGGCAGCGGCCGAAGTGGAAAAACAGTTCCTCTAAACAGTGTCTATTCCTTCACCGTTAACGAGAATAGAGTATTGACCAACTACTAGCGCCTTTGCTAACATTGACCCATGAGAGGATACAAAAGGAGAATTAAATGCCAGATGAGTCCACTTACCAGCGGTTAAGTACGGCCATTACCGCCGGGGAGAAAGACAAGCTAGCCGCCGCTATTGAAGCTGCCCTCAAGGGAGGCATGACGCCCACCGATATTATTGAGAAGGGCATGTCCCCGGGCATGAAGGACGTCGGGGAAAAATTCTCCCGGTATGAAATCTACCTGCCGGAGATGATGCTGGCGGCGGAAGCCTGGGAAAACGCGATGAAAATTCTCGAACCTAAGCTCTTGGAAACCGGCACCGAACGCCAGAAAGCGGGACGCGTCGTCCTCGGTACGGTCAAAGGTGATGTCCATTCGATTGGTAAGAATATTGTCGGGGCTATGATGAAAATGAGCGGTTTTGAAGTCTTTGACCTGGGTATCGATGTCGCCGCTTCGGCCTTCGTTACCAAAGCGGAGGAGACCGGGGCGGATATCATTGCCGCCTCGGCTTTAATGAGCACTACCATGCCGCAACAGAAGAGCATCATCGAGCATCTTGAGGCGCGGGGAGCGCGCGGCAAGTACCGCGTCCTTATCGGCGGCGGTTCCACCAGTCAGGAGTGGGCGGACAGCATTGGCGCCGACGGGTACGGGAGGACGGCCGGGGATGCGGCCGCCCTGGCGTTAAAAGCGGTAGCCAAAAAGTAGGGAGGAGATTGACGGTGATAAGTTTTGCCACGGTTGTGGAAAGGGCTCTTAATGGGCCAATCTGCACGGAGCGTGATTTCGAGCTCGAGATTTTCGTACCTAACCTGCGTAAGGTAATCGAGAAGTATGACATCAAATATGACCCACAGCACCCGGTGCCGGCGGATGACGATTTGGCGGACAGGGTATGGGAAGCGGGCCTGGAATTCCTGAGTGAGACGGGAGTTTACTGCCTGGACACGGAGCGGCGGATTCTGTTCACCCGGGAAGAGATAGCGGGCGCCCTGGAGACGGGACCGCGCGGTACCGTGTTTGGTGAAGGAAAAGATGCCAGGAAAATGCCGAGGCG
>NZCW01000010.1 GCA_002688435.1 Dehalococcoidales bacterium
CGAAGGCCTCGGTGATGTCACGCCCTATGACGTCTACACCGGCAGGCATCTCGAGATAATCCAGAAAAGGAAGGAGGCAAAAAGCAGGACATTAGCAGAAAGAAAGAACTATAATAGAATCGCCAGGGAGCAGGACAGTGACCTCTAAAGTGTCCGTTACTTCTAAGACCCACATTGTCCCACTTTCGCTGACCACATACAATTATAATTGCTGGGTTTATCCCCAATGTTAACATCCGTGGAAGAATCATAGAATACTTAATTGCTGGTGAAGACGATAGTTTAAGAGATAAACTGCTTCAAGCCCTACGTAATGGTGATAATGTGATTCCCAGTTTTAGAACACAGAATACTCTCGGTGATTACGTTAAGACATTTGACAACTATTATACGGAGACCGATATAAAAACTAAAATTATGATACTAAGTTCAAATCCTAAAGGTTATAATATTGATAAGTTGCTGGAATTCTTAGCGCAAGATAAATCCGTTTTCATGTTTTATTTCATTGGTATAGAACCGAACAAGGTGATTAACCAAGTGCTTATCTCAATGTTCCAGAAAGATTTGCTTATGTCTACTATCCTGCTAAAACATTGGTCTGGAAGGAATTCAAGGGGTGTTACACAATTTGAGGGGGAAACGATACACCGATTGATTCTATCTCCTAGCAATACGATTAACAAAGAGGAAAGTAACCAGTTCTTAAATACCTTAATTAGATTAGTTTAATTGCCTCTATGAACTGGGCGAAGGATTATTGCCCCCGCTCTTTTAATCCCCAGATGTTATCTGAATATTACTTTTGGCTCTAAATTACTGTATGTAGACATCCCGATGTTTGTTCAATGGTAATAAAATTTGAAGCTAAATCAAGCACAGTTTGAGATAATAATTAAATACCTTTATAATGATGACGTTTCGGGGGAATACAATCACAATCGACTGATGAATATTAGAATAGCATTTAAATCATTAACTATTAGTCTCGTATGTCTGTTGCTTATATCAACCCTTGTTTCCTGTAACCAACCTGCTCCTGCTCCAGCACCAGCACCAGCACCAGCACCAGCACCAGCTCCAGCTCCAAAGCCAGCGCCGGCACCAAAGCCAGCACCAGCACCAGCTAGTGGGTTTGTGGAACCTGTACTTTTAGAGGAATTGAGCAGGAACTGTCAACGTGCTGAAACGGTTGGGAATGATTTTAAAGATGTCGGATTATCAATTGGGCAAAGAGCAGTAAACTTTACCCTTAAAGATACTCAGGGTGCTGAGTTTCGACTTTCCCAGCTACTGGTGGAAAGACCGGTGGTAATGGTCTTCGGATCTTTTACCTGACCACCTTTCCGGCAGCGGGTCGTTGCTACCGAGCTAATGCAGTCCGACTATGATGGTAGAGTGCAATTCATCATCATCTACGGCGTCGAAGCTCATCCAGTTGGGTCGGCCTGTCCATATACCGGCGAAGAATGGACGACTTCAGCAAGTCACGATAAGGGGGGTAATCCACTGACTCAGCCGGCAACTTACCAGGAACGAGTTGCTCAATCTACACAAATGGTTCGAGAACTTGGTATAACAATTCCTGTGTTAATTGACGAAATGGATAATCCGCTTTGGTGCACCTATGGGCCAGCTCCAAATATTGCTTATCTCATAGATAGTGATGGGAAGATCATAGGCAAACAAGGTTGGTATGATCCTCAGTTGATGAAGGTGGCAATCGAGGAATATCTTGACAGTCAATAGAATCGGCCGCATAATTAATAAGAAACAGCCTTATTACTCAATCTTGGTTGGTGGTGGAGGTGGTGGATATGGACACCAACCAAGATTGAGTAATAAGCCCAAAAATGCTTGCTTTCCAAAAATCAGGTGTGATATACTGAATTCGGCCTTGGTAGGCATCTTAGTAGCTGGTAATTTTAAAAAGAACTGAAGCTGGTGGGGAACAGGAAAGGATTATGGCGCACTTAAAGTTGGTTGTTCTTATCCTTGCACCCTTAGTTTTAGGAGCGGTGGTACTCCTAGTCACGCTCCCTTTAACTCATTCCTATAATCCCCTAAGCTATAAGCCCCTGGAGAACCCCTTCCCCGGACACGTACCCACCCCTCCCGAGGCTGTAATACAGGCACTAGATATACCGGACTGGGCATGGAGATGGCGGCAGTGGGATGTGGAGGATGTAGAGCCTGGGAAGAAACTATATGAGGCCAACTGTACTTCCTGCCACGGAAAGAATCTGGACGGTAGAGGAGAGTGGGCCTCGGTATTTCGTTTCCCGGAGCCGCCAGCGGATTTTCGCCAACCTGGTGGATCCTTAGAGCATCATTCCATCCAGCATATATTCTGGAGGATAAACGAGGGTGGAGTGCAGAACCTGTATAATTCGGCGATGCCCACCTATGGAACCTGGGGGGTAGGACGAGGTGGCCGCCAAGAGACAGTGCACACAGGCGACCTCTCCACAGAGGAGATATGGAAGGTAATACACTATCTTTATCGGGCTACAGAGAAGAAGCCCGTGATCACACCTATAGCACCGGCGGACCACGATATGGAAATGTAAGGAGGNGCTGTAGTGCCGGAAGTTTATAATTGGCACCTCGGGAGAAAGGCCTATTACCCTTATCAGGAAGCTCACCCTCGTTGGCAGTTTGCCTTTGTTTTCAATACCAACCGTTGTATTGCCTGCCAGACCTGCACCATGGCCTGCAAGTCTACCTGGACCTTTTCCAAAGGCCAGGAATATATGTGGTGGAATAACGTGGAAACCAAACCTTTCGGAGGCTATCCCCAGTTCTGGGACGTGAAGGGCCTCCAACTACTGGAAGAGGCCAACCCTGGGGGCCAGATCTGGAGCCGCAACCTGAGAAGCAAAGAAGCGCCCCATGGGAAATACGAAGGGGTTACTATATTCGAAGCGGCCAAGAAATCCCCCCAGAGGGAAGAAGTAGCCGTCGGCTATCTTCCCACTGAGGAGGAATGGCGCTTTCCTAATATCTATGAGGATACCGGCGTTGCCCTCCCTGGAAAATCTGGCTGGTGGGGCAAAGGAGCCCAGCTTCCAGAGCACCAGTCCTGGTTTTTTTATTTGCAAAGACTATGCAACCACTGCACTTATCCCGCGTGCCTGGCAGCTTGTCCCAGAAAGGCTATCTATAAGCGCCCGGAGGATGGCATCGTCCTCATAGACCAAAAGCGTTGCCGGGGTTACCGAAAGTGTATGGAGCAGTGTCCCTATAAAAGGCCAATGTTCCGCACAACCACCGGGGTTAGTGAAAAATGCATAGCGTGCTATCCCCGTATTGAAGGGAAGGATCCGCTGACTAATGGGTTGCCTATGGAAACCCGATGCATGACTGCTTGCGTGGGTAAGATACGACTACAGGGGCTGGTACCCATTGATGGGGATGGGCAATGGGCCACCGAGCGTTACAACCCTCTGTATTACCTGGTCCGGGTGGCGCGAGTAGCTCTACCTCTCTATCCCCAATTTGGAACCGAGCCCAATGGCTATTACATCCCTCCCCGCTGGGTACCGCGGGCCTATTTGCACCAGATGTTTGGCCCCGGTGTAGACGAGGCCATTGAAAGATACATCGCCCCCGACCGGGAGCTGCTGGCTGTGCTCCAACTCTTCCGCACCGACCAGCGTATCATCTTCCGCTATAAGATCGAGCCCGGGGAAAAAGTCTTTGAGACCACTATCAACGGCAAGAAATGGGAAATGTACAATGATACGGCTATCGGTTTAGACCGAGATGGAAAAGAGATAGTTCGAGTGAAAGTAGAAGAACCTATCCATGTCCGACCAGACAAGCATTATAACAGCATCTAGGCAAGAGCTGACGACAAGGGCTGTAGCCAGGAGCGAGGTCTATTTTTTCTTAGCCCGCAGCTTCTCATATCCTCGGCTTTCCTTGGCCGAGCCGCACCGCAGGGTACAGCAGGCGGCGAGGATATTAGGGGAAAACACCATTAAGCTTATTAGTCAGCTTAAGATTCCACCTCGAGTGGAACTGGAAGCCCAGTATATTCGGGCTTTCGGCCATACCATACGGCAGGATTACCCAGCCTACGAGATGGAATACGGTCAAGGTCATGTTTTCATGCAGTCCCAATCTATGGCAGAGATCGCTGCTTTCTACCGAGCCTTTGGTGTGGAAGCAGCCAGTGGTGAGCGGCTAGATCACATAGGAACTGAGCTGGAGTTTATGTATTTCTTGAGCTATAGAGAGGCATACGCCCTAGTTTCGGGGACCGAGGAAGGGGCTACGGTATGTCGCGATGGGCAGCGCCGCTTCGTGGAGAAACATCTGAGCCGCTGGGCACCTCTATTCCTGAGAAGGTTAGAGCGCGGGGTGGAGGGATTGTATCGTCGGCTGGCCAAGGTGGCCCGAGTCTGGTTGGAAATGGAAGCCAGAGAGCTAGGTGCCCATCCTAGTCCACTGGGAGAAGAGGCTCTCCCAGATGTGCCACTGCAGTCTTTATTTGATCTCGACGGAGGCTTATCCCCTTGCGACGAGGTAGAACAATAAAGATACGATGGGAGCCCCGACTTCTGGAGGAGATAGTGAGGATGGAAGCTAGGCACAATGGGGCGTTTGCCGAAATATGCCAGCATCGGCTGGAGGCAATTTATGAGTTCCCTGAGGGGGAACGAGGAGGGGCCTTTGCCGCTGCCTATATCACCCTTTTTGAGGAACGCCAGCTGGGGAAGCTACTGAACGCTCTCTTGGCAGAATTCCCTACCTTGCAAGGATTAGAGGAGGTACTGGTGTTTAAAACTGTTAGCCTTAGAGAAGAAGGTACTGAGTTGAGACGAGACCGAACAAAGATGGGTATTAGACTCCGGGTAGAACGATTCCGAGGACCGGAGTGGTTGGAACCTTTCCTACGCCACGAGCTTATGCATATTTCGGACATGCTAGACCCTGGTTTTGGCTATCGGGATGAGCTTTTAGACCAAGTTCAGGAACGTCTGGTACCCCGGCGCTACCAGGTGCTATGGGATACCTATATCGATGGTCGTCTGGAGCGGCGAGGACAAGGGGGAATAACCAACAGGGAAGAGCGGCAACGGGAGTTTGAGCAACTGTTCTCATTCTTGCCTCGACGGCAACGAATGGCGGTCTTTCAATGGCTTTGGAGCGCTCAGGACATAACCCACACCCAGCTCTTGGAGCTGGCAGAGGATCCGGCAAGATTAGGCTTGCTTGGAGTGGGCGTGGGGGAGGTGCCCTCGGCGCCTATCCCCGGGATCTTCTGCCCCTTGTGTCAATTCCCGACTTTCGAGTGGGCTGACCCGGAGTCTGGAACCTTACCTGTTATCCAGAGGGACTTCCCTACTTGGACGCGGGAAGAGGGTATCTGTGGACAGTGCTACGAATACTACAGGATGCGTTGTAAAAAGGAAGGGGTAACGCTATGAAACTTACCCGTAGGCAGTTTCTTAAGGGAGTGGCCGGAACCGGAGCCGGGGCAGCTTTAGGTGGGCTGGCGCTCAGACCACTCCAAGTCCAAGCTCTAGAAATTCCGGTGCAAGTAGGGAATCCCCTCGAGGTCTACCCTAAGCGGGACTGGGAGCAGATTTATGAAGAGCAATATAAATACGAGCATGCGTTCACCTACGTGTGTTCCCCCAATGACACCCATGCCTGCCGGGTAAAGGCTTTCGTTCGGAGCGGCATCGTCACCCGGACGGAGCAGAATTATGACGTCCAGCGGTATAGCGACATCTATGGCAATAAAGCCACCCCCGCATGGAACCCCAGGATGTGTCAAAAGGGTTACACCATGCATCGCAGGGTATATGGCCCCTACCGGCTAAAGTATCCCCTGATTCGCAAGGGGTGGAAACAGTGGGCTGATGATGGTTTCCCCGAACTCACCGCCGAGAACAAAGCTAAATACAAATTCGATACCAGGGGACAGGATGAGCTTCTCCGCACGTCCTGGGATGCCGCCTACACTTACATTGCCCAGGGGATAGTCAACATCGCTCAACGATATAGTGAGGAAGAAGGGGCCCGCCGTCTTAGAGAACAAGGCTATCCCCCAGAGATGATTGAGGAGATGGGGGGAGCTGGCACTAGGACTTTGAAGTTCCGGGGTGGCATGGGACTGCTAGGAGTGTTCGGGAAATACGGTGTCTACCGGCTGAGCAATTCCATGGCCTTACTTGATAGTCGTATCCGTGGCGTTAGTCCCGACGAGGCTAAGGGCGGACGTAACTGGTCTAACTACACATGGCATGGTGACCAAGCGCCAGGGCATCCTTGGGTCCATGGGCTTCAGACTTCCGATTGTGACTTTAACGACCTCCGCTTTTCCAAGCTCATCATTCTAGATGGCAAAAATCTAGTGGAAAATAAGATGGCTGATTCCCACTTCTTTATTGAATGCATGGAGCGAGGGGCTAAGATCGTAGTCATTTCCCCCGAGTATAGTCCACCTTCGACTAAGGCCGACTATTGGCTACCCATCCGACCCCAGAGCGACGCGGCCCTCTTCCTAGGCATTAGTAAAATCCTGATCGATGAAGAACTCTACGACGCGGATTTCGTTAAACGCTACACCGATATGCCGTTACTGGTACGAACCGATAATTTACGGAGACTCCGAGCGGCTGATATCTTCCCCGATTACAAAAATGCCGACCTTTCCGGAGAGCCTAGCTTTAAGATTCAGGGGCTGACCAAGAAGCAGAGGAAAATCATCGGCGATTTTGTAGTGTGGGATACGGCCACCAACAGCCCTCAGGCTATTACCCGTGAGGACATTGGCAGCAAGATGTCCCGGAAGGGGTTAGACCCGGCTTTGGATGGAAGTTACACCATCCAGACCGTGCAGGGAGAAAATATCCAGGTCATGCCCCTCTTTGAAATGTATAAGATCCATCTCAGAGACTACGACCTAGAGACCGTCTACCAGATTACCCATACCCCTAAAGAGCTGATTACAAGGCTCGCCCATGATATCGCCACCATTAAACCGGCGGCAATTCACAACGGCGAGGGGATAAACCACTGGTTCCACGCCACAGAGATCAACAGAAGTACCTACCTGCCTTTGATGCTTACCGGAAATCTCGGTAAGCCCGGGGCTGGCTCCCACACCTGGGCCGGGAACTACAAGGCGGCTAACTTTCAAGGATCTGACTGGTCAGGGCCGGGGTTTATCGGCTGGGTGAAGGAAGACCCCTTCAACCTTAATCTCGATGCCAACGCCCCTAGTAAGAATGTGAAGGTACAGTCTTACACCAAGGGAGAGGAGCCAGCCTATTGGAATCACGGTGATAAACCTCTCATCGTGGAGACCCCTAAGTACGGCCGTAAGGTATTCACTGGCCACACCCATATGCCCACCCCTACCAAGATGATGTTCTTTAATAACGTTAACCTATTAAACAACGCCAAGTGGGCTTACGAGATGATAAAGAATACCAACACCAAGGTGGAGATGATTATCTCGGTGGACATCAACATGACCTCCTCCGTCGAATACGCTGATTTCGCCCTTCCAGCCAACTCCTGGATGGAATTCGAGGGACTGGAGGTCACCTCCTCTTGCTCCAACCCCTTCTTGCAAATCTGGAAAGGGGGAATTAAACCCCTTTACGACAGTAAAGACGACATCGTCATCCTCGCTGAACTGGCAGCGAAGATGGGAGAAATTTTAGATGATAAGCGCTTCGCTGACGTCTGGAAATTTGCTCTAGAAGGTCGGCGGGAGGTCTATATGCAGCGGATGCTGGATACTTGTACTACCACGGCCGGATATAAGCTGGATGACATTATGCAAGGGAAATACGGAGAGCCGGGAGTTGCCCTGATGCTCTATCGTACCTATCCCCGGATCCCTTTCTGGGAGCAGATCCATGAGGACATACCTTTCTATACCGACCACGGCCGAATTCAGGCTTATACCGACCTGCCTGAGGCTATCGAATATGGAGAGAACTTTATCGTCCACAGAGAGGGGCCAGAGGCGACTCCCTACCTACCCAATGTTATCGTGAGTAGTAATCCCTATATTCGCCCCGACGACTACGGCATTGACCGAGAGGCCACCCACTGGGATGAGAGAACGGTTCGCAACATCAGACTGCCTTGGGAGGAGGTAAAAAACACTAAGAACTTCCTCTGGGAGAAAGGGTATAATTTCTACTGTGTGACCCCCAAGACCAGACACCGTGTCCACTCCCAATGGAGCGACACAGACTGGAATCTCATCTGGGATTCAAACTTCGGTGATCCTTATCGTATGGATAAAAGAAGTCCAGGCGTGGGAGAACACCAGCTCCACATAAATCCCCAAGCGGCTAAAGACTTGGGAATCAATGATGGCGACTATGTCTACGTAGATGCCAATCCGGAGGACCGACCCTACATCGGCTGGAAGCCTAATGACCCATTCTACCGAGTGGCCCGTTGCATGTTGAGAGTCAAATACAACCCGTCCTACCCCTATAACTTCACCATGATGAAGCACGCGCCCTACATCGCCACAGAGAAGAGCGTAAAGGCTCACGAAACCCGCCCTGACGGCCGAGCCATCTCCGAAGGGACGGGATACCAAGCCAACTTCCGCTATGGCTCTCAACAAAGCTTCACCCGTAATTGGCATATGCCCATGCACCAGACGGACACTCTGTTCCACAAAAAGAAGGTTTCCATGGGCTTCCTCTTCGGCGGAGAGGGAGATAATCACGCCATTAACACCGTACCCAAAGAGACCCTGGTGAAAATTACCAAGGCAGAGGACGGAGGACCAGATAGTAGAGGCATCTGGGAACCGGCTACCACCGGCTTCAGCCCCGGTCGAGAGAATGGGTTTATGAGAAGATACCTGGACGGCGAGCTTATTACTCTAATGTAAGGAGTCTCTATGGCAACGACGAGGAGGGCAACGACAAGGAGAAGATTCCTGAGATGGGGGGCAGCTGGCTTGGCCGGTTGGGTCCTTTCCACCGTCCTCGGGCAAGAGAAGGTTTATGCCCAAGAGACTGTGGAGGCTGTGTCTGTGGCTTATCCACCCCTTATTGTCTCTCGGCGGGTATCCCAAGTACCTATGGACTACTTAGCACCGGATTGGGGACTGGCGGAACCACTGAGGATACCTCTGGCCCCCCAGACGATAGTAAAGCCTAAGGAAACGTCGGAAACACCTCAGGATCTCTTGGTCCGCTCCCTCTTCGATGAGGAGAAGGTCGGCTTCCTTATTGAAACTCTGGAGGAATGGATGGGGAAGGAAACACCGGAGATGCCAAAGCAAGGCATCGGGAGAACCGACCGCTACGGGGATGCTCTAGCCTTGGAAATCCCCGCTGACATTACCAGGCCCATCCCCTACTTTGGCATGGGAGAGATGGATAATGAGGTCATTATCTACCAGTGGAAAGCGGATTGGGAGTTCGCCCCCCGTTATGACGTGGATGAGGAGTTCCCCGCAATGGTAGTGGACTTCTATCCCTACGCCGGAAAAGGGCCGGGTGAGATGATAGAAGGTGCCGACTATGGAAAGGAAGGGAAGGAATGGCCAGCAGATAAGGTCTTCAACGCGGGATGGGCAGCAGGCAGTCCCTTGTCCAACCCTGATCTTAAGGAAAAGACTTCGGTAGAAAAACTGGTGGCTTCTGGCTTTGGTCACCTCACTTCTGATAGCAAGCAGGACGGCAGAGGCAAGGCCGCTTGGGGCCATACTTGGCATGTGGTTATCACCTTTCCTCGTAAACAGGACAGGTATAAAATCCAGCCCGGATGGACCATCCCCGTCGCCTTCGCTGCCTGGCATGGACACCATGGCAACCGGGGAGGCCAAAAGCACATTTCCACTTGGTCCTCCTTTGTGCTTGAGAGGCGGGGATTGAACTGGCAAGTGACCCTAGCTGTAGCAGCGGCAGCTGTCCTAGGGGCGGTGGAATGGGTCATCTTCAGGCGGCGCCGAGGAGCCACCCGAGAGAGGTCGAGATGAAATCGTCCACGGTCTATCTAATAACGGCTTTTATTATCGCTTTTGCCGTATTGCTCATGGTGCCCCTTTGGTCTGCTTTAGGGGCGACTGGAGGAGAGGCCCATGGCCACGCCATGACCAATATAGAGCAACCCGATTATTTTACCTGGCGCTTGGAGGAGCAGACGAAGAAGTACGGGCAGCCTGATGGTTCGGTACGACTAACCAGCAGTGGTGGTGTTTACATTTTGACAATGCAGTATGCCTTTATCCCCCGGGTAATCCGGCTGGAAACGGGTAGGAAATATAATTTGCACTTCTACTCCCCAGATGTGATCCATGGCGTTTCCCTGATCCACGTTGACCAGCATGGCCTATTACAGCCTTTCAGCTTAAACAATGTCATCCCGCCGGGACCTATGACTATGATTACTATCGAGCCCCGTCTACCCGGTGAGATCCTTATCGTCTGCACCGAGTACTGCGGTCTCGGACACCACATCATGCAAGCCAAAATTATCGTAGAAGGGGAGCCCTATCCCGTGGAGGTAGTGCCCTGGTATCAGAGAATTGGAATCCTTGACATCCCACTACCTACTTGGCTGCATCACGACCTGTACATTGACCAGGTCGCCGCTATAGACCCTGAATTAATCTGGACCCCACCAACACCCATGGCTGCTTTCGGGTTCTTTATGGCACCCCATGGTGAGTGGGGATACTGGCACTACCACGGCCTATCAGAGAAAGAAGGAGAACTCCTTCGAGCAGCAGATATGACTGATGGCAAGCTGGATGGTAAGATAACGCCGGGCACGCCTGGGATACCCCGCCAATTCATTGAGCATTTTAACCTACCTCCGGAAAAAACCAGGCTATATATGGATCGGCCAACCCAGTAAGGAGTGGCATTAATCTATGACGCTTTTAGACAAAATTAAGGTTGACCCTCGGGATAAAAAGTTACTTTTCACCTTTTTTGCCGTGGGCATTGCCCTACTGGTCATTGCCGGAGTGATGGCCCTATTGATGCTCTTGGTAAGGACTCCGGCTATTTCCATTGGTTCACCCACCTTTTATTACCGGACACTGACCGGGCACTCCATCTTTATGTTTATCTTCTGGCTAGGGTTTGTCCAGACTGGGCTTCTTATCACGGCGGGAACAGTACTAATTGGCCGCAGTCTGTGGAGCCGCCGCCTGGGCTGGACAGGGTTCTGGTTTATGGTGACAGGAGCGGTTAGCGCCGGCGTGGGTATCTTGTTGGGCGCGGAGACTTCTTATACAGTTCCTGTACCACTATCGGCCCAATACGAGGGGACCCCTCTCATCTATCTGGCTTTCATTATGCTCAGCATAGGTATGGGACTCATCGTGATTAATTTCATTATGACTATGGTGGGGGCAGTGGAGCACAGAGGAAGCTTTAGTAGTTGGGCAGCCTTTCTCAGGGACATACCCATATCCAGTTTTGCTGCCATCGCCGGGCTATTCATTGCCGTGCCCGGCCTCATCCTCGCCTTGAAGGTATTCATCCCTGCTTTTCTATGGTCTGTGGGTCTGCTCTACACTGACCCAATATCTATCATTTATTATGCTAACTCCTACCGACTGAACTGGCACGTCATATTCCACATCTACCATTATATGCCTGCCTTGACCCTGGTGGGGGTGGCCTATATTCTGGTGGAACTCACCGCCGATGCTAAGTCGATTTACCCCAAGCAAATAGCTAAGGCGCTGTTCTTGCTTTACCCTTTCTTTGTGCCCCCCACTTTCCTCTATCACTTACTGGTGGATCCCAATATTCCCCAGGGCATAAAGTCCATAGGCTCTACACTCTCCCTACTAGTGGGTACCCCTACCATTCTCCACATGTTCATTATCCTGGGCATGCTGGAAGCCAGGATAAGGTCGGCTGGACACGGTTTTCTGACCTGGATGAGACACCTACCCTGGGGCAACCCGGCTTTTGGCTCCATGGCTATGGGGATAGTGACGCTAGCCGCGGGTGGGGTGCTTTCCTATATGCTAATCCAAGAGCAACTGGCGCCCGTTCTTCATAATACTTTTGCCGTCCCAGCGTACATCCACCCCATGGCTGCCGGCGGGGCCAACCTAATCTATATGGGGGCTATTTATTACGGGGTCACCATACTCACCGGGAGGCAACTCTGGGGATTGGCCATAGCCAAGGTACAGCCCTATCTGATGGCAGGCGCTTTACTCCTGATGGCCATTTTTGGCAGCCTGGCTGGATTAGCCGGGGTACCCCGCCGGATAGCCTCCATTACTTTGGCTGGTGATGCCCCTGCATCTTGGGTCCCCTTGATGAACCTGACTTTAGGTGTGGGCGGAATGCTGGCCGTCCTAGCCGGGGCATTATTTATCCTAGTAATAGTAATGACGGCTCTAGCCGGAAAGAGAGTGTCCACTGTTCAGGAGATGATTCACGGGATGGCACCAGCAGCCATGCCGACAATGGTGAAACACAAAACCACTCCAGCAGCCCTGCTAACCATTGGCATATTCATCGTAGTGATTATGGCATTAACTGTTCTTGGTTTCATGGCGCTTAATCTAGTACCTATGCGCTGACACTAAAGTCTAGCCAAGGGAGGTGTAGATGGTTACTAAGAGTGATAAGGCGTTGCTTTGGGCATTAATAGTCGTTAGTATCCTTGGGGGACTGGCAACCCTGCTCGTGGGATTCCTAGTGGACGCAGTGCTATAGGTATCATGAGAAAAATCGGCAGTGGTCTCTAGAGTGAGACTTAGTTTATTTAATAAGGGGAATTTGAACAGGATATGCTGTTGACCTATATCAGTCTGGCCAAGCCAAAGATACTGATACTGGTGGTCATGGCAGCCCTATCTTCGGCTATAGTTGCCAACCAAGGCAACATCCTTCTGATCATGAGTGCACCTTTAGTACTGGCAGTGGGACTAGCCTCTGCCGGAGCCGCCTTCCTGAACAACTACTTAGATAGAGACATAGACGCAGTTATGGAGCGGACGAGGGACCGGCCTCTCCCCAATGGAAAAGTCAGTCCCAGCAAAGTTTTCCTAGCTGGTCTTATGCTCATCGCTGTTTCATTACCGATTGCACTGCTACTGAACTATCTGGTAGCTCTATTTATCCTCGCTGGTGCCCTGATATACAGTGTGCTCTATACCATGTGGCTAAAAAGACGAACCTCCCTTAATATAGTTATCGGGGGGCTAGCCGGGAGTTGCGGTATTCTAGCGGGTTGGTTTGCGATAACTACTGAGGTGTCTCTTGTCCCTATTCTAGTAGCTTCGTTGGTATTTCTGTGGACACCTAGTCATTTCTGGAGTTTAGCCCTAGCTCACCAAGAAAGCTACCGGAAAGCCAACATACCAATGCTGCCGGTCTTAGCCGGCGTGAAGAAGACGGCTGATTTCATTCTGTTATCCAGTGGCCTCCTCCTGTTGGTTTCTTTCCTTATTTATTTCGTCGGCTCGTTCCATGAAGTTTACCTACTGGGTTCCCTTCTATTGGGTGGTCTTTTCGTGGTCTCAAATATCAGGCTATGGAGGCAGCCCAAAAGAGAGCGGGCATGGACCAATTTTAAACTCTCCGGGATATACCTTTTGGGCTTATTCTTATCTATGGTTCTAGACGTGCTGATTTATTAAGATATACCCATTATTACAAATTGTTTGAAGGAGTTGCATTATGCCAAGTCGAATCATTCTTCCGGTCATCATAATAGGTGGGCTACTCTTAACTTCCTGCGGAGGGCAGGAGGCGGCGCCTACCCCAGCACCCACACCGCAACCATCAGCAGTAGACGCCGAGGAATTATATACCACTAACTGTGCCCTGTGTCACGGAGCAGAACAACAGGGAGTTTCTGATCTGGGTCCAGCATTGACCTCGGAGAGTCTAGCCGCGCTGAGTGATACTGAGATAAGGGATACCATATCGGAGGGCAGACCAAATACCGCCATGGCACCTTTTAAAGGCACTCTTAGCCCAGAGGAAATAGATGCCCTGACTCAATCCATTACGTCCACCCCACATTAGATCGATTCGGTATTAGGATCGATAACAACGATAGATACGGAAACGGCAGAGCATCTAACGGTGTTATGCAGTCAAGGAGTTCATGCCTCATAGACAGCCATCATCCTATTAGAGCTTCTTTCTTTGGTTAAATATACTTATAGAAAATCAAAGCGTAATAGTATTTACAGTATCAGTTAATAAAAATCATTCCAATACGGATGAGGAATGTTAAATAATATACTTTCAGCACTAAAAATTTTTATACCGAGATTATCCGTAAATAGGCCTAGATACTCTCCCCTTTTTACATTCGTTCGTTACCTTACTGCGTATACGGCGCTAGA
>NZCW01000011.1 GCA_002688435.1 Dehalococcoidales bacterium
CAGGGCAGTGGCCTCTAAAGTGTCCGTTACTTCTAAGACCCACATTGTCCCACTTTCGCTGACTACATACATCCTTTATTTCTAACCGGGTTACGAAATTCGCAAGGTACTCCCGTCTGGCAGAGCCCGCACCCTGTCCGTTCGACACCATATACTTCGCGGAGGGGAACTAGGTTAATATTGATGTAATCCCAGCATATCTTTTTGTTAAGACCTTTTTCCGAGAGAGCGCCGGACGGGCAGCGCTGAACACAGACTTTACAGCTGCCGTTGACATAGAACAGGCAGTTTGAGAAAGGGTCCTGGGTAGTCCTCGGGTTTACCGGCAGCGCCAAGTCAGTTACGATACTGTCGCAGCGGACTGCCATGCCTTTTTCCGTAATTAAGGCACCGGTAAGGCTGAAAGTACCCAGGCCGGCGGCGTAAGCGACATGTCTTTCCGACCAGTTTGAAACCATGACTCCTTCTTCCAAGTTCTTTTTGTAGTAAGGCGCAGCTAATGGTGCCACTGCTAGGTACCCCATATCGCTAACAAGTTCTACGATACATTCACGTAGAGCCTTCAAAAATAACCCTCTGTAAGTACGGGTATATCCCCAACGGCGAGATGGGGTCTGCTTACGCCGGCGATTAGACTCACGAGTACGGCTGGTAATGGGTAGTATCCAACTGATGACGGACACGTTTAAGAAATCATGAGGATTTCTACCAAAGGATTTGGCCAGTACCTCGCGGGGTGTCAGGTGCCTAGAATCAATGATGGTTTTGTATTCAGTGAAGATAGGGTCATCGCCGTCAGCGAATTGTACTAACGGTCCGTCATAGATACGGTGATTGTCCACTTGGGACATTATGTTTAGAGGATTGGTGTTAGCAAACTCCTTAATACTATCTTGAATAAGTTGTGCTACCTCCATCGGCAAACCCCCTCCTCCACTTTCCTAGGCAATATTCTACTGGTAAATTTATGTCAATTATACTCTTACTTGTGTATTTTAATCAACACATTAAAGTGATGGGTAATGGGTTTCAGTATCTTAATAACTGGCAATACGTCTGGCTCGTGACAAAATATCTGGCGTCAATGATCGTCATATTAACGCCCACCCTGCCAAGCTGATGGAGAGCCTTCTACAATATTCTCCTCTGAGACTTATCAAATAGGTGCAGGCGGGGGAATACTTGGTGGAGACGGGGGAGAGTCGAACTCCCCGTCCAGAAGAAGCGGCCCAGAACCTGCTACAGGATTAGTCAGCTCTTTTATCTTGCCCGGCTAACCTCTGCTGACCGAGTTTAGTCAGGCCAGTCGATGTTTCTTTCACCGCTTTTATCGACGTCCNNGNGNNGGCACCNCAANNTTTCGGCANCCAATCCCANCCCNNNGNGGNGNGGNCNGGTTGGATGTGCNACCNNTTTAGTTAGGCNGCAAGAANTAANNCTGGTTCGCCAGTTATACGTTTCAGCCACNNNTTTNATGAGGNTAGTGGCACCTCAGCNTGCANTCCTGNAGNCTACTTCCCCTGTCGAAACCACGCGTCCCCACTTACTACGACTGGCTTGAACCAATCTCCTTCAAAGTTTATGTCTCTTGGTCGCCCGTCCAATCTCTCTTTCTATCTCCCGACGGGCAATGGACTCCCGCTTATCATAGAGTTTTTTACCTTTTGCNGGGGCTATCGCCACCTTAGCCAGGCTGTCTTTCAGATAAAGTCTTACCGGTATCAGGGTAAGGCCTTTTTCCGCCACCTGGCTGGCCAGGCTCTCAATCTGCTTACGGTGCAGCAGGAGCTTGCGGGGCCTCGCCGGCTCGTGACTCAGGTAGCTGGCTGCCTGGTAGCGGGCAATATGGGCGTTCACCAGCCATAGCTCTCCGTCTTGGGGCCGGATATAAGCATCACCCAAGCTGATTCTCCCACTCCGGATTGATTTTATCTCCGTGCCAGTCAGGGCCAGGCCGGCTTCCACGTTTTCCCCGATGTGGTAGTTATGGTAAGCTTTACGATTGGTGGCTACCGTTTTAATCGCCATTTCCCTAGGACAGATTATACCATATTTGGCGACCGATAGCCGAGCCCTCCGACTAGGGGTGCCGTGCACTGCGTAGGGCCCGCCAGCGAGACTATCGCCTATAAAGACGATGCTTTTATAGCCGGCGCTGTCAAGTATGCGCTGGGCCTGATAGGCACGTATGTTTGACCAGTAAAAAGTGCCGATTACCGCATTTCCGGGAAGCTCGTTCAGCCGGATAATAATGGCAGATTTGTCAATTCTTCAGATATTATGTTTTTGACAATTACCCAGGTGTGAACTACACTCCGAACTAAAGGAGATAACCATAATGAAGAACCTACTTAAAGAGAAAGTAAAGAAAGGAGAAATAACTATCGGGACAATCGTCTCCCTCGGGCATCCGGATGTCACCGAATGGCTATCACAAGTCGGTTATGACTGGCTATTTCTCGATGCGGAACACGGCGCCATGGGTCTGGAAACCTTACAACAGATGATGCAGTCTATGAAGGGAGCCAACTGCACGCCTGTTGTCAGACCACAGTGGAACGACCATGCTCTTATCAAGCGAATTCTGGATATAGGCGCTCACGGTATCATTGTCCCAATGGTCAGCTCAAAGGAAGAGGCAAAAAACGCCGTCAGGGCCTGTAAGTATCCCCCCGCCGGTATCAGAGGCTTCGGTCCAAGGAGAGCAGCCATGTTCGACCCGGACTACTTGGAGACGGCAAATGATGAAACCTTAACCATTGTTTTGATAGAGACTGAGGCCGCCATCAGGAATATAGATGAGATACTATCGGTAGAAGGTATAGATGTGGGATTCATGGGCTATGACGACCTGTCTTTAAGCATGGGGTTTGGTCAACCGCCAAAGTGGCACGAGCCTCGGTATCTGGAAGCCTTCGACAAGGTGATAAAAGCAGCCAATAAGAGGGGTAAGATAGCCGGTCTGCATACCAATCTAAGTAATAGTCCCGGTAACGTTTACTGGGCATTAGACCGGGGTTTCAGAATGGTTACGGTGAGTGATGCGGATACATTTATCATACAAGGAGCTCAAACAACTCTTGAGAAGGCGCGTGAAGCGGCGGCTAAAGTTAAACCATTTCAGGGAAGAGACTAAAGAGCCAGACACCCTCGGGAAGTGACCGGATTTGGAAGTGAAGTCTGTTGACATTCCCAGCAAGATGCAAAGTGGCTACCGGGAGCTTATGGATGAGTTGGATGGCTTCTAAAGGGCGTGTTCACCCCTTTCGACCATTTGCTTGAAAAGAAGAGACAGACGGCACCTAATCCACGGTGACACTTTTAGCCAGGTTCCGCGGAAAGTCTATGGGGCAGCCCCGCTGTTTCGCTGTGTAGTATGCCAGGAGCTGCAGGGCTACGGTATTCACCACTGGAGAAAATATAGCATCAGTCTGGGGCACGGTAATGACGGTATCGGCTAACTCGCCGACCGTCTCATCACCCTCAGCCACCAGGGCAATTACAGGAGAATGCCTGGCTTTGATTTCCTTGATACCGGTCAGCATGGCTTCATAGGTGTCGTCTTGGGCCACGACCGCCACCACCGGCGCCTCACGGCCCAGTAGAGCAAAGGTGCCGTGCTTCAGCTCTCCCGCAGCATAGCCCTCGGCATGAATATAGGAAATCTCCTTAAGTTTAAGAGCCCCTTCCATGGCTACCGGGAAGTTTATCCCTCGACCGACGAAGAAGGTATGGTCATAACCGACCAACTGCCCGGCACATTTCAAAATTACGGCATCATTATCCAGTACCTGCTGGACTTTGCCGGGTAACTGCCTCATCTTCGTAACGAGATTATCCCGCTGACTGATGTCAATTTTTGAATATAGTAATGCCAGCCAGTACAGGGCCATTAACTGGGCGATAAAACTCTTGGTTGCCGCCACGCTTATCTCGGGACCGGCCCGGGTATAGACCACCCGCTGGGCCATCCGGCTGGCGGTACTACCCATCACATTGGTAATAGCGGTTACCGGGCATCCCGCTCCTGTCAGCCTTTTCATGGCCTTAAGCACATCGGCCGTCTCTCCGGACTGGGTAATGACGATAGCCCGATCGACAGCTATATTGTAACCATGATAGTTAAATTCAGAAGCCAGCTCGGTCCTCACAGGGGTACCGAACAGCTCTTCCAGGAGATACTTACCTATCATGGCAGCATGATAGGAGGTACCACAAGCCAGCAGGAGCATACTAGCCCGATAAGTATCTCCCGGTCCGAATAAATCCTCCGTTGATTCCTCAGCGAGCAAGTACGCCTGGATAGTGTCCCGTATCACTTTCGGTTGCTCATGAATTTCCTTAAGCATGAAGTGCCCGTAGCCCCCTTTTCGGGCGTCTTCCATACTCCACAAAATACGGTGCCTTTTCCGGTCAACACCGGCGCCCTGCCTGGTGACTTTAACATCATCAGCGGTAATCACGCCGATATCGTCATCCTCCAGATAGATAACTCTATTGGTATAGTCCAGTACCGCCGGTACATCCGAGGCGATATAGTTCTCGCGGTCGCCGATACCGATTATCAAGGGACTGTCTTTCCGGGCAGCCACCAGTCCGGGTTCTCCAGCCATCATCACGATTATGGCATAGGAACCTACCACTTCATCCAGGGCTATAGCCACCGCCTTGGCCAGGTCACCGTCATAATATTTCTCCACCAGGTGCGGAATTACCTCGGTATCCGTTTCCGAAATAAAGCTGTGCCCCTCGCCGCTCAGCTGCTGCCTCAATTTCTGGAAATTATTGATGACCCCGTTATGCACCACGACGATCTTACCAGCGCAATCGCCGTGGGGATGGGCATTAACTTGGGACGGCTCGCCGTGGGTGGCCCACCGGGTATGACCGATACCTGCCGTCCCTTTAATCCCCGGCGGCAATGTTTCTTCCAGAGCCTTCACCCGGACGGCATTTTTATATACCGTGAGGTCGCCTCCGGCCACGGCAATACCGCAGGAATCATATCCCCGGCATTCCAGCCAGGAGAGACAGTTGAGCAGAATGGGCCCGGCCTGTTTCTCGCCAATATAACCAACAATACCGCACATAATTTATAAGCTCTAGACTATCAGGCTCCGATCAGGCAGTCGGCCACGAATCAGCTTCAACGGCTGGACTTGGCTGTAGTTACCCACGATGACCCCAGGATGGGCGACCACGTTATTGCCCAAGCGACAACCTTCACCCAGCATGGCGCCCACGTTCACCAGATGGTGCTCATGGTCAACCCCAATCTCCTCCTGACCGCTACTGACCATGAAGTGCCCCTGGATAACACAGCCCCTGTCAATGACCGAGTCCTGCATCATACTACCGGGACCGATATTAACATCATCACCGATGACACTGTTCTTAATCTCGGTGAACGGTGAAATAACCACGTTATTACCGATGCTGGTGGCCGGCAGGAGGCAGACGTTGGGGCCGATATCGCAGCCATCCCCGATAACCACCGGGCCGGCGATATAGGAGTTGGCACGTATCACCGTACCCTTACCCACCGAGACCTGCCCTTTCAGGGAAACGCCCCCTTCGATAGTGCCGCCCAGACTGGCCCGAATCCCGTGAAGAATGGAATCATTAAGATTTAATATATCCCACGGGTAAATAACGTCCCACCAGGTACCGTCAGTCTCCTCGACGGTAATATCACCGCCCCGGTCTACCAGGCGGTTCAGGACATCAGGGATTCCCAGTTCGGATTCAATGAAGTCGAAAATCCGAGTGGTAAAGGCATAGATGCCGGTGCTGACGATATTGCTCTTGGCTTCCTCGGGCTTTTCCACGATTCCCCGCACCTTACCGCGGTCAATAGTCACCACCCCGTATCTCGCCGGGTTATCTACCCGCTTTACCAGTAACGCTTCCGGCCTGACAGCGGCGAACCGAGTAATGGTGGCCCTTTCAATCAGGTTGTCCCCGGGCAGGACCAGGAATTCGCCTTTGATGACGTCTCTAGCCTGCGCCAGAGCATGAGCCGTTCCCAGTTGTTTCTCCTGGGTCACGTAGGTGATGGCCACGCCCAGCTGCTCCCCCGAGCCCATATAGTCAAATATCTGCTCTTTGTGGTAGCCGACCAAGAGCACAATATCACGGATCCCGTTCTGGGCCAGCGCTTCCACGACATACTGCAGTATCGGCTTACCCGCTATGGAAAGCATTACCTTGGACCGATTCACAGTAAACGGTCGCAGTCTCTGCCCTTCACCGGCGGCTAAAACCATGGCTTGCTTCATGGCCCACTCCTTAAAACACTCGCGAACCGGGCAGAATAACTCCATTGACCAGAGCCCCTGGTCCGATAAAAGTACCGCTGCCGATGATACTGCCAACGTTAAGGCTGGCATTAATCCCAGTCTCGACCCTGTCCCCGATTATGGCCCCCAACTTACGCCTCCCGGTATCGATATCGGCCACACGTACCTCCTGTTTATCCAGTCTCAGGTTGGCCACTTTGGTGCCGGCGCCGAAATTACACTCCTCACCGATAACGCTATCGCCAACGTAGTTATGGTGGGGAAGTTTCGCCCCCCTCATAATTATACAGTTTTTTACTTCCACCGCGTTGCCGATATGACAGCCGTCACCGATACTAGTAAAAGAGCGAAGATAGCAGTTCGGGCCAATGTCACAGTCCTGCCCGATAATCGCCGGACCCACGATATAGGCTCCCGACCTTATCACGGTGCCTTTACCGACAGCCACGGTACCTTTTATCACCACGTTCTCTTCCACTTCACCCAGGTTCTGCGCTTCAATGCCACCCAGCAGCCGCTCATTAGCGGGCAGCAGATCCCAAGGGTAGCTCAGATCAAGCCAGCGGCCAATTTGCTGATAGGCAATACGCTGTCCCCGGTCTATCATCAATCCCAAGGAATCAGTTATCTCGTACTCCCCACGCGGCGACCTCGGTGTTAGAGAGATGGCCTGAAATATTTCCGGCGTGAAGAGATACAGCCCGGCATTGGCGGTACGGGACGGCGGCTTTTCCGTTTTCTCATAGATACCCAGCACTTTCTCTTTGCCCAGTTCCACAATCCCCAGGCCATCAGTATCACTGACCTCAATGACACTCAGTGTATTTTCCGTTTTACCGGCCAATCTTCTAATATCTTTCCGGTCAACGATGACATCCCCGCTCATCACCAGGAAATTACCGCCAACCAGACTCTCCACTGTTTTCAGGGCATCGGCCGTACCCAGCTGCTTCCGCTGATTGGCGTAGCTTATACTTACTTTCCATTTCCCCCCGCCGCCAAAATAATCACGCACCGGCTCGTCACCGTAGCCCACCACGAAGACAAACTCGACGATACCCGCCTGTTTCGCTTCGATAAGCAGGTGCTCCAGGATAGGCTTACCGGCGATGGGTAGCATTACCTTCGGCCTGTCCGAGGTCAGAGGACGCATACGGCTACCTTCACCGGCCGCCAGAATTACTGCCTTCAACTCATTCTCTCCTTACTCTTAGCAATACAGCTCTTGACTACCCTGAGACCGTTATTATGTAACTTTCGCACCCGCGCTTGGCTCTTTGCTTCCGTTGTCAGCCTGATTTTAGGCTCGGTACCCGAGGCTCTGACCAACAGCCAGCCGTCCTCAAAGTTAAGTTTTATGCCATCTACTCTGCTGACCGATAACGGCTCCAAGGCCATTAACGACGACTCCAGACAGGACACCGCCACCCCGTCACTACTGACACTGTCCCGAAGAAGTGAATAGCCGGGTATGTTAGCCACCAGTTGCGATAGCTTCTGCCGACTGGCGATGGCCACCATCTGGGCCGCGGCATAGATACCGTCCGGGCACAGTGAGACGCCGGGGAAAATCCAACTCCCCGACGGCTCGCCGCCGAAATCGCCGCCGTTCCTAAGCTCCTCGGAGACCCAGGTATCCCCTATCCTAGTCCGTCGAACACCGAAGCCTGCTTTCTCCACCACCATAGAGGTATCCAGAGTGGTAACCACCTCTTGTGCTTTCATCGCCTGGGCCAAAATCACCAGCAGCTTGTCGCCGGGGATAAACCGACCTCGGTCATCAACCGCCATCATTCTGTCCGCATCCCCATCATGAGCAATACCCAACTCGGCGCCTGACTCTCCGATGGCCCGGATTAAACCGGCCAGATTAGACTCAGTTGGTTCCACCGGGTGAGGGAAAACGCCGCCGGGAATACAATTTATCTCCACCACCGCACACCCCAGCTTTCTGAGCAAATAAGGGGTGATGACCGAAGCGGCCCCACACGCGCAGTCCAGGGCCACCTTGAGATTAAATCCGGCCGGGAAGTCCTCTATGATACGCCCAACGTGCTGCTCCACCGCACCGCGGTAGACGCCACTTTCCTTAATACTATTCCATGGCGTCACATCGGGAGACTCGTTGAAAATCATCTCTTCTATCAGCGCCTGCTGACCAGAACCAAAGGAAGAACCGTCCGGGTTAATAAACTTAAGTCCGTTATACTGCGGGGGATTATGCGAGGCCGTAACCATAACCCCGGCGTTAAATTTACCGGCCGCCAGGGCGAGCGTCGGCGTGGGCACAACCCCGGCATCCTGGCACCTGGCGCCAGAGGCCAGCAGGCCGGTAATAACGGCATGTTTCAGGACACCGCTGGAAGTCCGGGTGTCACCGCCCACGATAACCTCAGGATAGATGCTACCGACCGACCGCCCAACCTTTAACGCCAAGTGGAGCAGGTCCCGGTCAAAAACAGCCCGTATGCCGGACGTGCCAAAAAGTCGCATGTTGTTTTAATTCTACTACGGTGAGTCCAAATGTCAAATAACCAGAGCTCTCTAAATCTTCAGCTCGGTACGGGTGCGGAGGAGCCTGATAATATTATCCCGGATAACCAACCCGATGACTTTCCCTCCACTCACCACCGGCATCTGGTTGACGCCACTCTCTTCCATCTGCTCCAGGACGCTGAGCACGTCCTGTTCAGGGTAGGCTACTTTTAGCTTCCCGGCCGGAGTCATGATATCGGCTACCCGAGTTGTCTCCCAATCCGACCGGGCGATAGATTTAATATTCCCCAGGGTCAGGATTCCCTGCAGCTCGCTATTATCGGTCACCAGAAAACACCGGTGCCCACTGAGGAAGACATACTCTTGGACTAGGCGACCAACCATAACCTCGGAAGAGACGACCGGACAGCCAGAGGTCATTGCTTCGGCCGCGGTAAGCCTCCGCAGCGCTTCCTGCCACCGCGCCCGTCGGTAACTGGCCGAAGCCACGCTGCTTAGAAACCAGCCGATAAAGGCCAGCCAGAGGCCGCTAAACCACTGTTGGGGAAAGAGGAATATCATGGAAATACCACCCAGGATAAAGGCATAGCCGACGCCTCGCCCGACCCGTGTGGCAATCTGGGTGGCGCGCTGATAATCACCGCTGAAGCGCCAGAGGAGAGAGCGGAAGACCCGCCCGCCGTCCAGCGGAAACCCGGGAATCAGATTAAAAACCGCCAGCACCACGTTTATGGTCGCTAGCCAGAAAGCCATAGCCGCTATCAGTTCACTCATGTCCCCAAGCAATAAATGGAGCAGGAAAAACAGGCCGCCGATTAACAGGCTAGCCACAGGACCGGCTACCGCCATCCGGAATTCCGCGCCGTAGCGGGCCGCCTCCCGGGTCATATGGGCCACTCCGCCGAAGATAAAAAGGGTAATGCTTTTCACCGGAATTCCGTTGGCCCGACCCACTAGGCTATGCGCCAGCTCATGGGCTACCACCGAGGTGAAAAATAAAAGGCTGGCCACGATACCAACCGCCCAGTAAGTCCCAGATCCCCAACCGGGATAAATAAAGGGAAAGTACTGCCAGGCAAGGGAAACGGTGATGAGTCCAAAGACAAAAAACCAAGAATAATGCAGCCGGAACTGAATGCCGAAGATTTTACCCAAGTTAAATGCGCCACCCATACTACTATATCAAAGGCTAGCACCTGGGTGCTTTAACATCCAGGTACTTTTCCACCAGCTCCATGGCGCAGTAACTACCGCACATGCTGCAGGCCGACCCGGACGAAGTACGCTGGTGGTGCACCCGACGCGCCCGCTCCGGGTCCAGGGAAAGCCTGGCCTGCTCTACCCAGTCGAGCTTCTTCCGCGCCATAGACATCGCCCGGTCCTGCTCGGCCGCGCCTTTTACTCCTTTAACAATGTCGCCGGCATGCGCGGCAATGCGCGAAGCGATTACTCCTTGTCTCACGTCCTCAAAATCCGGTATAGACAGGTGCTCTGACGGCGTCACGTAGCACAAGAAATCAGTACCCGCCGCGGCAGCAATGGCGCCACCGATAGCCCCGGTGATATGGTCATAGCCGGCGCCAATATCAGTCACCAGCGGCCCTAGCACGTAGAAAGGAGCCCCTTGGCAAACAGCCTTTTCCAAACGGACATTAGCCTCAATCTGATTCAGCGGCAGATGCCCCGGCCCCTCCACCATTACCTGCACCCCAGCCTCCTGGGCCCGCTGCACCAGTTCACCGATAACCAGCAACTCCTCTACTTGGGCTCTATCGGTGGCATCCGCCAGGCTGCCCGGCCGCATACCGTCGCCCAGACTCAGGGTGACGTCAAACTCCCGGGCTATCTCCAGCAAACGGTCATACTGATCGTAGAGAGGATTTTCGCACTCATTGTAGATTATCCAGCCGATTAAGAAGGCGCCTCCCCGGGAGACAACATCGGCCACCCGCCCCTGCTGCTTGAGCCGACCGAAAGCCGACTGGGTTACCCCGCAATGCACCGTGATGAAGTCAACTCCATCACGGGCATTATCTTCAATCACGGCAAACAGATCGTCCGCCGTCATCTTGACGATGGCGTTGTATCTCTCTATGGCCTCAATACCCGCCTGGTAAATAGGCACAGTGCCGATAGCGGCGGAACTGGAACCAACAATCGCCCGCCGGGTGGCCGGGATATCGCCCCCAGTACTTAGGTCCATCACGGTATCTGCCCCGGCATCAATGGCCACCTGTAGTTTTTTCAGCTCGGTGTTAATATCACCGAAGTCAGAGGAAGTTCCGATATTGGCATTAACCTTGGTCGATAGCCCTTTACCGATACCGCAGGACACAAGATTGACATGATTGATATTCGCCGGAATGACTACCGTCCCGTCCGCGACGCCTTCCCGGATAAACTCCGCGGCTAACCCTTCCGCCTGCGCCACTGTCTTCATCTGTGGAGAAATGGTGCCTTTTCTAGCTAGATCCAGTTGTGTCATGACAACCTCCCTAAAATCACAAAACCAAGGGCTCCGGCGGCTACCATAGACCCTTGGCCTAAGTTACTGCCGCTTCCCTACGCTCGCATTACCGAGTTCAGGTCTAGGGTTGTCCTTCCGCGGAAAGACTCTCAGCTCTGGCGCACCCCTAGCGGTTATACAGCTCTTGGCAAAAGAATAACACAAGGTCAGGCAAAATGCAATTGAAGGCTATCTACCTTATTACTCAATCTTGGTTGGTGGTGGAGGTGGTGGATATGGGCACCAACCAAGATTGAGTAATAAGCTATCTACCAATCCCGCCCGGTTACGACTCCAGCCGCTTCTTCACCGCGGCCACTTTACCGCTGATGCTCGTTTCTTTATCCCGGCGCTCGTCAATTTTGACAGTGGTAACCACCCGCATGACTCCGGCCATATCCAAGATGGTACGGTGCATTTTCCGGACCAAAGCCAGGAGAATTTCCAGCTCACCCTCAACGATTGTCCCCATAGCCGTCAGCTCATATTTAATGTCTGTTTCTCTCTGCAGCACCCTCTCCGTCTCGGCAACGTAACGGCTGACCGATGGGCTACCCGTACCTAGGGGAATGACACTAACCTCAATTATGGCCATCTTTAAACCTCACTTAATCTTTCCCAGCATAATAAATTGCGCCAGAACACCACCCGCCACCTATTCTAGTCTTTTACCGATCAGGAGACAAATTATGTTTGTTTCTCAATCACAGTGGTTATCGATACTACTGCTTTTGGGGAGATAGGTCAAACTGCCGTAAAGACAATGGCAATAATAAGAAAAGCAGTCATTCCTTAAAATTCACCAATCACAGGGAACCACCTTGTTTTTTTAGAACCGGAGTTTCGCAACAGGCTTAAATTTTATAAGGTGAGGTCAATATAGAAAAGCTCGTTTTTATTGCCCGAGCCAGACTTATGCGGTAAAATAATAACTAAGGAGGATAATATGTGGCTACAGACCAGGATGTTCTTATTGCTAGTCGTCCTGTTTGGTATCCTTTACGGCGTGATTACCGGCGTCGGCACTTGGATGGGCGTCGGCAGTATGGTCGTCTATATTGGCATAGCTTTTATCTTCCTCGGTTTCCAATACCTAATTAGCACGTGGATAGTCGGCCGTTCCATGAAGATAAAATGGGTCTCAGAAAAAGAAGCTCCGGAGCTGCACCGAATGGTGGCGGAGCTTGCCGAGCAGGCTCACCTGCCCAAGCCCCGGGTGGGCGTCTCCCAGCTGTCCATACCCAATGCCTTTGCCTTCGGCCGGACGCGCCGGGACGGGCGGGTCTGCGTTACCCAGGGCATACTGAAGCTGCTCAACCGAGAAGAACTCAGGGCGGTGCTGGGCCATGAAATGGCTCACGTCAAACACCGTGACATGATGATTCTCACCTTAATCTCGGTTATTCCGCTGATAATGTACTGGATTGCCATCAGCGTGATGTGGGGAGGGGCCGGTCGCAGCCGGGGAAGCGGCAATTACGCCGTACTTATCGGGATTGGCGCTTTTCTCCTCTATTTCATCACCAATCTCCTAGTGCTTTACGGCTCCAGGATACGGGAATATTACGCTGACCTGGGTAGTGTCCGACTGGGGAACATGCCGCACCACCTGGCCACGGCGCTCTACAAGCTGGTCTACGGCAATGCCCGCCAGCGGAACAGCGAGGAAATGAAACGGGTTGGGGGAGTTAAAGCCTTTTTCGTCAATGACCCTTCCCAGTCGTGGCACGAGATACGGGAACTGTCCCAGGTTGACCGCGACATGAGCGGCACCATTGACTATAATGAACTTATGGCGCTGCGCCAGAAAGAATTACGACTACGCACTTCCGACAAGCTGATGGAAGTCTTCACCACTCACCCCAACATGCTGAAAAGAATAAAGCACCTGTCCACGCTAACTACCTGATGCTCGGGTTAGCCGGGGCTACGTTCTTGACTTTTCTGGCCGCATTAGGCAAAATTATAGGCGGTGTACCGGCCAAGAAATTTAATAAGTCTGATTACTTTACCTCTCAAAAGTCTCAGCTTCAATTATGCCAAAAGTAAGATTTTGATGAAGATTGCAATTAGCGGGAAGGGCGGCGTTGGCAAGACCTTACTGGCGTCTCTCCTCTCCAAGGTCTTATTCGAAGATGGCTATTCCGTCTTGGCAATAGATGCCGACCCTGATACCAATCTGGCCGCCAGCCTTGGTTTTCCCCACCCGGAGAAAATTATCCCCATATCCGAGATGAAAGACCTCATCGCCGAAAGGACGAAAACACAGCCCGGAAAAGCCGGTATCTACTTTAAATTAAACCCTAAAGTTGATGACCTACCTGAAAAATACTGGCAGGAGACCGGCGGCGTCAAGCTAATGGTCATGGGACGAACCAAACGAGGTGGCAGCGGCTGTTACTGCCCGGAGAACGTCCTACTAAAAGCCCTCATCAGCCACCTGCTCCTGTCCCGAAATGAAGTAATTATCCTGGATATGGAAGCCGGCATCGAGCATCTGGGACGGGCCACCGCCGGCGCGGTGGATAAACTGATTATGGTAGTGGAACCGGGCCGGCGTAGCATTGAGACCGCCCGGACGATTAACGGACTGGCCCGGGACATCGGCCTGCACCATATGGCCGTGGTCGGCAACAAGGTCCGGAGCCAGCCAGACCGGGAGTTCCTGATTTCCAGCTTACCCGGCCTCGAGTTTATCGGCTTTATCCCTTACGATCCGGCCATTGTGGCGGCGGACCAAACAGGCCTTTCCCTCTTCGATGCCAGCCAGCCGGTAACCGACGAGGTGAAAAATATCTACCGCCGGCTGGTGCCGATGGAGCAGAAACAAACCGCGGAAAGCTCACCGCTAAAAAAATAAATGATAGGAGATCTCTGTGGCTTACGATGCAACTAAAATGAAAGACTGGCAGATTGCAGAAGCTGCCGAAGCTAATATGCCCACCCCGGAAGAGTGGCGAGAAAAAGTGAACCTGCAAAAGGACGAAATTCTGCCTTACGGTAGAATTTCCAAGCTCGATTTCATGAAGATTATTGACCGCCTCAAGGACAAACCGAACGGCAAATATATTGAGGTGACTGCCATAACCCCCACCCCCCTGGGCGAGGGCAAAAGCACCACCACCTGCGGACTTATCGAGGGTATGGGCAAGCGTGGCCTGAACGTCGGCGGCTGTATCCGTCAGCCATCGGGCGGCCCGACGATGAATATTAAGGGAACGGCGGCCGGCGGCGGCAACGCCCTACTCATACCACTTACCGAGTTCTCCATGGGCCTTACCGGCGACATCAACGATATCACCAATGCCCACAACCTGGCCATGGTGGCCCTCACCGCCCGGATGCAGCACGAGCGCAACTACGACGATGAGCAACTGGCCAGACTCACCAAGATACGTCGCCTGGACATTGACCCCACCAAGGTAGAGATGGGCTGGGTTATTGATTTCTGCGCCCAGAGCCTACGCCACATCATCACCGGGCTCGGCGGTCGCATGGACGGCTTCACCATGCAGTCTAAGTTCGGCATCACCGTCAGCTCAGAGCTTATGGCTATCCTGTCCATCGCCAGAGACCTGGCCGACCTGCGGGAAAGGCTGAATAACGTTACCGTGGCCTACGATAAAAAAGGCAATCCAGTGACCACCGGTGACTTGGAAGTGGGTGGCGCCATGACCGCTTGGATGCGCAACACCATTAACCCCACCCTGTGCTCCACGGTGGAGTACCAGCCTCTGATGGTGCACGCCGGTCCCTTTGCCAATATCGCCGTCGGCCAGTCCTCTATTATCGCCGACCGCATCGGCCTGAAGATGTTTGACTATCATGTCACCGAGAGCGGCTTTGCCGCCGACATCGGTTTTGAAAAGTTCTGGAACGTGAAGTGCCGTTACAGTGGGCTCACCCCACACGTCTCGGTACTCACCACCACTATCCGGGCGCTGAAGATGCACGGGGGCGGCCCCAAGGTAGTGGCCGGCCTACCTCTGCCCGAGTCCTACACCCATGAGGATCTGGAACTTCTGGAAAAAGGTCTGGCCAATATGCTGCACCACACCAACACCATCCGGACTTCCGGCATCAACCCGGTGGTGTGTATCAATCGCTTCCACACTGATACTAAGGCTGAGGTTGCCATGGTGCGAAAGGCAGCGGAAGGGGCCGGGGCGCGCTGTGCCGTATCCACCCACTGGGCGAACGGCGGTGACGGCGCCCTGGAGCTGGCGGACACCGTCAAAGAAGCCTGCGAAGACACCAACGACTTCAAGTTCCTCTACCCCATGGAAATGAAACTGCGGGAGAGGGTGACCAATATCGCCAAGGTAGTCTATGGAGCGGACGGCGTATCCTGGACTCCAGAAGCCGAAGCCAAGGCCAAGATATTTGAATCCGATAGCAAATATGACGAGTACGCCACCATGATGGTGAAGACCCACCTGAGCCTCACCCATGAGCCGCCGCGGAAGGGCGTACCCAAGGGCTGGACTCTACCCATACGCGATGTGCTGATTTACTCCGGGGCAAAATTCCTCTGTCCCTGCGCCGGAACTATCAGCCTGATGCCGGGGACTTCATCCGACCCTGCCTTCCGAAAAGTGGACGTGGACACCGGAACAGGTAAAGTACAGGGACTCTTCTAACCTAGCTCCACATCGCCGCCGAATAAAATGTGGAGAAGGGGAGGAAGTGACTAAAGTCATATTAATCGACCGGTAAGTAAGGTAGCATAAATCAGGACGAATAATGATACCATCGGAAGCAGAAGAAAATATAAACAGAGCTAAATGACAGAAACGACGTTAAAGAAAAAAGTAAAAGTCCACTTCAACCCCGACAATGTTGATATTGCCGTGGCCTCGGGAGAAAACCTTCTGCAAGCAGCCATTGCCGCCGGAGCGCGTATTTACGCTTCCTGCGGCGGCTCGGGCACCTGTGGCACCTGTAAGGTCCTGATTGAAAAAGGAGAGGTGGAGACCACTCGGACCGAGAAGCTCTCCGAAGAGGAGTACCAGCAGGGCATCAGGCAAGCCTGCCAGAGCCATATCCTCACCGATTTAACCGTCTATGTCCCGGTAGAATCAAGGCTGGAGAAAGCCGTCCTGTCTCAAGAACAGAAAAGGGTGTCCGAAGTTCTAGCCACCGGCTGGAGATTCCGACCCCCGCTCAACAAGTTCTTTCTGGAACTACCACCCCCCACCCTAGAAGATAACACTAGTGACCTTTCCCGATTGCTGAGAGGCCTAAGACAGCGCTATAACCTGAGCAACCTGTCGGTGGACTTTACCGCGGTCAAGAAGTTGGCCGAGGTTTTACGGGACGGCAAATGGAAAGCCACCGTGACCACCCTGGTCACCGCCGTCAAGCCGCGCGCCGGTGACCAGCGCCAGCCCAAGGTGATAAATATCGAACCGGGTGACACTCGAGAAAAACACTATTCCCTAGCCTTTGACATCGGCACCACCACCGTCTGCGGGCAACTGCTCGAGCTGAACCGGGGTAAGGTCCTCGCGGAGAGCATCGCCTATAACGGACAGATAAGCTACGGGGAAGACGTCATTACCCGCATCAACCACTGCCAGAAACCGGGGGGACTGAAAAAACTACAGCAGGCAGTCGTCACCACCATTAACGGGATTATCGAGGAGCTGCTGGCTCGGGGTCAGGTCAGCCACGAGCACGTCGGCCACCTGATGGTAGCCGGCAACACCACGATGACCCAGATTCTCCTCGGCCTAGACCCCAAATACCTGAGACTGACGCCCTACACCCCGGTGGCTAACTTTTTCCCTCCCGTGGAAGCCACCTCCCTAGGTATCAAGGTGGGTGACCAAGCCTACCTTTTTATCTTCCCGGCGGTGGCCAGCTACGTAGGCGGTGACATCGTCTCGGGAATTATCGGCTCTGGAGTGCATCAGAGAAAAACCCTGACCTTCTTTATAGACATCGGCACCAACGGGGAAATCGTCATCGGGAACTCGGACTGGATGGCAACCGCCTCCTGCTCCGCCGGCCCCGCCTTTGAAGGCGGCGGGATAAAGCACGGCATCGTCGCCACTGAGGGCGCCATTGAAGAGTTCGATATTGACCAGTCAAACCTAGAACCGAAGGTCATCACCATCGGAGGAACCAAACCGAAAGGAATCTGCGGCTCGGGGCTGATTAATATCATCGCTGGACTACTGGAGGCAGGCGTAATTAGTCAGAACGGTAAGTTCAACCGCGACCTACCCACCAAGAGAATCCGACAGGGTAGAGATGGCTATGAGTACGTGCTCTCCCGAGCGTCGGAGACCCAGACCGGCCGGGATATTGTTATCACCGAGGTAGATATCGATAACCTCATGCGGGCCAAGGCGGCGATATACGCCGGCTGCCAGACACTGAGTAAAAGTGTAGGGATTGGCTGCTACGATTTTGAGCAGGTGATCATCGCCGGCGCTTTCGGCAGCAATATTAACATTGAAAAGTCCATCACCATCGGCCTACTGCCTGACCTACCCATGGGCAGATTTATCTTCATCGGCAATGGCTCTCTCCTAGGCGCCCGGCTGACTTCCTTCTCCACCGACCTACTGGATGACGCCCGGAGAGTGGCCCAAATGATGACCAATTTTGAACTCAGCGAAAACGTTGATTTCATGAATAACTACATGGCGGCGCTATTTTTACCGCACACCGAGACCAGCGCTTTTCCCACGGTAAGCAAAAGACTGGCCAGGCTGACCAAGAACAACCCCAAGCAGAGGATAACCATTTGAGTATCAATATTGCAGTCGCCGGCAAAGGCGGCAGTGGCAAGACCTCGCTCACCGGTCTGATCATCCGCTACCTGATAAGACAGGGCCTAGGGCCGGTTCTGGCCGTGGACGCTGACCCCAACGCCAACCTGGGGGACAGTCTGGGGCTCACCACCAGACAAACCGTTGGCTCCATTATAGCCTCTTTCAACGAAGAGAAAATAAACATCCCGGCCGGCCTAACCAAGGAAGCCTATCTGGAACTTAAACTGCACGACGCCATGGTGGAAAGTAAAGGTCTGGACCTGGTGACGATGGGCCGGGGGGAGGGCGCCGAGTGCTACTGCTACCCCAACCTTCTCTTGCGGAAATTCATGGACAACCTAGCGGGAAGCTACGCCTTTATGGTTATGGACAACGAGGCCGGGATGGAGCACCTGAGCCGCCGGACCACCCAGAATATCGACGAATTATTCCTCATCTCCGACCACTCGATGAAAGGCGTCCGTACCATCGCCCGCCTGCGGGAACTGGTCACCGAACTCAAACTGACGGTCAAAAGACAATCGGTTATCATTAACTTTGTCCTAGGAGAAATAGACCCGCTTATCAATGAGGAACTGGCCCGCCTAAACTTAACGCCCGCGACTACCATCCCTTTAGACGAAGCCATCAGCGAATGCGACCTTAAAGTAAAATCGCTCCTTGACCTACCCGATACCTCTGGGGCAGTACGGACAGTGGACGCTTTGTTGACCGAGTTTCTCAAACCGGAGAGAATTCAGACCACCAAAACTTGACGAAAAAGAGGTAGCCAATGACAGCACAGATTATCAGCGGTACCGAGATTGCCAAGCAGATACGCGAGGAGCTGGCACGAGAAATTACGAAACTCAAAGAAAAGCACAACCTGGTACCGGGGCTGGCTACCGTCCTCGTCGGTGAGAATCCAGCTTCCCAGGTCTACGTCGGGCAGAAAGAAAAGACCTCCCTAGCGCTAGGCATATACTCGGAAAGGCATGACATACCGGTGGAGACCACCCAGCCCCACTTAATGGCACTGGTCGATAAGTTAAATAACGACCCAAAAATTCACGGTATTCTGGTGCAATTACCTCTGCCCAAGCATCTGAACGAGACGGAAGTCCTTTACGCCATTAACCCCAAAAAGGACGTTGACGGCTTCCACCCGGTAAACGTAGGCAAGTTGATGATCGGAGAGCCGGACTACCTACCCTGCACCCCCCACGGTATCCAGCAGCTCCTCGTCAGGTCCGGGGTTGAAATCAGCGGGGCCGAAGTCGTCGTCCTGGGCCGGAGCAACATCGTGGGCAAACCCATCGCCAATATCCTGCTCCAGAAGAAAGAGGGGGCCAATGCCACCGTCACCATCTGCCATACCGGGACCAGAGATATTTCCTTTCACACCCGGAGAGCTGATATACTGATAGTAGCCGCCGGTCGTCCCAAAGCGGTGACCTCCGATATGGTCAAGGAAGGAGTAGTGGTGATTGATGTCGGCGTTAACCGGATTGGCAAGACGCCCGAAGGCAAAGCCATCCTAACCGGTGACGTTGACTTTGAGACGGTCAAGGAAAAAGCCAGTGCGATTACCCCGGTGCCGGGCGGAGTGGGGCCGATGACCATAACCATGCTGATGACGAACACGGTAAGATCGGCCAAACTCGCCGCTGGACTGGTTTAAAAGGAGGCAAACCATGGACTATAAAGTGGAAGAAAAGAGCGCCCCCGGTCGGAACAAGGTAGAAGTGCTGGGCGCCACCTTTGAAGCAGGCAAGCCCGAAATAGGTGGGGAAGATGGGAGGTGGCGGCAGAAACTCGACACCCGGGAAGAAAAACTGAAATACCTGCAGACGGGAGAGAGATACTGGTACAGTAAAGAATGGTTCGGCAGTGAAAAAAGAAAGAACCCGGCTTAATTTTTGGGAAACAATTCCTAGCTGATTGGTTTTGAATTATTTTCGTAGTTATGTAAAGTTACTGAGAAAAAAGAGAGACAAAGAATGGCCTTTGAAATACCGAAGACCACCTACAACGGTAAGATAAAAGAGATAAAACTAGGCAAGGGAGATAAAGCAGTAACCATCGGTGGGGAATCATCTTACCCCTTCTATCTCTTCGAGAGCGAGATGCCTCACCTGCCCCGGATAGCCATGGACGTCTATGATTGTCCTCCCGTGGAATGGGCCGAGGCCGCCCTGGAGCCCTTCGCCGGCGTCACTGACGACCCGGTGGCTTGGGCACAGAAGTGTCTCAAGGACTACGGGGCGGAGATGATATGCCTGCAGCTACTGAGCACCGACCCCAACGGACTTGACCGCGGTGCCGACGAAGCCGCCGAGGTGGTCAAAAAAGTAGCCGAGGCCATTGACACCCCGCTCATCGTCTGGGGCACGGCGAACCACGATAAAGACACCGAAGTCTTACGCCGGGTGGCCGAAGTCTGCCAGGACAAGAACCTGATTCTTGGCCCGGTGGAGGAAGGTGACCATAAGAAAATCGGTGCCGCGGCCATCGGCTACCATCACACGGTAATTGCCTCAACGCCCATCGATATCAACCTGGCCAAGCAGCTCAACATCCTGCTAGGTAATCTCGGTGTCCCCGACGAGCTACTGGTCATGGACCCCACCGTCAGCGGTATCGGCTACGGCATTGAGTATGCCTACTCCGTAATGGAGAGAATGAGAATGGCCGCCCTAACCCAGCAGGATGAGAAACTCCAGTTCCCGATTATCTGCAACATCGCCAAGGAAACGTGGAAAACCAAGGAAACCAAAATTTCAGAATCAGAAAACCCCAAAATGGGGGACGCCAAAAAGAGGGGTATTTTACTGGAAGCCATGTCCGCCATGACCATGCTTCTGGCGGGCGGTGACGTGCTTATTATGAGGCACCCGGAAGCCATAAAACTGGTCCGAGAAATGATTGCGGAACTAACCAAAGCCTGATAACGGATAAGAAATGGGAGATAACAAAAATGGCTGAAGAGAAAGAAACTAAAAGTATTGACCAGGCAACTATTGAGATGATAGAGAAAGCTGATCAGGACGGCGTCCGAATGGTCTTTAGCCGGGCAGAGACAACTAAAGCCTGCCCTATCGGGGTTGAGGGCAGCTGCTGCAGTAATTGCGCCATGGGGCCGTGCCGCGTACCCCTACCCAAAGGCAAAGAGGAAACACCCGAGGAAAAAAAGAAGCGGGCCGGTGTTTGTGGCGCCACCGCGGAGACAATTACCGCCCGTAACTTCCTCAGAAAGATAGCCGCCGGGGCGGCTGCCCACGGCGACCACGGCCGCCGTGTCGCTGAGGCCTTCCTCCTGGCCGCTAATGGAGAATCGCCGGAATTCCAGATTAAAGATGAACAGAAGCTGCTGCAACTAGCCCTCGATCTCGGCATTGATATTGGCGACCGCAGCAACAACGAGATAGCCACTGATATTGGTGAAACCCTGATAAAAGAATTCGGCAAACAGAAGGGAGAACTCCTCTTCCTAAAACGAGCACCCTTGAAACGCCAAGAGATATGGCGGGAGCAAGGCGTTGCCCCCCGGGGTATAGACCGGGAAGTGGTGGAAGCGATGCACCGCACTCATATGGGAGTTGACCAAGACTACCAAAACTTGCTCCACCAGGGAGCCCGGACTGCACTGGCCGATGGCTGGGGAGGCAGCATGATTACCACCGAACTTCAGGATATCCTCTTCGGCACCCCATCCCCGGTATTCAGCCAGATTAACCTCGGCGTGCTCAAACCGGATGAAGTAAATGTCATCATCCACGGCCACGAGCCCCAGCTGGCGGAGATGGTCGCCGTGGTGGCTCAAGACCCCGAGCTGGTAGCCTACGCCAAATCGAAAGGGGCCAAAGGCATCAACCTAGCCGGCATGTGCTGCACCGCCAACGAGATATTGATGCGCCACGGCATACCCGTCGCCGGCGATTTCCTGCAGCAGGAACTGGCCATAGTCACCGGGGCCGTAGAGGCAATGGTGGTTGACGTCCAGTGCATCATGCAGGGACTAGCCGATGTCGCCAGCTGCTTCCATACCAAAATCATCACCACCGACCCCAGAGCCAAAATGGAAGGCGCCACCCATATGGAATTTAACGACCGAAACGCCACCGAGTCCGCCAAGGTGATACTCAGAGCCGCGATTGATAACTTCCCCAATCGGAGCCAGAACGTCCGCATTCCGGATAACAGAACCGGCCTGATTGCCGGCTTCAGCCATGAGACTATCAACTATTTACTGGGCGGGATGTTCCGCGCTTCCTACCGGCCGTTAAACGATAACATTATCAACGGCCGTATCCGGGGTGTGGCTGGAGTTGTCGGCTGCAGTAACGCCCGGGTAACCCACGATGATATCCATGTCACCATGGTCAAGGAACTGATTAAGAGCGATGTCCTGGTACTGCAAACGGGTTGTGCCGCCATGGCCTGCGGCAAGGCCGGGCTGCTGGTACCGGAAGCTGCGAAATACGCTGGCGAAGGGCTGGCCTCAGTCTGTGAAGCGGTGGGCATTCCGCCGGTACTGCACCTCGGGGCCTGCATTGACAACAGCCGTATCCTGATCGCCGCCACCGCCATGGTCAAAGACGGCGGCCTAGGTGATGATATCAGTGATCTGCCCGCCGCCGGGGCTGCCCCGGAATGGATGAGCGAAAAAGCACTAACCATCGGCCAGTACTTTGTCAGCTCCGGAGTCTTCACTATATTCGGAGTCAACTGGCCCACTCTGGGAAGCAAAGAAGTAACCGATTTCCTCTTCAAAGACATGGAGAAACTGTACGGCGGAAAGTGGGCTTTTGAGCCTGACCCGATTCAGGCCGCCAAACTCATGATTGAGCATATTGATATGAAGCGTAAAGCCCTAGGCATTAACAAAGCCCGGGAAAGAGTCCTCTACGATATGGAAATGAGACGCGAACTGGAGTCAGTCTAATCGTCCGGCGGAGATAAGGGAGTCAAGAAAGATGTCTAAAATTATCGCCTCGGCCGCCATTAGAGGCGCGCGCAAGATTTATGACCAAGCAGAAAAGAAGTGGCGGGAGGCCATGGACAAGTGGGGTGCTAACGAACCAGTCGGTTTCCCCAATACCGCCTACTACCTGCCGGTAATCTACGGGATTTTGGGGGAAAAAGTAGAGAGGCTGGGTGACATGGAGAAGATACTAAGGCGGTGCCAGTCCCTGCTGCCACCGCCGGTAAAAGAAGAGCATCCTTTACCTTATCTGGCGCCTGCCCTTGACGCCGGCATGGCCACCTTCTTCGCCGAGGAGCTTATTGAAGCCATAAGGTACTTGGAACAGCCCGACTTCTACCTCAGAGGGGAAGATATCGGCGACGGCAATATCTGGCTGGGTGCCGCCAACGATATCATCCTCAGAAAGAGGGGTATCGAGTTCGTCGACGGCACGGCCCCCGGCTTCGCCGCCGTCCTCGGCGCCGCACCGACCAACGAGATAGCGGTAAAAATCGCTCAGGAACTCCAGCAAAAGAATATCTACGTCTTCATGGCCGCCGATTATAACGGGAAAAAGTTCTCCGAGCAGCTGGTGGAAGCAGGAGTGCAGATCGGCTGGCCTACCCGACTGGTCTCTTTCGGTCCGGATGTTTCTTCAACAGTATTCGCCATGGGCTTTGCCACCCGCGCCGCTCTTTCTTTCGGCGGTATTGAGCCCGGCGAACACCGTAAAGTCCTTATCTATAACAAGGACCGCATCTTTGCCTTCGCCCTGCCTCTGGGCTATGTTACCGACGAATGGTATGCCAACGCCGCCGGGGCCATCAACTTCGGCTTCCCGACCATCGCCGATACGCCGATACCGCAGGTCCTACCCACCGGAATTACTACCTATGAGCATGTGATCTCCAATATTCCCCACGATGACATCGTCGCCAAAGCGATAGAGACCAGAGGCCTGAAGGTCGCTGTCACCGAGCTGCCGATACCTGTCGCCTTCGGTCCTGCCTTTGAGGGGGAAAGAGTCCGCGGGGAGGATATTTACCTAGAGGCCGGCGGCGGGCGGACCCCGATGGTGGAATGGGTCACCAGCCGACGCATGGACGAGGTGGAAGACGGTAAGATCGAGGTGATTGGCCCGGAGGTAACCGATATCCAGGCCGGCACCCAGCTACCTCTGTCCATCGCAGTGGAAGTTGCCGGCCGAAATATGCAGGAGGATTATGAGCCCATCCTGGAGCGGCAGCTTCACCACCTGATAAACTATGCCCAAGGGCTGATGCACATCGGGCAGAGAGACATTGCCTGGCTACGGGTGAGTAAACAGGCGGTAGAAAAAGGTTTTAAACTGTCCCACATCGGCACCATTCTCCACACCAAGCTGCACCAAGACTTCGGCCGCATATTTGACAAGCTACAGGTAAAGCTTTATACCGAAGAAGTTAAGGTGAAGAAGACGGTGGAAAAAGCCAAGGCGGTATATACGGCCCGAGATACTCGAATTGAAGGCATGACCGATGAGACCACCGACATTTATTACTCGTGCACGTTATGCCAGTCCTTCGCCCCCAGCCATGTCTGTGTCATCAGCCCGGAGCGGACCGGACTCTGCGGCTCTTACAACTGGATGGACTGCAAGGCGGCTTATGAAATTAACCCCACCGGCCCCAACCAGCCGGTACCCAAGGGAGATACCGTGGATGCCAAGCTCGGCCAGTGGCAAGGGGTCAACGAGTTTGTCATCAAGACCTCCCGCGGCAAGATAGACCATTATAACTTTTACAGCCTCATCAACGACCCGATGACCACCTGCGGCTGCTGCGAGTGCATCGCCGCCATTCTCCCCCTATGCAACGGGATAATGACGGTGAACCGGGAATACATGGAAGAAACCCCTTGTGGGATGAAGTTCACCACCTTAGCCGGCACCATTGGCGGCGGTATCAGCACCCCCGGATTTGTCGGCCACGGTAAATACAATATCACCCAGCGGAAATTCATCACCGGTGATGGCGGACTGATCAGAATCGTCTGGATGCCCAAGATGCTGAAGGAAGAAATTGCCGAGCGCCTTAAGACGAGAGCCGAAGAGATGGGCGTACCCGACCTACTGGATATGATTGCTGATGAGACCATCGGCGTGACCGAGGAAACGATTCTCCCCTTCCTGCAGGAGAAAGGACACCCCGCCTTGACCATGGAGTCTTTACTGGGCTAAGAAAGGAGTCTCTACCAATGCCACTTACCGGAATAGAGATATTCAAGCTACTGCCCAAGACAAACTGCGGTGAATGCGGCGTACCCACCTGCCTGGCTTTCGCTATGAACCTAGCCTCGGGCAAGGCGGAACTAAGCGCCTGTCCCTACGTCACCGAGGAGGCCAAAGCCAACCTAGAGGAGGCCTCGGCCCCACCCATTCTGCCGGTTACTATCGGAGTTGGTCCGGAAGCACCCAAGGTCGGCGGTGAGACGGTGATGTTCCGCCACGAGAAAAGGTTTGAAAATCCGCCGGCACTAGCTATCCTCATCAGTGACACCATGGCCGAGGCCGAGGTTAAAGCCCGACTGGATAAGTGTCTCCAGCTGCAATACGAAAGAGTCGGGCTTACCCTCAAGCCGGACCTGGTCGCCCTGAAGGCCGACTCCGGAGATACCCATAAATTTGAAACCCTAGTCAACCAGGCTAAAGTTAGTGGCTGCCGCCTCATCCTAATGAGCGAGAACCCAGATATCCTAGCTGCCGGCCTGAAAGCCGGTGCCGACCAGAAACCGCTGCTCTACGCCGCCACCGAAGGTAACCTAGACCGCGTCGCCGGTCTAGCCAGGGAAAACTCTTGCCCGGTAGCGGTAAAGGCCTCCGGTCCGGAAGGGCTGGCCCAGCTGACCGAAAAATTAACGGCCGCCGGAATCAGGAATATCGTCCTTGACTCCGGTGCCAGGACAGTCCGCCAAGCACTGGAAGACCAAGTAATCATCCGGAGCGCCGCCCTCAATAAGAAGTTCCGCCCCTTGGGCTTCCCCACCATCACCTTCCCTGCCGAGATGACCGACGACCCGATGAAAGAAGCCGTCATTGCTTCCATGTTTATCGCCAAGTACGCCGGTATTATCGTCCTGTCCGATTTCCGCGGGGAAAGCCTATTCCCGTTACTCGTGGAAAGCATGAACATCTTTACCGACCCCCAGCGGCCGCTGTCCACCACGGAAGGAATTTACGAGATCAACAATCCCAGCGAAAATTCTCCGGTACTGATTACTTCCAACTTTTCCCTCACCTACTTCATCATCTCCGGTGAAATAGAAAACAGCAAGATCCCCAGCTGGCTCTTGGTCAAAGATACAGAAGGACTTTCCGTGCTGACCTCCTGGGCCGCCGGAAAGTTCAGCGCAGATATTATTGCCCCCTTTGTCAAGAAATGCGGCGTGATGGATAAAGTAAAACACCAGAAACTGGTAATTCCGGGGTATCTCGCCGCCGAGAGCGGCGGCCTGGAAGAAGAGCTACCCGGCTGGGAAATCCTAGTCGGGCCGAGGGAAGGCGCCCACATTCCGGCCTACCTGAAAACCTGGCAACCATAGGAGAGAGACAGTGATCCTTATCGGCGAAAACATCAATATTATGTCGCTGACTATCGGCCCGGCATTCAAGGAGAGAAACCCCGGGCCTATTCAGGAGTTGGCCAAAGCCGAAGTCGAGTCCGGAGTAGACTACCTTGACCTCAATATCGGCCCGGCCCGAAAAGCCGGTGGCGAGCTGATGGAATGGGTAGTCAACACGGTACAGGAGGCGGAGAGTAAGCCGCTATCCTTGGATACCACTAATCTGGTGGCCATGGAAGCTGGACTGAAAGTCGCTAGAAGCAAGCCGGTAATCAACTCCGTCTCCCTACAACCAGACCGGATGGAGCAAGGGTTGAGACTCGCCAAGCAGTACAACGCCGACCTGATTTCCCTCCTCTGGGGCGCCGAGGGAATGCCGCGCGACGCTAACGAGAGGGCGATGCACGCCGTTAACTTTGTCTACCAGGCCAACGAGATGGGCATCCCCAACGAGAATATCTGGATTGACCCTATCGCCAGCCCGGTATCGGTAGAAATAAACCAAGTAAAAGCCCTCATTGAATTTATGGCCATGCTGGCGGATATTGCTCCGGGATGCAAGTCCGTGGTCGGCCTGTCTAACATCTCCAACGGCACGCCTACTCACCTCAGGCCGTGGCTTAACCGGACTTACCTGATAATGATGTTGAAGCACGGGTTACACTCGGCCATAGTTGACGCCTTTGATACCGACCTGATAGCGCTGGTCAGAGGCAAAAAACCGGAAATCGTTAGCCTGATACACCGGATAATGGACGGTGAGAAGCCTGACTTGGCCTCACTATCCGAGGAAGAAGTCAAGTACGCTAAAACGGTGCGGGTACTGACCGGCGAATCGCTCTACTCGCACTCTTGGCTGACAATATAGCCCACGGTCCAAAGATATACACATGGAAAGAAAACCTTTGACATCGCCAGATAAACCAAGCCACGGTTATGAGTTCGCCTACCGACTAGCCGCCGAACAGCTGGCCAGTATTAATGATATCCAACGGCAGTGCCAAAGAAGCGGCGCCCAGTATCTGGATACCCGGAAAGCCATTACCTTTGACTACTTGAACCGACCCTACCTGGTCACCCTCCCTGATGCCAAAATATCAGTGATGGCTAACAAAGAAGAGGAAGTCCCACTCCGGGACAAGATTCTCATCCTCCATTATCTGACCGTGGCCAAGGGTACGCCCCTCTCCGGAAAATTAATCGCCTACAAAGAATTACCGGAAGGGACCAATTACTTCCTCACCTTTTATCACCGTTCAATAAAGCCCCTAACCGACTGCTTTGGTAATGAAACACACCGGCTGCTAGCGGCCGCAGAATCCCTAGACGGACGGAAAGCCGATTACGGTGATGCCGCGGTAACCGTCAGTGCCTTCCCTCAGGTGCCGATGACTCTGGTCCTGTGGAGAGGGGATGCCGAATTTACTGCTGAAGGAAACATACTCTTTGATAGCACCATTCCCGACTATTTACCGGTGGAGGATATCATTGTCCTTTCCGAGACTATCGTCCGGAAATTAATCAAGCGGTACAGGGCAGAGGTGATTCAATAACCTCTTACGGCAGTCGCCAGACGCTAGGGCTTAATCCCAGCCTAGTTAAATTAAAGATAAGAGATAAGAAATAACGAGGTACGGAATGGAAACGATTAACCTGACCATTGACGGACACAAGGTTGAAACCAATGAGGGAATGACGGTACTGGAGGCAGCGATAAAGACGGGGATTTATATTCCTACCCTGTGCTACCATCCTATGCTGACCCCGGATGATTCCTGCCGGCTCTGCCTGGTGGAAATCGAGGGGGCGGCGGAACCGTCCCTAGCCTGCAACACCGGGGCCGCCGCGGGCACGATCATCCGCACCGATACCCCCCAGCTGCACGAGGCACGGCGCGAGGCGCTAAAGAAGGTCCTCGCCTACCACCCCTGCGACTGCCTTACCTGCGAGCGCCGGGAGCGCTGCCAGCCGTATGATATCTGCCTACGCAACGTGGCAGTAACCCAGCGCTGCGTCCTCTGCCCCACCAACGGGCAGTGCGAGTTACAGCGGGTGGTCGATTATATCTGGTTGGAAGGGGAGGAAGTCGCCTACGAATACCGGAATCTATCGGTAGATAGCGACAACCCTCTCTATGAGCGAGACTATAACCTATGCATCGGCTGCAGCCGCTGCATCAAAGCGTGCAAAGAGATACGGGGTATTGAGGCCATCACCATGGTTGATCATGACGGACAGCGCTGGCCGGAGCCGTCCGATGGCAAATCGCTAGTCAGCTCCGGCTGCAAATACTGCTGCGCCTGCGTGGAAGTCTGCCCTGCCGGGGCGTTAATCGATAAAGAGGCTAAATGGCAGCCTGACCTCAACCATGAAGAGCTGACCAACCCGTGCAGCTATGCCTGCCCGGCCTACATTGATGTCCCCCGCTATGTCCGCCTCTGCGGCGAGGGAAAGTTCGCCGAGGCGCTAGCCGTAATCCGAGAAAAAGTCCCCTTCCCCGACGCCCTAGGGCGGGTCTGCATCCATCCTTGTGAGACCGTCTGCCGCCGCGATGGCCTGAACGAACCCATTTCCATAAAATTCCTCAAATTGGCGGCCGCAGAACGTGATGACCGCCAGTGGCTGAAACGCGCCAAATCATCGCCCGCCACCGGGAAAAAGGTAGCCGTTATCGGCGCCGGGCCGGCGGGGCTGACCGCGGCCTACTACCTGGCCAAACAGGGACACGCCGCGACCGTCTTTGAAGCTCTCCCCCAACCCGGCGGTATGATGCGGGTGGGCATCCCCGACTACCGCCTACCCCCGGAGAAGTTGAACGCCGAGATTAACGAGATAAAATCGGCCGGAGTTAAAATCAAGCTAAACACCAGAGTTGATTCCATTGAGGCCCTCTTCAAGGAAAAATTTGACGCCGTCTTTGCTGCTCCCGGGGCGCACCGCGGCATAAAGATGGGGGTGGATGGCGAAGACAGCCCTGGTGTCTTTGACGGCGCTACCTTCCTGCGCGAGACAAACCTAGGCCAGAAAATTGATACCGGCCAAAGCGTAGCCGTTATTGGCGGCGGCAACGTCGCCATAGACGCGGCGCGGGTCTCTCTCCGCCTCGGCGCCAAGCAGGTTACCATCGTCTACCGCCGCACCCGGGCGGAGATACCGGCCAGCACGGAAGAGGTGGAAGCCGCCCTAGAAGAAGAGATAGAGATACTCTTTCTAGCCGCCCCAGTCAGCATCGGCCGGGAAGGCAAAAGGTTGAAGCTCACCTGCCAGCGGATGGCACTGGGCGAACCTGACACCAGCGGCCGCCGGCGGCCGGTACCAATTAAGGGTAGTGAGTTCACCACCGAGTTTGATTCCATCATCGCCGCCATCGGGCAGGTACCGGATATTCCCTCCGAATTCAACCTGGAACTAGGCAGAGGCAATACCATCCAGACCAAGAAGGAAACGCTGGCCACCAGTGCCAAAGGCGTCTGGGCAGGCGGTGACGCCATCAGCGGCCCGGCTTCCGTTATCGAAGCTATCGCCGCCGGCCGGAAAGCCGCCTCATCCATCGACCAGTACTTGGGCGGTACCGGAGACATTGAAGAGGTACTAGCCTCGGAGAGTCGGTTCGACCCATGCGTGGGCAAAGAGGAAGGCTTTTTTAACCGAGCCAAGGTAGTTATGCCGGCGCTGCCAGTAAAAGAGCGCGTGAATAACTTTAAGGAAGTAGAGCTCGGCCTGAGCAATAAAGCCACTCTTACCGAGGGCAAGCGCTGCCTACAGTGCGCCGCCAGGTGCCTAATTACCTCACCGCCGCAACCACCGACCCCGGGCAAGAGTAAACCCAGGAAACGAGAGAAAGTCGCTACCCGGTGAGGAATAAGCTCAAGCTGAGAATCAATAGAGTTGAAGTTACTAAATGACCGGTAAAGATAGGAGGTAACAGGATTGACCGAAACTGAACTGAAAGAAAGGCTGACTGAGGTTCTAACCCACTACACCGGCCAGAAAAATGAGCTTATCCCTGTCCTGCAGGCAGCCCAAGAGCAGTTTGGCTATCTGCCGGCCGAGGTGATGCAAGAAATCGCCAGATTTCTCCGTATATCGGAGAGCACCGTTTACGGCGTGAGCACCTTCTACGCCCAGTTCAAATTCCAGCCCACGGGTAAAAAGAAGGTCAGATTATGCCGCGGGACGGCCTGTCACGTCCGGGGAGTGTCCCGCATCCTTGATGAAGTGGAGAAACAACTGGGCATCAAACCAGGAGAAACCACCAGTGACCTAGAGTACAGCCTGGAGACGATTGCCTGCTTCGGTTCCTGCGCCCTAGCCCCAGTCATGGTAGTGGGCAATAACGTTTACGGACGGATGACACCGAAGAAGGTAGCCCCAATCCTAGACGGTACCGAACAGTAGCCGGAAAGATTTGACTATGACCTTTGCCGAAATACAGAGTCGGGCAAAAGCCGAGTGGGCCGCCCTGGAACACGGGGATAAACCGCGCATCCTTATCGGCAGCGCCACCTGCGGGCGCGCGGCCGGCGCCAAGGCGGTGCTTGAGGCGACTAACGCCGCGCTGGCGCAGCATAACCTAGAGGCGAACATCACCGAGGTAGGCTGCATCGGACCCTGCTATGCCGAGCCGCTGATGGACATCATCAAGCCGGGTCGTCCCCGCATCTGCTATAGCCAAGTGACTCCGGAAATCGTCCCTTGGCTTATCGAAGATTATATTATCAATGACAACCCCCACTCCGACCTAGCCCTGGGCACCATAGGTGACGGCAGCCTTGACGGCATCCCTCGGCTTTTCGACCTACCGATGCTCAAGCCCCAGGTAAGAATCGCCTTACGTAACTGCGGGACTATCGACCCAGAGGAAATCAATCAATACATCGCCCGTGACGGCTACCGCGGGCTAGTCCGGGCACTAAGTATGACCCCAGAAGAGGTGATTGAAGAGATAAAAAAGTCGGGCCTACGGGGACGCGGCGGGGCTGGCTTCCCCACCGGGATGAAGTGGGAGTTCTGCCGCAAGTCTCCGGGCACGGTAAAATATATAATCTGCAACGCTGACGAGGGCGACCCCGGCGCCTTCATGGACCGGTCTCTTTTAGAGGGTGACCCTCACGCCGTTCTAGAGGGCATGCTCATCAGCGCTTACGCTATCGGGGCCACCGAAGGTTATATTTACATCCGCGCCGAGTACCCCTTGGCCATTGATCGCTTGAAAATCGCTCTCCGGCAGATGACGGAGTACGAGCTGCTGGGCGATAATATCCTCGGATCCGGCTTGAACTTTCACCTGAAAATCAAGGAAGGGGCCGGTGCTTTTGTCTGCGGCGAAGAGACGGCGCTAATGGCATCCATTGAGGGCAAGCGGGGCATGCCCCGTTCCCGCCCCCCCTTCCCCGCCCAGTCCGGCCTGTGGGGTAAACCGACCAACATCAACAACGTGGAGACCTGGGCCAACGTTTCGGCAATCATGCTGCGGGGAACTGCCTGGTATGCCAGCTACGGCTCGGATAAAAACAAAGGCACCAAGACTTTCGCTCTGGCCGGCAAGATAAACCGCACCGGGCTCATTGAGGTACCTTTGGGGATTTCCCTCAAGGAAATAGTCTATGATATCGGAGACGGCATCCCGGACGGCAAGCGCTTCAAAGCCGTCCAGACCGGTGGCCCATCCGGAGGTTGCCTGCCGGCCAGTCAGCTGGAACGTCCGGTGGACTACGAATCGCTGACCGAGGCCGGCTCCATCATGGGCTCCGGGGGCATGGTGGTGATAGATGAGGATACCTGCATTGTGGATGTCGCCCGCTACTTCCTCGCCTTCACTCAGTCCGAGTCCTGCGGTAAATGCGTCCCCTGCCGCCTGGGGACAAAGCAGATGCTGAACATACTGGAGAATATCTGTCAGGGCAAAGGTAAAGTCGAGGACATTGATTTACTTCTGAAGGTAAGCCAGCAGATTAAAGCCGGCTCCCTATGCGCCCTGGGCGGGACAGCGCCCAACCCGGTGCTGACCACCATCCGCTATTTCCAGGACGAGTATGAGGCCCATATCAAAGAAAAAAGATGTCCGGCACTAGTCTGCCCGGAGCTTATCTCTTACTATATCCTCGCCGATAAATGCCAGGGCTGCGGCATCTGCCTCCGGGCCTGCCCGACCGAAGCCATAACCGGGGGCAAAAGAATGGTGCACGTTATTGACCAGAGCAAATGCAACAAATGCAGCACCTGCCTTAATGTCTGCCCGGACCGCTTTGGGGCGGTGGTCAAGGTTTCCGGGGAGGAGATAAAGGTTCCCAAGAAGCCTGTGCCGATAACGGTGTCTAAACCGGATACCTATACCCAACGATAGCTCTGCTAAAATAATGATAAGCGCTAATGAGGTGCCGAGTGGAAACGATTAAACTGACCATCAACGGGGTTGAAGTCAAGGTAAACCGAGGAACCACGGTGTTGGAAGCAGCCCAAGCGGCTAACATCTATATTCCGACACTCTGCGCCGACCCTGACTTGGAGCCGTACGGATCGTGCCGCCTCTGCGTGGTGGAAATCGAGAAAATACGCGGCCTGCCCACCGCCTGCACCACCCCCGCCACCAACGGCATGGTGGTACATACCGAGACACCGGCCGTCAACGAGGTGCGACGTACTTCGGTTGACTTACTTATCGCCAACCACCCCATGGACTGCCTTACCTGCCGCCAAAACCAGCAGTGTGAGCTGCAGCAGGTTACTGCTCATCTCGGCATTACCGAGCGGCGTTTCCCACGCACGGACCAAGCGTTCCCAGTAGACACCAGCAACCCCTTCTTCGACCTTGACCGCAATTACTGCATCCTCTGTGCCAAGTGCGTACGTACCTGCGACGAGATCACCGGCATCAATGCCATTGACCTAGCTTTCCGCGGCTACTCGGCCCGGGTCGCCACCTTCGGCGATAAGCCACTCATCGAGTCAACCTGCAAGTCTTGCGGTGAATGCATGGTGCGCTGTCCAGTAGCCGCCCTGACTCCCAAAGAGACCCGCCGTCCAATCCACGAGGTAAAGACCACCTGCCCCTACTGCGGCGTCGGCTGTCAGATGTACCTAGGCATCAAAGACGGGCAGGTAATAACCGTCCGCGGCGATAGAGATAATGAGGTCAACGGCGGTCACCTCTGCGTCAAGGGTCGCTTTGGCATCGCCGAGTTTGTCCACCACCCGGAGCGCCTGACCAACCCTCAAATAAGAAAAAACGGGAAACTGGCCGAGACTACCTGGGACCGAGCGCTGGACGAGGCCGCCGCCAGGCTCGGGCAATATGCGCCTAACGAAGTCGCCGTTATCGCCTCGGCCAAGTGCACCAACGAGGAGAACTACGTCCTCCAAAAACTCGGCCGCGCCGTGCTGGGTACCCAGAACATTGACCACTGTGCCCGGCTCTGACATTCCCCTACCGTGACCGGTCTGGTCACAACGTTCGGCAGCGGGGCAATGACCAATACCATCAGCGACGTTGGTGACGCCGCCGGTATCCTAGCCATCGGCACCAACACGACCGAGGCCCACCCGGTAATCGGGTTCGAGATAAAGAAAGCGGTGCGCAAAGGGACCAAGCTCATCGTGGCCAACCCTCGCGAGATTGAGTTGGTCCGCCACGCTGATGTCTGGCTGCGGCACCGCCCGGGGACGGACGTCACCCTACTTATGGGGTTGTGCCGGGTCATCGTTGACGAGGGATTGGCAGACGCTTCATTCATCGCCGAACGCACCGAGAACTTCGATTCCTTTAAAGAATCACTTCAAAACTTTGACCTCGACTCGGTAGCGCAGACCACCGGGGTTCCCAGAAAGAAAATAGACGAAGCAGCCCGCCTCTACGCCACCAATGCGCCGGCGGCCATCTTCTACGCTATGGGTATCGCCCAGCACTCCCACGGCACGGATAACGTCATCGCCGTCGCCAATCTGGCCATGCTCACCGGAAATATCGGTCAGCCGGGGAGTGGCGTAAATCCACTACGGGGACAGAACAACGTACAGGGCGCCTGCGACGTGGGGGCCCTACCCAACGTCTATCCCGGTTACCAAGCTGTCACCAGCGAAGCGATTCAAAAGAAGTTTGAGGCTGCCTGGGACTGCTCCCTGTCGGCCAAACCAGGGCTGACGACTACCGAGATTATTGACGCCGCCCATCGCGGACAAATCAAGGCGGTCTACATCATGGGAGAGAACCCGGTATTGAGTGAGCCCCAAGCCAGACATGCCGAGGAAGCATTACGGAAGCTAGAATTCCTGCTCGTCCAAGACATCTTTCTTACCGAAACGGCGCGGCTGGCCCACCTCGTTTTACCCGGGGTAACCTTCGCCGAGAAGGATGGTACCTTCACCAATACGGAACGCCGCGTCCAGCGGGTGAGAAAGGCAATAGAACCTCCGGGAGATGCCCGGCCAGACTGGTGGATTACCTGCCAGATTGGCCGGAAAATGGGGGACCGTGGTTTTACTTTTACCAGCCCACCACGAATTATGGAGGAGATTGCCCGGCTCACTCCCAGCTACGGAGGTATCACCTACCGCCGCTTGGAGAAAGGCGGGTTACAGTGGCCGTGCCCCACGACGGAACACCCCGGTACTCCCATCCTCCACACCGAAAAGTTCACCCGGGGGAAGGGGCAATTTGTCCCCCTAGAATATAAGCCGTCCGCCGAGTCGCCCAATAACCAGTATCCACTACTCCTGACCACCGGCCGCAGCCTGTTTCAGTACCATACCGGAACCATGAGCCGAAAAGTCAAAGGGCTCAATGTATTTCTGGGGGAGGAACTGGTAGAAATAAACCCCAGGGATGCCTCGGCGCTAGGCATCGCCGATAGCGATGTGGTAAAGGTGATTTCCCGACGAGGGGAGGTAACGGCTAAAGCCAAGGTAACTGCAGTTTCACCGGCCGGGGTGGTGTATATGACCTTCCATTTTGCCGAGAGCCCGACCAACCAGCTGACCAACCCCGCCATCGACCCCATCGCCAAAGTACCGGAGTTCAAGGTATGCGCGGTGCGCATCGAGAAAAAAGACACCCGACTGGATTAACTTGCACCTGCCCGGGCATTATGCTAACCTCAAAGCAGTCCATACTGCATAAAGGAACCGACCATCAAAAAACCAAGCTGGCGCTCGTTTCCTCTCGGAGTGATCCTTCTCTTTTTACTGGCGCACCTGTCCCATCACCTAGTGACCGCACTACCGGTACCGCTGCTGCCCTTTATCCGCGATGAATTCGCCCTTAACTATACCCAAGCCAGCCTAGTTACCGCTGCCTTCGGGATAGTTTACGGTGCCAGCCAGCTGCCGGCGGGGTGGCTGGCCGACCGCATCGGGCCCCGTACTTTGATTACCCTGATGGGCATTATCGGGGTAGCAGTGACCGGGTTTTTAGTCGGCCTTTCCCAGACTTACCTCATGCTAATTATCTGCCTGATGCTAATGGGGATACTGGGCGGGAGTTACCATCCGGCAGCCACCGCCATGATAACGACACTACTCAAGCCGGAAAACTGGGGGCGGGCGCTGGGCTTTCACATGGTGGGCGGCGGCCTCAGTTACTTCCTGATCCCGCTCATCGCCGCCGGCCTAGCCGCTGTGTGGGGCTGGCGCGGCGCCTTCATCGCCCTGACTATCCCCACTATCGCTTTCGGCGTGCTACTACACGTACTCCTGGGACGCCAAGCGCCCATAAAAAAAGTCGAACCCAAGACCGCCGGCAGCGCTGCGGAAACGCCGTTCGGCAAGAACCGATTTCGCCGCCTGATATCAATACTCATTATGAGCGCCTTCACCCAGGCAGTGGCCCTCTCCACGGTATCGCTCCTGCCATTGTACCTGGTTGACCACTTCAGCGTCAGCCGGGAGGTAGCAGCGGCTTCTATCTCCCTGGTCTATTCGGCCGGTCTCTGGGCGGGGCCGGTGGGCGGATATCTCTCTGACCACTGGAGCCGGATTACCATGATACTGATACCGTGTTTGGCCACCGGCCCCGTTATTTACCTACTCAATCAGGCACCTTACGGTATAGGTATCGGGGCAGTACTGGTCTTCATAGGCACAACCATATACGTCAACACCACCGCGGCACAGGCGTATATCGTGGATAATACCCCGGAGCGCACCCGCTCCACCATGCTCGGTATTTACTTCTTCGGCACCATGGAGGGACATGGCGTCCTGACACCGGTTATAGGCTATCTCTTTGACCGAGTCGGTTTCTACCTGAGCTTCACCATCGTTGGTGCCGCCGTACTAGCCGTATCCTTTATCTGCACCGGTCTTTTCTGGTCCAGTCGCGACTAGCCACCCACCGTTTTACCACTGATTAACCCAGTGATTTTTCAATCACACCGATTTTCTCACCAGTCAGCGGCAGGTCAACGTTTTCCAGAACCGAGGTCACCATCCGGAGATTCTCATTGGACACTAGGTTTTCCGTGGACATAGCGATAGTCAGTCTATCACCGGGCAGGACTTCCCGGAGAAGCTCCAAGGTGTGTTTCTTGGTCGCCTCCGGGCCGAGAGTATATACCGACCCGGCAAAGCCCATCCAGACAACTTTATCTTTCCAGAGGGAGAGCGCTTCACCTATCGGCAGGTCGCCCATGGGTGGCGGGTGCAGCCCCTCGACGATATCCAGTGGTGTTTGGGCAATCAGGTCTTTCAACACGTCCACCCGGCCGTCCATATGGGAGGCGAAAAGCTTTCCTTGCCTGTGGATAGGTTTGGCCATCTTCTCATACTCAGGCATAAAATACTGCTCAAAAAGCCTCGGGTTAACCAAGACGCCGTCAATATTGTCGCCGCACCAGATAACATCCGCCGGTGACCTGGCGCTGATTTCGTACATCGGCTCCCGGCTTTTCGATATGGCCCGGTAGAGGTCCTCAACCAGGTCATGGTACTTGGCGTAGTGGATGAAAAACCGGCCTCCCTCGCTCCCTATCCAGTCAATCATCAACATCTGCATCGGCGAGTGCGGGTGAATGTCAACGACGCAGCCATCTTCCCCTAGCCAGTCCTTAGCCTGTTCAATCGGGAAATAGTCAGCGGTGTATACCGTGTGTTCCACGATGAATTTGAGGACTTCATAGTCTTCCGGCTGCTTAATCAGGCGCTCCGTCTGCCACGGTGACACGTCCTGCCAACTACGCATGCCGTGCCATTCCCCGGTGCCGGGCTCCCGCTTCTCGTCCAGATAGATGGAACCCATGGGGGTATTATAGGTACGGCGTAGCACCTTAACTCCTTCCACCACTACCGGCTGCTCCACCACGTCCACGTCGCGTAATTCCACGGTGTAGCTCGGCCTAGCCCAAGCCATACCCATGCCTCGGTTACGGCACTCCCGTTCTGCCCAGCCAATCTGGCTGTGCCGCCACCAGTGAAAGAAAGGCAGTTTATCGGCCCGTTCCCCGCGGCTAGCCGTCAGTATTCTCTCCCGTCGTGTCATCTCGGTCATCTTACTGCCTCCTTTCCGAGGAAGTCACCCATTCCACACACTTTTTTACTCCTTCCAGCGCGTTGGCCGCTCTATGATCGGCGCCGATACGGTCGGCAAACTCCGTGGTCACCGATGTCCCCCCGATAATAATCTTGACCTTTTCCCGGAGGCTGGCCGACTTCAAGGCTTCGATTACTTCCCCCATTTTAGTCATGGTTAAGGTAAGCAGAGCGGACATACCCACGATGGCCGGCTGGTGCTCTTTCACCGCACCGACTATCCGGGCGGTGGGAACATCAATTCCTAGGTCAAACACCTGAAAGCCCTGCACTCCCAACAGAGAAGTAACTATGTTTTTCCCGAGGTCATGGTGGTCACCCTCAACAGTAGCCATCACCACTTTCCCCAGACCTAGCGTGCTGCTTCCTTTAAGGTAAGGCTTCACCACTTCCACCCCTTCTTTCATTACCTCAGCGGCCACCACCAACTCGGACAGAAAGTACTCCCCTTTCTCAAACTTATCGCCGACCACGGCCATGCCGGCAACCATACCCTTGTTTATGGTGGCGTTCGGGTCCACGCCTGCAGCCATCGCCTCCTTCGCCGCGTTGACCACCGTCCCAAAGTCCAGATTGATAATGCCTTCTTTCAAAGATGATAAATATTTCTCCACAGCCAATGGTTAACCTCCTATTCCTTAGAATAATTACTATGTTAATCTCCAGCTATCGTCTTGTCAATCTGATTTCTGGCCTGCCGGAACCAGGAACAGAAATGATATTGATTTACGGTATCGCTGATGCTACTATGATGGAGGCGTCCCTCTTCTGACGCAGGGTATAGACCGGAGGTTCCCTTTCCACCAAGTACTCGCTGGCGTTAACGATTTCAATATCCAGACCCGATACGCCGTGATTGGCCAGCTCTTTGACCATCGTCTCCGACGGCCCGACTAGGGCAATTTGAACTCCGTACTTCCTGGTGGCCACCGCGGCGCCTTTGGCAACCTCTTCGGGGGCGTATGGTCGCCACACCCATATCAGCAACCGCTATTTTCATTATCCTTTCACCCTTACTACAGCTTCTCCGGTAATTACCGCCTCATCATTCTGGTTTTTACAGAGCACCTCGCAATTGACTAAGTTTCGGTCTTCGCTCTTTTCCACCCGTCTTACCTTACCGCTGGCCGTTATGGTGTCACCGGGGCGGGCCGGGGCTTTGAACCTAACGATGAGTTTACCATCGGAAACCCAGCTTTCCTCGAAGGCAGCGGTCATCATCTGAGAAATATAAGCCAAGATTAACATACCGTGGGCCACGGTGCCGCCCAGCGGCGTCTGCCGGGCGTAGTCCGCATCTATATGGATGGGATTAAAATCCCTACTGACCTCGGCATACCGGTTAATATTCTCTTGGCGGACGACCTTTTTTATCTCTGGGAGGTCCATTCCTTCTTTCAATTGAGAAAGGTTTATCATTAGCATCCCTTACACGGCTGTTTATTATTCCACCTTAGGCAGGACAAAACTCGTCTTCCCGGTCAGTACTTCTTTCTCGGCCTGGTTAAAAACATTAAGGTCAATGGTCAGCAGGCACAGTTTACCACGGTCCTGTTTCCGGACCACTCCAGCATGGCTAGTGAGGATATCACTGGTGCTAACAGTGTTGTTGAATTCCAACTCTTGGGAGACGTGAATGGCCCCAGCGGGAAACGAAATGTGCTCCGATAATAACGCCATGACCAGAGCGGCCACGGCCATAGGTGGCACCAGCCCGGTACCCCAGTACAGGTGGCTGGTTTCCTCAACCACCCCGAGGTAGGCGCTTGCCGTAGCGGCATCCACTTGACAACCGGACGGCGGGAACTGGTAACCCGCGTCCAGCTGACGGTACTCGACCTTACGCTGTTCTGCCATACACACTCCAGCTATTACTTGAACCAGGTCAAAGATACCTGAAATCCTAATACATAGAGTATCTAGGTATTCAGCTTCGTAATATTATCGCCAATAAATGTCTTTGTCAAGAGCCGCGATAACCTGAATTTTAAGGGAAATCTTTCTCCACTGGTGCTTCAGGACGATATGCCAAGCGGCATCTTTACCTCGAACCTCTCGGCGACCGCCCGCAGCCGGCTCAGCGTTCCCTCAGGGAGAGGAATACCGTTTTTCCAGCGGTCGTCATAGGTCCGGTTCCCTGACTCACCGGGAACCTGTATTTCGCTGAAGCCTTGGTCTTTGGGCAGGGCCTTGAGACCATCGATAAGATTATCAATATGATCCCGGTAATCTGCCACGTCAGTGAAGGCGCCGATATTAATGGCCGCGACGACGCTGTTCTGGATATGGTGTCCGTGTTGTTTTTCCTTACCCAGCAGCACCGACTCCAACAGCGGTTTGTTGACTATTAAACTGGATAGGCACTCCAGCATAATGGCCAGCCCGGAACCTTTCGGGCCACCGAAAGGTAACAGGGCCGCCACTTGCCTGGGGTCGGTGGTCATCTTGCCTTCCTTATCCAGCGCCCATCCTTCCGGTATGGGAATACCTTTATCGATAGCGAGGGCAATTTTCCCGCCGGCGGCCACGCTGGTGGCCATATCCAGCAGCAGCGGGCGGTGGCGTTTCGCTGGCGCGGCGATGGTTATCGGGCTGTTGTCCACCCCAGCCACCCGGGCACCGTAGGGGGCCATACCAGGCGGGGTGCAAACGAAAGCGATACCCACCATCCTCTTCTCCACCGCCATCAGCGAGTAGTAGCCCATAGCTCCCTGGTGTGAGGTATTGCGGATAAACACCCAACCGATACCGGCCGCCTTCGCTTTTTCTATCGCCTTCTCCATAGCAAAAGTAGTCACCACCGGACCGAAAGCGAGATCGGCTTCAACTACCATAGTAGCAGGTGTCTCCTGCACAACCTGGATACCAGGCTTCGGATTCATGTAACCGCCGTCCACTTCCTCCACATAAAACGGAATCTGCAATACACCGTGAGAATCCACCCCCCGCAAATTAGCCCACACCAACACCGTAGCCTCGGTTTCCGCATCCCAGGAAGGCATACCGATCCGGATAAACACTTCCCGGGTAAAATCTTTCAATTGCTCCCAGCCTACTCTAACTTCATTCTGTACCATAATGCCTCCCTTAATTTTCACCTGATTGATTTATTGTAAAGAGCCGACCTCGATAAGTCAACGAGTGCAAAACGCACCATACCTGACGCTTGACAAAAAAAGCTCAGCCCGTTAAGGTATCTTCTGTTGAAGCAACACTGACCATGTCAGGTATTACGGGAGGGTACGGATGAAAGACGCGTTTAGCCTTCAGGACAAGGTGGCTATTGTCACCGGCGGCAACGGAGGCATCGGCAAAGCCATTACCCGTGGGATGGCGGCCGCGGGGGCTGACCTGGCCATTGCCGCACGCAATGAGACCAAGACGGAAGAAGCCGTCCGTGAAATTCAGGAAGAATTCGGCACTAAAGCTATCGGCCTAAAAGTAGACCTACAGCAAGAGGCTCAGATTCACGCTATGGCAGCCAAAGTTCTGAAGACTTTCGGGCGTATCGACATCCTGATAAACAATGCCGGGACAAACATTCGCAAGCTACCGCAGGATTACACCGCCGCCGAGTGGGACGAGGTCTTGAATACCAACCTGCGCGGCGCTTTCCTGTGCTCGCAGGCAGTCTACCCGGCGATGAAGTCAGCCGGTAGGGGGAAAGTCATCAGTATTGGCTCGATGACTTCCCTTTTCGGTGGGGCCAAAGTGGTGCTCTATGGCATCAGCAAGGGCGGCATAGTCCAGATGACGCGGGGACTTGCCGTCGCCTGGGCGCCGGACAACATTCAGGTGAACGCCATCCTGCCCGGATTCATCAATACGGACCTCTCGCGGCAGGCCAGAAAGGATGTTCCCGAACTCGAGACGCAAGTTATCTCCCGCACTCCGGTGAAGCGCTGGGGTGAACCGGAGGAGATGGCTGGGGCCGCCGTCTTCCTAGCCAGCCAAGCGTCTGACTTCATCACGGGCGTAGCACTACCGGCCGACGGTGGCTATTCGATTATACTGTGACTCAAAAACAGAGGGTAACACGCCTTACTATGCGGTGCAGTGAGCTGCCAGCCGTTCCCGGACCAGCGCCACCACCTCCAGAGGATATTCGGCGATATCCTCACTTGGACCTTAACAACCGCGGGCAGCCATATTACCTCCGCCTTCCAACACACCTCCCAATGACTACCCGCGACCCCATAGTCCGGAACGGGAATACCCTCCCAGCGGAATAAGTCGCTGTCCTCAAACTCGTACAGTTTCACGGCAGTTACCCAGCAAACATCGCTGAAGAAGCCGAGTGACACTCCGGGCGAGACTTATAGACACACGCCGCCTTTTGTGATAAGCTACATAAAAAATCGGGTTTGGCTGGGTACCGATGAACCGGTCAAGGAGAAAAAATGGAACCCAGTATTGCTATGATGACCAAACTAAATGCGTTCCTACCCCCTTCCAAAATCATCCTGGGTATCCCACCTAAGATAAGTGCTTATGGCGTCACCAAGAGAGATGTCCCTCAGCTGGTGACCAGCGCCATGAAAATAAGCCGCCTGATTCCCCCGAACCCGAGAAAAACCTGACCGAAGAGGACGTGAAGAATATTTATACCCGCGCCCTTTGAGCATCGTTTGGTTCTACCGAGCGGCCCAGAGCCACCAGAAGCAACCGGCTGTGGTTCCCTCATATCACACACAACATAACATGGCCATCCGGCTCACCCTATTAGCCTTTTGTGGCTTTTAGAGATAAGTACCGGGCGCGATAATGATAATTGGTAACTTGAAGGAGAGAAGACTATGCCACTAATAAATTCTAGGACTGGAAAAGTTTATCGGACGTACTCTGTGGAAGAGTTGGAAGAGGCAGCCAATCTCATGAGGGGCTACAGCCTGATTGCCTTGGGTGCCGCCGGTTCAGGGCATTCCGGAGGCACGTTATCCCTCATAGATGTCGCCGCGGCACTTTACCTGCATGAGGCGAACCTTGACCCCAAGGACCCCTTCTGGCCGAACCGCGATAGAATTTTCTGGTCCGCCGGACACAAGGCGCCCATCCTGTACACCAGCCTGGGTATGGCTGGTTTCTTTGATATCGAAGAAGTAGCTACCCTCCGTAAACTCCATTCCCCGTTTCAAGGGCACCCCCACTGGCTCAAGCTCAAAGGTGTGGAAGCGTCCAGCGGATCGCTGGGTCAAGGACTGTCTTTTTCCATTGGAGACGCCCTCGCCGCGAGACTGGACCAGCAAAACTACCGCGTGTATTGCCTGATGGGTGACGGCGAACAGCAGGAAGGCCAGGTCTGGGAGGCGGCCATGGAAGCCTGTCACTACAAACTGGATAACTTGTGTGCCATTGTGGATAAAAATCGTCTTCAGATAGACGGGTGCATTGATGACGTCATGTGCATTGACCCGCTAGCCGATAAATACCGGTCTTTCGGGTGGCATGTTATCGAAATTGACGGCCATGACATAAAACAGATTCTGGATGCTTTTAAAAAAGCGAAAGAGACGAAAGGAAAGCCTTCTCTGATTATAGCTCATTCCACCAAAGGCAAGGGAGTCAGCTTCATGGAAGATGTTTGCGGCTGGCACGGCAAGGCACCCAGTATTGAGGAAATGCGGGACGCCTTACAACAACTCGGGCTTAACCGAAAGCTGCCGGTAGAGAAACTACTAGCGAAAGCGGCCGATTATCAGAAAAAGGTAACGGAAGAGCTCGAAGCCAAGCAGCCGAAATTCTCCCAGAACTACTTCTGGAACTCCGGGGAGACCATGAAAGTAGAGATGGTCGCCACCAGAATGGGATTCGGCCGAGCCCTCGCCGAACATGGTGATGACCCGCGGATAGTCTGCCTCGGCGCCGATATCTCTGATTCCATTACCATTAGCCAGTTCTACAAGGACTACCCTGAGCGCTCGGAACGCTGGTTATCCATGGGTATTGCCGAACAGTCCGGGACCTGTGTAGCCGCCGGACTGGCCAAGGAAGGGAAATTACCTATTTTCGGGACTTACGGGGTCTTCGCTTCAGGGAGGAACTTGGACCAGCTGAGGACTACCGTTTGTTACGGTAATTTCAACGTGATGATTGCCGGGGCTCACGGCGGGGTATCGGTAGGGGCTGACGGCGCCACCCACCAAGCGCTGGAGGAACTGTTCCAGATGTGCGGTTTACCCAATATGCACGTTGAGGTCCCGTGCGACGTTACGGAAACTAAGCGGGCCACGGAATATACGCTCTTTAACATCACCGGTCCCAAATACCTGAGGTTTGCCCGTGAGGCCACACCGGTAGTTACCAGCGACAACACTCCTTATAAATGGGGGGAGGCCAACGTCATCCGCTTTCGGCGCGAAGAGAAAAAATTCATAGACGCTTACGAACATTACCTGTCTTCACAATATAAAAGCGAAGACGAGGATATTGCCGTTATCGCCTGCGGTCCATCAACGACGGAAGCGATGCGGGCCGCCTGGATTCTGAAAAAAGAATATAACCTAGAAACAAGAATACTCAACGTACACACCGTGAAGCCCCTAGATGAAAAGGCCATCGCCAGCGCCGCGAAAGGCTGCGGGGTAGTTATCACCGCGGAAGAACACCAGACCGGTGGACTGGGGAACCTAGTGGCCGCTGCCATCGGACGCTCCGCAGAAGTGTACGGCACGCCGGTTATTATGGGAATGATCGGCGTACAGGACCGCTTTGGTGAGTCGGGAGCGCCCTGGGAGCTGATGAAGGAGTTTGAGCTCTCCGCGGAGCATATTGCGGCCAAAGCGAAAAAGCTGCACGACTTAAAATTAGCCAGAGGTTAACCTCGCAAGCAATATAGCTTGGCATTACTTCGGTGTCTCTCCAGAGCGACCTCCGAAGGTGCAGTCGTGGTTACATTCTGCGCACCCGGGGATGGTCACGGCTACTCTGGCATCTATACTAGACGGCTCGGCCAAGTATTCCCTATTGTTGACTAAAGCAAGCCTATAGGATAGACTCTGGTTAAACCATCTAGCATAGTCTGCTCCATTGCCTGCACTTGATAGAAAGACTTTTACTGATGGGTAAACGTTCACGTTTCTTCTATGGCTGGGTTATCGTCATTGTCGGCGTCTTGATTATGACCTTGGCTTACGGCGTTCGCTATTCCTTTTCGGTATTCTTCTCTTCTCTTTTAGAGCAGTTCTAGTAGTCACGGGATTTGACCGCAGCGATACTCCCTTTCCAGATGCTGACTTACGGAATCTCGGCCCCGATAGCCGGTGCCCTGGGACCGATTGGGACCAAAGAAAACCATGGGCCTGGGAGCCGTTTTACTCGCTCTGGGAGCAGCCACCTCAAGCCTCGGCTGGCAGCTGGTCTATTTATGGGGGTCCGAGGGTATGACCCTGGAGCTGGTGCAGGCACCGAAATAGTCGTGCATGGCGGCGACGATCCTAAAGCAAAATGATACCAAGATGGCAATACCATGAAAAAGGAGGTTATTTCATATGATTGAGCGAGTCCATGAACATATCATTACCGAACTACAGCAAAACGCGCGTACCGATACTGTTTTTGTCCTCACCGCCATTATACTTAACCTGTTGACTCTGGGGATTAACTCAGGCGTCGCCTCATCAGGAGACAAGGATGCGACGATATGGACGGTGTTCTTTACCTTTATCTGTCTCTTAATAGTGGTCAACTTCGTCGCCGAAATCGGGTTATTAAAAGGAAAGCAGACAAGAACTAAGCTGATAGACGGATTACTTAAGATGTACCGGGACCAAGGCGTAGAAGGTTATTATGATGCCTCCCTACTGAATAACTACAATACCAGATACAACCTCTTCCTTCTCACGGTTGTTTTCATCGGACTGATAGCTATCGTCGTACCCTTAATTTTAATCATATGGTAAATCAGCCAGGCGCCAGACTTTTTAACCTTGTGACACGTACGCTACTGGTAACGTGGTCTTTAGGAGTTACGGTATCCGCTCACAGATAACCGCCCGGGCAATTAAATCTCGGTCAGCCACTTTCGACCAGTGGGTGGGAAGCTTCTCTCCAATCTCACGTTGCACTTATCAGCGGACTATGATAAGGTAATTCACAAAGGAAAATGGGGATCTATTGGATGTCTTTAACGGAAAAGGAAATGACCGGGTGGGTTATGTTTCCGTACGATTTGTTGATTAACTCACCATAGATGAATTGAATTTAGATTAGCTAACAGCGACTATTCTCGGAAGTATCTGAAAGGGATAACCATAGACATTGATACCCCGACCAGTGAATACCGGAAAGCCACGGGATCCCGGGGACGGGCCGCCCTACCGAGGCCTGCTTGGTCAAGCTGGGGCTACGGGAGCTGGTGAAATAGCCGACGGGAATCATTACTGGCCAGTGGCTGTCCCTGACCACACTAAGAACAAATATTAAACCTCTGATAATTTATTCTACCGCGACAGGAGGCGCCCATGAACGCAACCGGATCAATAGAAAGCGAACATCCCAAACTCGACACCATCCGGTTCGAAGTCATCCGAAACGTGATGCATGCTTTCGTGGAAGAGATGGCGGCCGCCCTAGCCCGATCAGCCTACTCGACCAACATTAAGACCCGTCGCGACCACTCCTGCACCTTCTTTGATGCCCGAGGGAAGATGGTTGACCAAGCGTCCGACCAACCTTCTCACCTCGGCGCCCTAGTCTTCTCGGTACCGGCGGTACTCAAGGAGTATGGCGTAGAGAATCTTGAGCCAGGGGACGGGGTACTGGTCAACGATGCCCACCGCGGCTTGGTCCATCTGAACGACGTGTGCCTTATTTCTCCGATTCATTACCACGGTGAAATCTTCGGCTACGTAGCCAACGCCGCCCATCACGTGGATATCGGCGGCAGGGCCCCGGGCAGTATCGCTATGACCACCGACATCTTTCAGGAAGGGGTGATTATCCCGGGCGTCAAGTTCGTAAAGGGCGGTGAAATCGACAAAGATATGTTGAAATGGTTCACCGCCAATGTGCGCGGCAAGAAGGAGTCCGCCGGTGACCTCAGGGCCCAGGTGGCCTCGAATAAACTCGGCGCAAGAAGGATAGTGGAGCTACTTGACAAGTACGGTGTGGAGGTAGTGAATGCGGCCATAGAGCAGCTCCACAAATATACCGAATGTCGGGTCCGCCACGAGTTCGCCCGGTTTCCCGAGGGTATCTTTGAAGGCGATGCCTACGTTGACGACGACGGTATCACTGACCAGCCGATATGTATCAAGGCCAAAGTGGTCATCAAAAAGGGAGACATGACCGTTGACCTATCAGACTCGGACCGGCAGCGTAGAGGTCCGATGAACTGCACCTTCGCCCAGACCTATTCCTCCGCCGCCTTCCCTATCCGGGCCCTGCTGCCCCCCGACCTGCCCATGAACGACGGCTTCTACCGAATGGTCAAGGTTATCGCACCGAAAGGTACGGTGGTGAACTGCACCTATCCCAGCGCGGTGGTCGGGGGATGGGAGGTGGGACAGAAGACCGTGGAAGCGGTCCTCAGGGCCTTCTCGAAGGCACTACCTGACCGGGTCCCTGCCGAGACCAAGAAGACCATCCTGCACATCGCCTTCGGTGGGGTAGACCCACGAAGCCAAGAGTATTACGTGTTTCTGGAAACCAACGGGGGTGGCTTCGGCGCCCGGCCCACCAAGGACGGGGTCGATGCGGTCCAGCCGGCTCTTCAGAATGCGGAGAACTCTCCCATTGAGGAGCTGGAAGTCGGGTATCCGGTGCAGATAGTGAGATATGAGCTGATCCCCGACTCCGAGGGTGCCGGCAAGTTCCGGGGAGGCCTAGGGTTAAGAAGAGACTACCGGTTCCGGGACCATGAAGCCAACGTTACCATACTGGCGGATACCGCCAAGTTTCCGGCCCGGGGCATATTCGGTGGCCGAGACGGCCGAACAGCCCGATACCTGTTGAACCCCTGCGGTAAGAACTTCCGAGATGTCGGCTCTAAATCCACCTTCTACGCCGGTCCCACGGATATCGTCAGCATGCAGACTCCCGGGGGAGGGGGCTGCGGAGACCCGCGGGAAAGAGAGCCGACGGCGGTACTCGATGATGTCCGATGCAGCAAGACTTCGCTGGACAGGGCTCGTGAAGTATATGGCGTCGTCATCAACCCGGAGAGCTGGAGTGTAGACCTGAAGGAGACATCCAGGTTAAGGAAAACCCGGGGAGGAACGAGAGGTCGGCAGAATGCCGCAGTATAGGCTCGGGGTCGATATCGGTGGCACCTTCACCGATGTGGTTCTCATGAACCTCGGGACGGGTGAATTCCGGACGGCCAAGGTGGCCACCACCCCACAGGACCTTTCCACAGGCTTTCTACACGCTATGGAAAGGGTAGTGGTGGAAGCCGCCGTCACTCCGGGAGAGGTAGCGCAGATTATCCATGCGACGACGGTGGCGACCAACGCCATTATTGAGAACAAGGTTGCCCGGAGCGCCTTCATCACCACCAGAGGTTTTCGGGATATTCTGGAGATACAGAGGCAAATCAGGCCTACTCTCTATGACCTCTTCTTCGACAAGCCGCCATCACTGATTCCCCGATATCTCTGCTACGAGGTGACCGAGCGGGTGACGGCCGAGGGTGAGGTGCTACAGCCTCTGGACGAAGACGAAGTCAGGCAGGTAGTACGACAAATCAAACAGGAGGCGGTTGAAGCTATCGCGGTATGCTTCCTCCATTCTTACATCACCCCGGCCCACGAAAGGAGGACAGGCGAAATAGTTAAAGCGGAGTTTCCCGAGGCTTATCTAACCTTGTCTTCGGAGATTAATCCCGAGTTTCGGGAGTACTTCCGGGCCAGCACCACGGTCATCAACGCGGTGCTCATGCCGCTTGTTGCCCGGTATGTGGACAAACTCCAGAAAGAAATTTCTGCGCGAGGCTTCAAATCAGGTCTCCACGTAATGCAGTCCGGCGGAGGCTTGATGACCGGTGAAGTAGCCCGGGATAAGCCGGCGGCTATGGTCGAATCGGGCCCAGCAGCCGGGGTCATCGCCGCCTCATCTTTAGGCACTCTACTGGGGTATCCGAACGTGATATCCTTCGATATGGGCGGTACCACCGCTAAAGCCGGCCTAGTAGAGCGCGGGCGCCCGAAGCTCGCCGTGAACTACGAGGTAGGCAGCGCCGCCATCAGCCCCGATGCCCACGGCAAGAAAGGCTCGGGCTACCCATTGCAGACTCCGGTCATCGACCTTGTCGAGATAGGTGCCGGTGGAGGAAGTATCGCCTGGATTGATACCGGTGGCGCTCTGAGGGTGGGACCGCAAAGCGCCGGCGCCGACCCCGGTCCAGCATGCTACATGGCCGGCGGTACCCTACCCACCATTACCGATGCCAATGTTGTTCTGGGCAGAATAGACCCTGACTACTTCCTAGGCGGAGAAATCAAGCTTGACCGAAAGGCCGCGGAAAAAGCCATTGAAGAGCACTGCGCCAGGACGCTGGATAAGGATGTAGCCACCACGGCAGCAGGCATCGTTGAGATTGCCAATGCCCACATGATTAGAGCCTTGAGGATCGTGTCGGTGGAGAGAGGTTACGACCCCCGTGAATATGTGCTAATCGCTTTCGGCGGGGCGGGACCGATGCACGTCAACGGAATTGTCAAAGAGCTAGAGATTCCAACGGTTATCGTTCCCTTAAACCCGGGGATAACCTCGGCCCTAGGTCTACTGATGACCGATCTCAGGCATGACTACGTGGTTACCTATATTTGTCGGGTTGACCGGCTCGACCTGGATAAAGTGAACCGGGTCTACCGCGACTTTACCGCTCAGGGGAGAAGCCTACTGACCCAGGAAAACGTGAAAGAGGCAGACATGCTTTTCTCCAAGTTTATGGATATAAGATATGTGGGACAGTCCTATGAGCGGACCATTCCGGTACCGAGTAAGGAGATAGCGATCAAAGATATGGGGGAGATAGCGGCCTTGTTCCATAAGGAGCACGAGAGGGCTTACGGGCACTGCGCCCCTAATGAGCCGGTAGAAGTAGCCAACCTGAAGCTGTCCGCCACCGGGATCATACCCAAACCCAAGCTTAAGGACTTGAAGAGAGGTGAATCAACTCCCGAAGCAGCGCTACTAACCACTCGGCAGGTATACTTCTCTGAAACTGAGGGTTTTGTCGAATGCTCTGTCTACGATAGATACAAGCTCAGGCAGGGTAATGCAATAAAGAGCCCGGCGATAGTGGAGGATAAGGACGCGACGACGGTAATCCATCCGGGTTACCAAGTTGAAGTCGGCAGATACGGAAATCTGATACTTACCCCGGGATCAGGGGAGACGACGAAACCCTGATAACCTCTGCTTAACGAGGGGAACATTATTTAGAAGAACCATTCTTATTAACAATGCCTTTGCGATGGGAAACCCCTAAGGTATTTTACGGCTGGTGGATTGTTGTCGCGTCTTTCCTTATTGCCACATACGCAGGTGGAGTGGCGTTTTACGGTTTCACCGCTTTTTTTGAGCCTATAGCCAACGAGACGGGCTGGAGCTACACGCAAATCTCACTAGCGGCCTCAATACGCGGCCTGGAGATGAGCCTGCTTTCGCCACTGGTGGGTATTCTGGCTGACCGCTGGGGGCCCAAAAGGCTGGTATTCAGCGGTGTGTTTGTTATGGTAGCCGGTCTACTTCTCCTCGGTACCGCCCAGTCCCTGACCATGTTTTACTTGGCCTTCGCACTACTTGCCCTAGGAGCGAGTACTTGCTCGGTAACCGTGCTAATGACAGCCGTGACTAACTGGTTTCGGAGTAAGATGGGTCTAGCCAGCGGTATCGCCATCTGTGGCTTCGGCTTCAGTGGTCTACTTATCCCAGTAGCAGTGAATCTCATTACTGTTTATGACTGGCGCATGGCAGTAAATATCCTTGCCCTGGGTATGCTGTTTCTGCTTTTACCGCTGTCGCTCTTTTTGCGCCACCACCCCGAGCAATATGGTTACTTTCCCGATGGTCGGAAACCAAACGCCGCAGCCAGCCTTGACGAGCTGGGGGCCAAGCAGGTTAACGAGGCCGAGATAAGAGTAAAGCCGGCGCTTAAGAGTGGTGCGCTCTGGCGGCTGGCACTATCACGAATGTACCAAATGATGGTGGTGGGAGCCGTAAGCACTCACATAATGCCCTATCTCAGCAGTATCGGCATTAGCCGGTCACGCTCCAGCTTGGTTGCAATGCTAATCCCGCTGATAAGCGTTTTTGGTCGCCTTGGTTTTGGCTTATTGGGGGACAAATTCAATAAACGACTGGTGGCGTCCGCGAGCTTCGTTTTGATAGGTGCTGGCGCACTCTGTCTGGCATATATCTCCTTGACGAATATCTGGTTGATCGTTCTTTTCCTCGTATTAATGGGTACCGGTTACGGGGGTACCAACGGAATCCTGCCACCGCTGGGGAGAGAGTACTTTGGCAGGACCCATTTCGGAAGCATCTACGGACTAATGGAAGGCATTGGTACTATCGGAGGCATAATCGGCCCGGCCATAGCCGGGTGGGCCTATGATAACTGGAACAGTTACTATACCGTCTGGTTATGGCTGGCTGGCTTAATGGTCGTTCCCGTAATCTCGGTCTTCACCATCACTCCCATCGAGAATACGGATACTAAAAATCAATCGTAATATAATCATAGCGTCTCTGATTTAACCGAGCATTAAGTCGGGCAGTTACTTTACTTGGTTTCGCCAAAAAGACCAGATAAACCAGAGCAAAAACAGATAGGCCGTCAGGCTGGAGATCACGATAAGAGTACCTATTATTTTACTCGGAAGCGGGGCCGCTTCCGACGAGGGAATAAAGTTAATGTAATGGGAGACGCCGGCTATAAGACCCGCCGTAGCCACCGCCACCACTCCGATTAGTACTGGCTGGCGTTTCAGCTTTTGCAGACTGGGCCTGATGGTGAGATAGACAACCAGGGCATCAGCGCTCAGCAGGGCAAAGATAAGAGGGATGAAAATGACCATGGTCCCTGAAGTCGGGATAACGATAATCTGCCAGAAGGCACGGATGATTACGGCACTGGTGGCCAGCGTAAAGGACGCGATAATCCCTATTTTCAGGTACCAGTAATTCATAATGTCTTACCGCCAGACGGGTCTAACGGTACTGGTCCATACTAGCATCACGCGGGATAATTATCAATTAAATATTAATGGGCCAGAGCTGATACCTCCGGTGACCATATCTTATCAAGATGGCTAGCGGCTCGGAAGTTATCTGGAACACGGTATTGGTAATTTACCCGTTAAGCCGGTCCCTTTTTCTTGAATCGATAATATACATACCATAACCCAACTTGTGCAAAGCTCGTAGATTCATTTCTCCACCTGCTTAATGATAGCCGCACCCGGCTTTTTAGTTTAAACGCCATCCAGAGACGGGTGTTCTTTCATCACAAACCAGCCGACCGGATCTTTAAGAAATTCGTAGTAGTCAAGCAGCACTATGTGGTGTTCTCTCTCTTCGGCCGCCACGGTCTCGTAAAAGCCCCGCTCAGCGTCGTGGGTGGCTTCTTTACGCTGACCTTGATAGAAATCATGGGACCTTTTTTCCATATCCATAGCGGTTTGCACCGCTTGGAGCTCAGTGTCACCCATTTTTACCCAAGTACCTGTCTCCTCGGCTATCCTAGCAAATACGCTTCTAAGTCTTCTACCTTTGTCGGGCTGAAAATCGGTCACCGGCCAAGCCTTCTGGTTTCGTATGGCATTGTATATCTCTTCAAACTTCCGGCGGTGAATGTCCTCCTCCGCGGCTAATGATTCCAGTAGTTTCTTCCCCAGTTCATTACTGCTTTCCTGGCTAGCTTTCCGGTAGTATTTCTGGCCATTAATTTCCATCTGGATGGCAATTTGAAGTGCTTCCAAGGTTCTGGCCTGTTCGGCAGTCATATTTACTCTCCATTAACTCAAAGATCGGGAAGCGAAACGGCAGAGAGGTAACAGGCTATCTACTAGCCTTCTCCTTCTTCTTGGCTGAGATTGATATCTTCTTGGGCTTGACCTCCGAGGCTTTGGGAAGACTAATCCCCAGGACCCCATCCTCGTAACTAGCAGCAATCTTCTTGGCGTCTACATTAGACGGCAGGGCTATTGAGCGTGAGAAACTACCGTAAGAACACTCACAGCAGTAATAGTCTTCCTCTTTGACCTCGCTCTCGGTCTTCTTCTCTCCTTTTATGGTCAGGGTGTTATCCACCACTGAGATATCCATATCCTCCTCTTTTATCCCGGGGAGTTCCGCCTTCACCACAAACTTACCTTCTTTTTCAAACACCTCTACGGCCGGTGCCCACCCCATCTCCAGTGACGGGATACGCCGCCACACTGCGGGTAGCCACGACCGGTCAAAAACATCTTCAAAGTGCTGTTCTATGTTCTCCAACTCCCGAAACGGCCTCCAGGGAATCAGTCCTTTTCCTGATCTCCATCTTTGCATTACCATAGCTTACCTCCTTCTGTTTATTAGCTCAACCAAGGTCCCGCCTCCCAAACCTCCGAGTTACCTGTTGACTAACCGGGCACCTAATATCTTTTATAAAAGTTAAGAAGTACCGCGGTACTGCTCCGGGGCCTCAGGAACTGGGCCCTCTCGTCCCGCGTAGGTGGCGTCCGGCCACGAATTGTAGAATTCCTCATCAGCGCCGCAGAACTTACAGACACCACGACTGGTAGTGCCTCTAGCCTCCTCAATTATCCAGTAATGCCAGCATTCCTTTTTTACTGCCGGCTTTTCCGGCACTTCTCTGATCTTATGTTCCATCCGGCACCTCCTCTCCTTAAGTTCATATTATTTTAGACCGGGAGATAACTTCTGTCTGTGACTTTTATCCCATTAGCTACCCCCGCCTTTCCGCCGTTTCTCCAGATGCTTCCTTATTATTTCTTTTACAGAAGGCCGTACAAATACTATAATTGAAGGAATAAATAAAAGGGATAAAAGTCACAGACAACGGCCGTACAAATGCTATAATTGAGGGAATAAATAAAAGGGAGGTAACCCATGGGCAATACTCAGGAGAATTTAAAAGCAGCGTTCGCCGGGGAAAGCCAGGCTAACCGCCGCTACCTATACTCTGCCGAGCAAGCGGATAAAGACGGGCATCGACAGATCGCCAGGCTATTCCGAGCCATTGCCGAGGCGGAGACGGTCCACGCCCGCAACCACATTAGAACTCTGGGAGAAATCAAATCGACTAAAGAAAACCTTGAAGCGGCCATCGGCGGGGAACTTTATGAATTCACCACCATGTACCCCGAATTTATCGAACAGGCTAAAGCGGAAGGAAGCAAGGGTGCTGAGGTGGTCCTGGATTACGCCAATAAGGTCGAGAAAATCCATCACACCCTGTACGAGAAAGCTCTCAATGCTCTGGAAGAGGGGCAGTCGTTAGAGGACAAGCCTTACTTTATCTGCCAGGTCTGTGGCTACACGGTGGCCGAAGAAGCGCCCGGGAAATGCCCGATATGCCAGGCGCCACAGGAAAAGTTCAGGCGTATCGAATAGAGCTTATGAAAGACATCTCCAAACGTAGTATTCCGCTTGAGGGACTAGGCAACCGCGTCTTCCGTCTTACTATCCTGTCTTAGTAACCTCAATGTGGGGCGCCGGGCAGTTTTTACACCAGGAGGCCTCTATGCACGAACTGATGGTAATTGGTGGTGGACCGGCGGGAATTGCCGCCGGGGTATATGCCGCCCGTAAACAGCTGAAAACGCTGCTAATTAGCGGTGATATCGGCGGGCAGATTAATAACACCCTAGGCATTGAGAATTATCTGGGTTATCAATTCGTGGAAGGTCCTGAACTGATAAGCAAGTTCCGGACCCAGATGAGCCAGTTTCCCATTGACCAGAAAATCGGCGATAAGGTGTCCCAACTAGAGAAGGTCGACGGCGGTTTTGAAGCTATATCGGAGGCCGGTAACCGGTATCAGGCCAAGGCGGTGGTTTTGGCCACCGGAAAACGGCCCAGAAAACTTAACGTGCCGGGTGAGGTAGAGTTTACCGGCCGAGGCGTAACTTATTGTGCTGTCTGTGACGGCCCTATCTTCGCCGGACAGAGAGTGGCGGTGGTGGGAGGGGGCAACTCGGCACTTGAGGCGACGCTAGACATGATAAAAATCGCCGAGCACGTAGACCTAGTGTCACTGACACCGTTGACCGGTGACCAGGTTCTTATCGACCAGCTGGGCAATGCCAAAAACCTGGAAATTTTTACCGAACACCAGACGCGGGAGATTAAAGGCCAAGACTTCGTGGCAGGCATGGTGATTAAAGACCAGAAAAGTGGCGCCGAGAAACGTCTGGCCGTCACCGGAGTATTCATAGAAATCGGACTGATACCCAACTCGGAAACCGTAAAAGGACTGCTGGAACTCAACCGGCTGGGAGAGGTGCCGGTCAGCTGCGCTAATGAGACCACGCTGCCCGGACTTTACGCCGCCGGGGATGTGACTAACGTACCGGAAAAACAAATCATCGTGGCCGCCGGAGAAGGTGCTAAAGCCACGCTTCAAGCCCACCGTTATCTACAACGTTTGACTGGATAGCTATCCGTAGAGGAGGGAGGTAATGGTCAGGAAGGTGCTGAAATTATACTATACTTTGGTTACCCACTGGGCTGGCAAATTTAGAATACAGCATCAGCCAAGGGTTAACGGGAGGTGATCTTATGGAAGAGGCTATAGCCCTGATTGAGCAGATTATTGAGGAGCATGGGCAAATCATACGGGGGCTCCAAGCCTTAGAACGTGTGACCAATGATGCCGACGCTTTGAAGGTACTGGACAAGGCCCAGGGTGATTTTGTCCCGGGTCGGTTGGGCGACCACCAGCCCGGTCTGCAAAGCTGGCGGGACTCACTGGAAGTCACCGACCAGGGAATGCGGGCTCACTTTAACCGTGAAGAAATATCTCTTTTACCTGTAATAGAAAATCACGGCAGCGAGACGCAAGTCTCAAGTTGGCGTGCCTGGCTCTCTGAACACGAAGAGCTCAGAAACCATCTTGCCGTGCTAAAAAAAGAGCTAGCTGAACTGACGGCGGAACACCTGTCCCGCAAAGTGTGGGAAGAGCGAGCGTGGGGTATAAGGGTCTATATGTCGCAAACGCATCGGCTGTTTCACAAGCATACCCGCGGCGAGCAAAAACTCCTGCTGTCAATAAAAAAGGGACTTCAGGAGAAAATAAAGATGGAACAACAAACTTGAACTGTAAGGTAGCTGAAAGGGTATATTCGTGAGGCGAGTATATCTAGATAATGCGGCGGCCACCCCCCTCCGGCCCGAAGTCCGTGAAGCGATGATACCTTATCTTGAGGAATCCTTTGCCAATCCGTCTTCTCTCCACGACTGGGGGGACGCTCCGCGGGAAGCTATGGGAACGGCCAGAAGTCAGGTAGCCCGGCTTATTGGTGCCCGCGCCGAAGAAGTTATCTTCACCGGCAGCGGCACCGAGAGCAACAACCTTGCCATTAAAGGGCTGGCGCTGGCCCAGCAAAACAAGGGTAAGCATGTGATCGTCTCGGCTATCGAGCATTTCTCGGTACTGCACTCGGCCAAGACCATGGAAAAATGGGGCTTTGAGCTGACCTTAGTCCCAGTGGATAAATACGGGGTGGTTGACCCGGAGAAAGTACGGCGCAGTATCAGGAAGGATACGGTGCTGGTCTCCATCATGCACGCCAATGGCGAGGTGGGCACCATCGAGCCGATAGCGGAGATTGCCCGAATAACCAAAGGGAATAATGTGCTTTTCCATACTGATGCCGTGGCTACGGCGGGCACCATTCCGGTTAATGTCGAAGAGCTGGGGGTAGACGCCCTGAGCCTAGCGGGTAACCAGTTCTATGGCCCTAAAGGAGTGGGTGCCCTCTGGGTACGAAAAGGGGTACGCATTATGCCCCTCTTTGATGGTGGGATACAGGAAGGAGGGCGGCGTGCCGGTACGGAAGACGTCCCAGCTATTGTCGGCCTAGGTGCAGCAGCCAAGCTAGCCGAAGCCAATATGACCACTCGAATGGAGCATCTCGGCCCGCTCCGCGACCGCCTGTTACAGGAATTACCCGCCAGAATTGACCACGTAGTGGTTACCGGGCATCCTCAAAATCGCTTACCGGGGAACGCTAGCTTCTGCGTGGAGTTTATCGAGGGTGAGGCTATGCTTATGCTGTTGAATAGCCAAGGGATTGCCACCGCCAGTAGTTCAGCCTGTACCTCAAAGGCACTTAAAGCTTCACATGTGCTTATCGGTATGGGAATATCTCACGCACTGGCCCAAGGCTCCGTCCTCTTTACTTTTGGTATAGCTAATACCGAGGAAGACGTCGATTATGTTCTGGAGATGATGCCGCCGCCGGTGGACCGACTGCGGCAGATGTCACCGCTCTATACCAAATATACTAAGTCGGGCAAAGAGGTCGGGTAGCCTACCAGTTTATCGCCAAAAAGTAATAGAATACTGCATAACAATTAACCACATAGGCAAGATTAAGAATTAAGTTACCTAGCTCCAATCTAGGTGCCCAAGCTCTCACTAAGGCCATAAAGGATTACCTGATCAGGAAGAAACCGCGAAGAGGGAAGAAGTGATACCGAACCAGAGGGAAAAAGGAGTGCCTTTTCTGTCCCTACTGTGACGAGGAGATGAAAGCCTCGGATGACGCCTGCTGCCTGGCTTACGGGATAACCGTTTTCTACTACCCTGCCTGCCGGATACCGGTAGCTCGTGATAAAAAGGCCTGTCCTTATTGTCGGGTTAAGATTAAGGACGAGCAAGTATGAATTTGAAAACTAGACTCGCATTCTTCTGTACTTATTTATTGCAGCATCACAGGGTTAAGCCGCCATCAACAAACAAAATCTGGCCGGTAACATAATCCGACGCATCCGAGGCAAGGAATACGGCAGCACCGACATAATCCCCGGGGTACGCCACCCTACCCTTAGGTGTCAATCTGAGGTACTCCTCAAGCGCCTCGGGGTGCTCTTCCAGGAAGTACTTCTTGTTCATGTCGGTGATAGTGACGCTTGGCGCCAGAACATTAACGTTAATATTGTAACTTCCCCACTCTTGGGCTAATGCCCGTGTTAAATTGTTCAGCCCGGCTTTAGAGGTGGCGTAAACGGAACGTAAAGGCTGCTGTCTGGACGAGACATTAGAAGATATATTGATGATTCTTCCCCTATTATTTTTTATCATTTCCCGTCCCACTGTCTGGCAGCAGAAGAAGACAGCTTTCAGGTTGGTATTGATGACATAATCCCAGTCCTCTTCTGAAATCTCTACGACCGGTTTTTTCACCAACACACCAGTATTGTTGACCAGAATGTCGATTCTCCCCAGATCGCCGATTACTTTGGCGACCATTTGATTAATCGAAGATGTGCTGGTCACATCAGCCGGAACAGCTACGGCACTTAACCCATCTTCCCTGAGAGACTCGGCCGCGCTTTGTCCTTCCGCAGCTTTTCGGTTAACGATAACGACGGTCGCACCGGCGTTGGCCAGCCCCTTGGAAATACCCAGCCCGATACCTCTATTTCCGCCCGTGACCACCGCAATTCTCCCTGAAAGGTCAAAAAGATCCATATATCCCCCTTAAATAATCCTTCATTGCATTCAGACAACAGCTCCAGTTTTTCGTAACACCCTGATCGCTTCTTGTGTGTAGCCTAATCCTAACAAGGTTTCATCTGTATGTTGTCCAGGAAGAGGTCCAAGTCTGCGGATAGAACCGGGGGTTTGCGACAGCTTGATAGGAATGCCAACTTGCTTGACTTTACCTTCTCTAGGGTGATCAAATTCAATCACCATGTTTCGATGTAGCAACTGCGCATCAGTTAGAACCTCATCTAATGAGTTCACCTTGCTCACACTAACTTCTGCCTGACTTAGCAGATCAAACCATTCCGTTCTGGTCTTGCTTAAGAAAATGTCCCGAAGGCAAGAAAATACTTCTTTGCCTTTCTGTTCACCTGCCTCTCGCGTTACAGCTAATACAAATCCTTCATAGAGATCCTCTCTTCCTAATGCTCGGCAAAGGTTTCGTCTATATTTAGGCTCGCGACATCCCAGGCTAATATATTTCCCATCCTTAGTTTCATACACTTGGTAAAATGGGTCTTCCGTATATCGACCTACTCCTCCAGGTTTAGGTATCGTTTCAGTTAAAAGGTGCCCACAAATATAGGCAGAAAGAAACGAAGTAACACCGTCGCACATGGCTATGTCCACGAATTGTCCTTTTCCAGTCTTCGTACGAGCTAGGAGTGATGCCAAAATACCAGTAGCCGCCATTAACCCACCACCGCAGTAATCGCCAAGCAAATTAAGCGGTATAACTGGTAATCCGTCAACTCCAATAAGCCCCAAAGCGCCTGCCACTGAAATGAAATTGATGTCATGCCCAGGTAGACGACTGTAAGGACCGGTTTGGCCATAACCAGTGAGTGAGCAATAAATAAGCTTCGGATTCAGCTTATTTAAAGATTCATAGTCTGCACCGAGTCGTGCCGTCACTCCTGGTCTAAACGCTTCAATCAAAACATCCGTTTTTTCGGCGAGTTTATGGAAGACCTGACGGCCTTCGGTTGTTTTTAGATTAATACAAATACTTCTCTTGTTTCGGTCCAGCGGGTTATAGGCTCTTAGCTTTTCCATGGAAATGCTATCCGGCAGTGGGAAGGGGATATTTAACCATTCGTCAGCCGCCTCTATACCTGTCCGTTCAACCTTTATAACATCCGCTCCGAGATCCCCTAAAATCATGGCGCAGAATGGTCCAGATACTAGACGAGTCATATCCAGCACTAGGATGCCGTCCAAAACTTGTTGTGCATTAGTCATTTCAACCTCCCATCATTTGTTCCGCCTCATCTTATCAATAGAAATGTGAATATATTCAGCAAAAGTGGGACAGCTAAACTGGAAACAGCTCTCCTACCATTACTTTGCTGCCAACTAAGTGCGGCTGTAACACTACAGAGTACAAGGGACTGATAGCTCTCAGTTAGAATAGATAACCGCGTTACGGTATACTAATATTTAATGCAAAAGGGAGAGATTGAATCTAGACCTTCAATTCGCCATTTTCTAGCACACATAAATCATCTAACCAAACTGTGGGCTTGGTAATTAGCACGTCCTTGTGAAGCAGGCTAAAGGTTTGCCCACCGATATCATTATTTCGGCCCAACCCTATATGCGCGGTTCCGGCAAGCCCATATTCCCAGCTCCAACCCTGAAGATCCTTATCTTGAGTATGGCCGGTTGCGATACCAAGTTCGCAGGCACAATTGGACGCGTTATCGTCTATAGTCAACAGTTCATTAAATCTCTTCACGTAATCTTCTGGTCCCATTACTCCTGTTATTTTCCCCTTTTTAATGGTTAATCGTATAGGTTCTCTTAGTACAAAGTTCCAGGTCTGCACAGAGGCGTCAGCTACCAATATGCCTTCAGTTGTACCTTCTACCGGTGCGATTGCCATTTCCGCATAATCCGGAACAGTTACTACAGTCGAGCCTAGAGGATGAATGGGTATCCCTTTTCTGCTCTTGAGACTCATCTTGAGATCAGTACCATAGGGCGAAGTGATCTTTGCCTCGTCGGAGTGCGATGCTATTTCGGCCAAGCGCTCAGACCTCTCTTTCATTAACTTCATGTCATCTAGAGAGATCTCCCTACTGAAGTAATCCTCTGAGAGATGTGACATTGCATTAACAAATAGTATCCCCTTCTCGGTCGCTTTCTTGCGAGCATCGGTATGAACAATATCAAAAGTGTCAGCTACATGGAAAATTACATCAGCTTCAAGCATTGCTACTGCAATCGATGGCGGTGGTTCATGCCCTTGACGGGTACGCCGTTTCATAATAGCCACAATTGCTTCTGCGCCCACGAGCTCGCAGGTTTCAGCAACTTGTTCGCTGATCTTAATAGAACGAACATAATCATCAGAAAGTATAAAAACTTGCTGTCCGGGTTTGACCCTCATGCAACTCCTAACAATTAGATCGAACAACGGCATTCTCCCAAACATAACTGCCTCCTTGATACTTTGGTTATTATTTACTTATGCTACGGACTGGAAAGATATGTGCCTCGGTATTCCTCGTATAAAAGCGCGATGTAGCGGTTATTCTTCGCACCCATATCTTGTCTTCGGGTTTAACCCCAAGAATAGACTGCCCAATCTTATCCAGTGGTACTTCCCCTTGTTTGAGGCCAGGATCAATGATGAGCCAAGCACGGAGCGGGCATATGTGCTTCCCCAGCATCTCCAAAAGATCCCTATCCGCGGCTTGGAGCCTTTTTGCCGTTTCAGGAGCAAGACGGCATACTCGATGCTCACCTTCCATTCCTTCGTATGGATATTCGTCTGAGTGAATTACTTTTAACCAAACACGCTCTTCTATTATCTCCCGTCGCCGCTTATCTGTTCCTTCCTTACTTATTGACAGATCATCTCGTAAAACGACACCATAATACTCTAAAGCCTGCTCCTTTGATACATATCCATCCTCCACATCTACTTTTACATATTCTGGGTCTCTCTCTATAGGGTCGCCGTAGCCTCCACCACCACCGTGGGTAATCATAAGTAAATCTCCCTTTCGAACAGAAAACCCCGTTACTCTTGCCGGCGTGTCAAAGTCTCGTACCCGTGTTTCTCCCTTCCTTACGTACATTGTTTTTACGGGATAACCCCAATAGCCTCCAGCTACTCCCCAAGGTGGGATAAGCCCGCGGTCTCCCATGGAGCTATAAGTACCATCTTGAAGTAACCTGACATACCGCATCGATCCTAGCCCTCCACGAGTTCTCCCCGGTCCACCAGAATCAGAGACTATATCCACTTTCTCTATGAACACAGGGCTTTCGGCTTCCAGAACTGATACAGGAAGAGTTACTCTGATTGCGGCACCGAAATCAATATCTCCGGTAGCAGTTGCGCCATCCAGATCTTTAAGGGCTGGACATCCACCACCGGGATTATCTAAATAAAAAGGAGCTCTACCTGTTTCAGGAGAAATCGGAAATCCAATCATGTGACCCCATGAACAACCATGAGATACCCCGCAGACCAAATCTGGTATAGCTTGAGAGAGGGCTCCCATAACTACGGCAATAGCTCTCTTTCTGGTTTCACCATGGGATGCTGTTGATACATCTGGTTTAGCATTGACTATAGTACGCTCGGGAGCGATCATCTTGATTGGGCGGAAATTACCTCCATTAATTGGAGCTGCTGGATCTAAGATTGATTTAAATGCTATCAAAACCCCACCTAAAGTTACCGCATCGCCTGAATTCACCGCATCATGTACTTGGGGTGACGAACCGGTAAAATCGGCTAATATCTCTCTACTTTTAATACTGAGCTTGAGTCGCATCACTACGGGATCGAGCTCTCCTCCTTGGTACAGGTGCTCCAGATAGTCCTCATAATAATATTCACCTTGGGGAAGAGTTTCGATCTTCAGCCTCATCCTTTCTTCGCCAAGATTGAGGATCTCATCTATGCAATTTTTCAGAACCTCTACCCCAAACTTATCTGCCAGCTCAAGAACACGTGCTCTCCCTCTTTCACAACCTGCAATGAAGGCGTAGAAATCACCACGCACAACGTCGGGATTACGCATATTGGCGCACAATAAATCCAGAGCCGCCTTATTAATTTTTCCACCCTCCTGAATCTTGATCGCCGGTATACGTATGCCATCTTGATATATAGAAGTAGACCTACCTGACATACTGCCGGCAAAAGCCCCTCCGACGTCAGGCCAGTGAGCCCTGATCGCAGTATAACAAATGAGTTTACTGTTACGATAAACAGGTAAAAACATGAGCACATCGTTAAGGTGAGCTCCCCCTCGGTAAGAATCATTGTGTAGGATTAGGTCGCCAGGCTGTGGTATTCCCAAGTCCTCTAGCGAGCATTGTATGGACCATTGGCTTGGGATAACATGGCCGGGATGATCCTCTCCTTGGGCAAGAAGTTCACCATTTGCAGCAAATAAGCCACAGGAGAAATCCTCCATAACCGCAATGGAGTAAGAATGAGCACACCTTATTGTATTGGCACGCATTTCACGTGCTATCTGTATGGTCCCCTCACTTGCGGTAGCTAGAACAATTGGATCATTTTTCATAGCTTGCCTTTCCATGTTAGCTATCCTTCATTCTTTAGGATCAGGTTTCCTAAATCATCAACGTGGGCTACCCATCCAGGCTGAACCACTGTTGTAGATCCCAATTCCTCAAAAATAACTGGACCATTAATGCATATTCCTTCTGGCACGTCATCTCTCCGGTAGATCGGTGTCTCTACAAAACTCCCAGCAAATCGTACAGGGCGATTTTCTTTAAGCGCATCGGCCAGCTTATTAATTTTTGTTGGTACTTTCATTATCCTTGCTTTCTCTTTTAATCCCCAGGCGTCGACAATAAGCTCCATGATCATCAGCCGCTCAGTGAAGCCGAACTGAAAGCGTTCTCGGTGAGCAGTGTAAAATGATTTTTCCAACTCCTCAATTGAGGGTGCCATAGGTATCTCTAATTCATAATGCTGCTGGGGGTATTTAATACTCAATCGCTCTTCGAAACGCATATTACTCTGCTTAAAGCCTTCACCAATAAGCTGTTTTTCTCCTATTGTACGTAGTTCTCTAAATATGGAGTAGATGTTATCAATAGTGGCCTCGGATGTCATGATTCTTACCGGCCTTGAATACTGATGGAATACGTTGGACTGAAGCATTCCAGTCGAGCAGAAGTGTCCCGGTCTCACAGGACTCACTACCTTTTTAATACCTAGTTGCGAGGCGATCCCCGTAGCAAACATGGGACCAGCACCACCATAAGCTACTAGCGCAAAATCCCTTACGTCATGGCCTCTACCAGTGGAAACCTCTTTAACCGCACCAACCATTTTCAGTGTGACCAAGTCAATAATTGCTTCAGCTATCCGATATTCATCCGCTACTCCCAGACAGTGCCCTACTCGAGAAACGGCTTCTCTGGATAATTCCGAATGTAAAGAAATCTCTCCAACAAGTGACTCCTTACCGTTAAGCCACCCTAACACCAACACAGCATCAGTGATTGTGGCCTCAGCACCACCCAGATTATAGCAAGCTGGACCAGGGTTTGCTCCCTGACTCATAGGTCCAACCTTAAATTCTCCAGCTATATCGACCCATGCAATACTACCTCCACCAGCACCGATCGCATTTATATCTAGCTGAGGAGAAGTATTTGGGTAGCCTGATACTGCTACATCTCTGATAGTGGGTGGTCGGAAGGATTTAATCAAACAAACATCCGTGCTCGTTCCTCCCATATCATACGAGATGACATTTTCCAATCCCAGAAGTTCCGCGAGATGCGCAGCTGCTGCAACACCCGCGGCTGGTCCCGAGTTTACTGTGAATATAGGAAAGGTGAAAGCCTGCTCCACACCCGTTGCTCCACCTCCGGCTACTGTTATCCAAAAGGACCCACGATAACCCTCGGTAGTCAAGAAACTAACTATCTTCTTAAGATAAGGATGTACCAATGGTCCTATATAGCTGTTTAACACTGTGGTGGAAAATCTCTCGAATTCTCCTCTATGCTTACTTACTTCTGAGGATACTGAAGTGAATAGACTGGGCAGTAATTCTTGAACAAGCGCTTTTGCCTGCATTTCATTTTGATTTTGCATTTGCGAGGCGACAAAGCAAATGGCAATTGCTTTCGCATCAGTCTTAGCAATCTGAGATAAAACTTGCCGCAGCTCTTCCTGATCAAGAGGTTGCAGAACCGACCCGTCAATTAAAACTCGTTCTGCTATCTCGTAGATCCGGGATCTCCTTACAAGCGGCTCTGGCCTTCTTCCTTTGATATCATATAACACGCTCCGCACTGCGCCATCCATCGCCAGCACACCCGCGTGACCTTTGGTTGTAATCATAGATACCTGAGGGCCTTTTTTCTGAATTACGGCATTAGTGCCAACGGTTGTGCCGTGAACGAAATCAGATAAGGACGCTACACTTATTCCAAGCTTGTCTATCCCTTTTCTTAAGCCCTCGAACGGGTCACTCGGCGTAGTAGGTGTTTTAACGAAATTGAAAACTTTCGAATCTTCATTGTAAAGAGTTAGGTCTGTGAACGTCCCTCCTATATCAATCCCAAGCCGTTGTGCACTTTCCTTTTTGACCATTACTCCATACCTCACAAATATATAGGATCAATATCTCCATGGCTCCTGTGCCGCAGATAGGCACCAGTTTGGCTTCTCCTTATCCCTCTGGGATACCACAAAAAGCACGAAAGACAATGGGCAAAATTCACTCAGGCCTAGCACCAGGCCTATCTTTGATCCGAGGTATAACCACTGCCCTCGGATTTCTTGGCGTTAATCAACCCAGATCAGTAAGTTTAACAATATATTACCAAATTGCCTATGAAATCATCAGGCCGGGAAGCCACAGAGCTAACACTGGGAAAGCGATTATTACTCCCGTACCAATTGCTTGGAGACCTACAAATGGAACGCCACCCTTTATTAGATCTACCATAGTGACGCCCGGAGGAGACACCGCCTTGAGGAAGAAAAGAGCGAACCCAAAAGGCGGTGTCAAGAAGGACATCTGCAGAACCAGATTAAAGACAACGGCAAACCATAGCTGGTTGAAACCTAGAGTCACCGCTATCGGGACAAAAAGAGGCGCGCATAGCATAACGATACCGCCCGGATCGATAAACATCCCAAGAATGAACAAAATGAGAAGCATGACTATCAGACTGCCTGTGGTGCCAAACGGGAGCCCCATCATCACATCTTCTATCATTTTCCCGCCACCAAGCACTGTGAAGACACCCACGAAGGAAGTGGCGCCAAAAACAATTATGCAAATCATACCCCAGGTCCTTACCGCAACAAAGAGAGAATTCTTTATAACAGGCCAATTCAGCCGGCGGTTAAAGGCAGTTATTATAATGGCACCAACAGCACCAACGCCGGCAGCCTCAGTGGGAGTGGCTACCCCAAATAAAATTGACCCCAGCACGGAAACGATAAGTAAAACGGGAGGTATTATCGCTTTAACAAGAAGACTAACCTTTTGTGTTATCGGGATTCTCGTTTCCTCCTCTGGTACCGCCGGTGCTATCTCTGGTTGCAGGAAACTTCTAAGTAATATGTAACCAATGTATAGAGAAGAAAGGACCAGACCTGGAACGAAACAAGCAAAGAATAATTTCCCCACCGACATCTCAGCAACGACACCAAAGAGAACCAGTAAAACACTCGGGGGAATAAGGACACCTAAGGCTCCTCCCGCCATTACAGAGCCGCCAGCTAGTTTCTTATCGTACCCGCGCTTGAGCATCGAGGGAAATGCGATTAGACCCATGGCCACAACAGAAGAGGACACTATACCGGTGGCGGCGGCGAAAATGGTACAGATTGTCACTGTTGCCACTGCCAGCCCGCCTCTCAATCGCCCCATCCAGACGTGCAGCGCTCCGTAAAGATTGTCGACAAGACCAGACTGCCCCAGTACTTGCCCCATTAGAAGGAACAGAGGGCACGCAATGAGCAAATAGTGTGTTTGATAATGGAAGACGCGGTCGACGAGAATATCGACAATGCCGGGGCCAAAGGTCAGCAAACCAACCAGCAGTGCGGTACCCCCCATCACAAAGCCCACGGAATACCCGCACATCATAAAGAACAACAGCAGGGCAAACATCCAGAGGGGATTAATTTCCACGGACTAGACTACCACCTTACCTTTTATAAGAGTAAATAGGTCACGAGTAAATGATGCCAGGACCTGCAACCACAGCAAGAAAAAGCCTGTAGGCAGCACCCACTTAAACATCCACAGATATGGTTCAAATGGGGTCATCGTTCTTTCTTTCAGTTCCACAACGAAGAGAAGGTCGCCCCAACCTCCAATAATTAAAAGGGTAACCCATGGTAAGGCTAAGACCAAGGTAAGCACCAAATCCACCACCAGTCTCACCCAGGCCGGGAACAAAAGCTTCAGCACATCCACCTCCACATGCCCTTTCGCTTTGTGAGTCCACGCCGTTGCCACCACCATAGCGGTGCCACTGAGCATAAGGGCTACCTCATAAGCCCATACGGTAGGCCGATCAAACACGTAGCGCATTACCACATCAAAGAACACTACTGCTGCCAGCACGAGTATGAGCAAGCTGACAGACTTGCCAGAGACCTCGCTCACAGACTCTATACCTCTGATGGCACTTTTCAGTATTTTCATGTTTGACGGCCTACCATACTGTACCGTATTTATGCTCCCTTATCGGTTCTACTATTAAGGGAGGGATTGGGCAGCCGCAAGCTTCCCAGCGAATGCAGCGAAATCCCGCATTTCATTTAGTGCTTTAGCGTAGAATGCGTCCTCTAAAGCCCGCTCGTCTTGAATGTCAAACACGATATCACGTATCTTGATCAAGTCCTCTTCAGGTGTCGTGATAACCTCGGTCCCCCCCTCGAGCAGCTTTTTGAACCATTTGGCGTCTTCAAGCCCGTATATTGCTGAATAGTACGTGCTCATTTCTTTACCGGCTGCTTCCATTATGGCTTTCAGGTCATCCGGAAGCGCACTCCATGCATCCTTATTGACAATCGTGAACGCAACCGGACACGGGTCTTGCCAGCCAGGCAGCACAAGGTAATCAGCTACCTCGTGCAAGCCGATCGATGCGGCCAAAGCGATAGAGCCATACTTCGCTCCATCTATTGCACCGGTCTGGAGGGCCGTATACAGGTCACCACCATCTACCTGGACCACTGATGCACCTAGCTCCTCGTAAACCGCTGCCTGCATACCAATGACCCTGACTTTCTTCCCTTTCCTATCCTCTAAGTTACGGACTGGCTCAGTGAAAAAAATCTCCGGCGACATTGGCGAAAACGACCATCCCAGAAGATGTACGTTCATCCCCAAGAGCTCATAATACTCCCGCATTATGTCGGCGCCGGGACCCGCTTCATAGTACAGATAAGCGACTGGAAGGGGCAACCCGAAAGGCGGGTTAACAATGATCTCGCCCGCTTTGTGTTTACCCAAGTCGTAGTAAGGAGTCCAGTAGCCCGACTCAATGGTTCCCTTGTGCACTGCATCTATTACCTCAACACCTTCAACTACCTCTCCGGAGCCAAAAGTCTCGATCTCAAGTCGGCCATTGGACATCTCTCCTACCCGATCAGCCATATACTCGACGGTCCAACCCAGAGATGGATTTCCAGGCGGGTGGATTCCGTGCATCCGCCACTTGATAACCTTCGCTGGCTGTGCTGGAGCCGGAGCCGGAGACGGAGCCGGAGTCGGTGCGGGTGCTGGTTTCGGTGCGGGTGCGGGTGCCGGTGCCGGTGCGGGTTTCGGTGCCGGTGCGGGTGCGGGTGCCGGTGCCGGTGCAGCACACGCAACTAGCAAAGCAATTGCTGCCATTAGTGGAACAACGATAAATAGAAACTTCTTTTTCACTTATTACCTCCTTGGTAATTCCTAATTGATTCTTAATTCTACCTAAACATTTTTAAATTTGAAGCCATCACCTCCTCATTAAAGACTGTAAACTTGAAACATTCTCGTAAGATAATTACATCTGCCATAAATGCGAAAATCTTATCCCCAAAGCTCAAGTACCGATCCAGTATAAAGATAAAAAACGTCTTTGTCAATAATTTCCTGAAGCGTTTGCTACACATTTAAAACACATTTGAAGAAGCATTGACAATTGACAATTGTTCTACCTGAATATTATATTAGGTGTAAGAGAACTAGTATGAAAACTGTAAGACAAGACAGTATACAATCTGGTACTATGGAGCGTTCTAGCGTCATTAACAAGCTTATCCTTTCCGAGCAAGTCTTCGAGATTTTACAGCAGTCTATCGTTAGCAGCGAACTACGGCCTAACCAGCGACTGATTGAGTCGGAAATTGCTAGGAGATTGGAGATTAGTAGAACCCCTGTACGTGAAGCTCTTAGACGGCTGTTGTTGACAGGATATACAAGCGCACTTCCAAGTGGTGGGCTGGTAGTTACCGACCATTCAAATATGCAGATACAAAGTTTACTGGAGTGCATGGCTGTGAAGTTGAGTTGTCGGCACATTACAGATCAGCAAATACGGAAAGCGGAAGAATACCATACTCACAGCATTGAGATGATGCACAGTCACGCCACTGACCAGCATGTTAAGTTGCACAGGGCCTTCCACGAAGCATTATACGCTGCTTGCGGAAACGAGCAGCTACTGTCGTTAATCCATGTAAATAGACGGCAATTTTTCGATCAGCGGTTAAACCACATGTATACCTCTAGGGAACGGGAAGTCCAAATAAAGCAGCATGGTCAAGTACTGGAGACGGTACGCGAACGGAATGCGCGCCGAGCTGAGAGGACTTTACGGCGGCACTTGGGAACCTCCCTGAAAATAGCATTACAACGGCTTTAGTTACTAATTATCATCTTCCCGCAAAAACAAAAAGGAGGCACTTATGGAAACTGACAAGCTGTGGCTTCATAAGGGTGGTTGGTGGACGAGCGAAGTAAATTTTCTTGAGAAAACAAGGGAAGCTTTTTCTGTTCCCGATAAGGTCGTTATTCATGACGCCACGCTTAGAGATGGGGAACAGACTGCAGGTGTGGTATTTAGAAAAGATGAGAAGCTAGCTCTAGCCAAAGCTCTAGATTCAATTGGTGTAGACCGAATCGAAGCCGGAATGCCGGCCGTTACTGAAGAGGATAAAGAAGCTGTCAGAGAAATTGCTAAACTGAAGCTTAAGGCTAAAGTTATGGTGTTTTCCAGGGCATTACCTGCTGATATTGACAACGCAGTGGAGTGTGGCGTATGGGGAATCGTTTTGGAAGTTCCTATTGGTCTACCACGCTTGAGGTACCAGTTTAGCTGGAGCGTAGAGCAAGTTGTAGAAAAAAGCGTGCAAGCAATCAATTACGCAAAGGAAAAAGGCTTGTATGTCTCCTATTTTCCCTATGATACGACTCGTGCAGAGTTACCCGCTTTAAAAACCCTCTTGAAGGAAGTAACGAGGAAATCCAAGCCAGATTCTCTAGCTATTGTAGACACGACGGGATGTGCCCTGCCCGAGGGTATCAAGTTCCTGATTGGGGAGATTAAGAAAATCTCCAATCTGCCCGTAGAGATCCATACTCATAATGACCTCGGACTCTCAGTAGCTAACTCTTTAGCAGCGGTAGAGGCTGGAGCGGAAGTCGTTCATGTATGTGTTAACGGGCTTGGGGAGAGATGCGGCAATACGGCACTTGATGAAATGGTTGTTTGCCTCAAAACCCTATTAGGGATAAATATGGACAGAATCAGATACGATAAACTATACGAGCTCTCTCATCTTGCCGAAAAACTTTCCGGGGTTAAACTTGCGGGTAGCAAACCGCTGACAGGTAGTCTGGCCTTCAAACGGGAAAGCGGTTTGGGGATTGACATGATAAAGCAAGAACCGCTGATTGCTTTTGCTACCCATCCAGAACTAGTAGGCAGAAAATTTGAAACAGTACTTGGTAAAAAGAGCGGTCGGCCATCAATCAAACTGAAACTTGAGGAGCTTGGCATTCAGACAACTGACGAAAAAATATCCGAACTTCTTACCAAAGTCAAACTGATGGGAACAGAGAAGAAAGGCGTTGTTTCCGATGATGAATTTAAGGGTATTTTGAAAGATGTTCTGGATTAAAAACTTGCTGCAGAAAAAGTAGGCGAGCCACTAATGAGTGTGTGTTACCTGAAGAGTACGCTGACATGCACTTAATAAAGATAGTCAAAAGGGAAGAGTGATGGAAGAGGTATCTGAAAGAAAGAAGGAGTTTAGGACTACCGTTGATGGAATTGTAGTCAAGAACGTATACACGCCAGACGATTTAAAAGGAAACGAACAAGACGTTAGCCTTCCTGGAGAATATCCATTTACAAGGCATATAAGGTCGAATGGCTACCGAAGTAGGTTATGGACCATGCGCCAGTATGCTGGATTTGCGACCGTTCAAGAGACGAATGCGCGGTATAAATATCTGTATAAGCAAGGAAACACGGGCTTTAGTGTCGCGTTACACCTACCCACCCAAATTGGATACGATTCTACCCATCCCATGTCGGCTGGGGAAGTAGGCAGATGCGGCGTTGCTATAGACTCTCTTCAAGACATGGAGGAACTTTGGGATGGCATCTCATTAGCCGAGATAAGCACCTCACTAACTATTAACGCTACTGCCCCAATCATATTGGCCATGTATATTGCTGCAGCAGAAAACCAGGGTGCAAAGCAAAGCCAGCTTGCAGGTACGGTACAAAATGACGTGTTGAAGGAATATATCGCCAGAAACACATACATCTTTGACCCAGAAACATCAATACGGTTAACAACGGATGTTTGCCAGTACTGTGCCCAGAATTTGCCCAAGTGGAATTCAATAAGCATTTGTGGCTATCACATGCGTGATGCTGGTGCTACAGCAATTCAAGAAGCTGCTTTTGCCCTTGCCAACGGGATTACCTATGTACAAGCAATGAAAAATAGAGGAATGGCCGTAGATTCTTTTGCCCCACGGTTCACCTTTATTGTAGCTTGTAATATCAATTTTCTTGAGGAAGTAGCTAAGCTTAGAGCGATGCGCCGGGCTTGGGCCAAAATAATGAAAGAAAGATTCGATGCTCAAGACCCAAGATCCATGATGTTCCGCTTCCATGTCCAGAATGACGGGTTTACCTCAACCGCACAGCAACCGCTTAATAATATCATCAGGACCACAATATCTGCATTGGCCTGTGTTATGGGTGGTTGTCAATCTCTGGCTACGACCTCCTATGACGAGGCGCTCGCCCTACCCAGTGAGGAGGCAGCACGAATAGCACTGAGAACTCAGCAGATTATTGCCTATGAGAGCGGTGTCGCCGATGTTACCGACCCACTTGGAGGCTCGTACTTTATAGAGTGGTTGACCAATGAGATAGAGGATGGAATTAACAAGTATATCTCTACCATTGATGAGATGGGTGGCGCTATGGAAGCAGTGAAAAAAGGATACATACAAAGGGAAATTCAACGCTCAGCTTATGATTATCAAAAAGCGGTAGATTTTGGTGAGCAAGTAGTGGTTGGGATCAATAATTTTACTATCGAAGAAGACCTTAAAATCCAATTACATGAGATTGGTGAAAATGTGGAGGAAAAACAAATAGAAAGACTAAAAAAATTGAAGCGAGGTCGTGATAATGAGAAAGTCGGTCACGCTTTGAATAAGGTTAGCCAAGTAGCAAGAAGTAATGATAATATTATGCCAGCATTGATTGAAGTAGTTAAAACTTACGCCACAGTTGGGGAAATAAGTGACGCGTTACGGGATGTGTTTGGCGAATATAGGGAACCAAGTATAGCCTAATAGACTTGGAGGACAGAATTCCAGGCTCTCTACCGGTTGGTATTTACGGGGCGTTATATCTGGAGACATTAGGCATGGCAAGTAAAAAGATACGCGTCTTGATAGCAAAACCCGGTCTGGACGGGCATGACCGAGGGGTGAAAGTATTGGCCCAAGGATTGAGGGATGCCGGAATGGAAGTGATATATCTTGGGTTACGATTAACCCCAGAACAAATTGCGCAAGCAGTACTACAAGAAGATACTGACGTGGTGGGTTTAAGTAGTTTATCTGGAGCTCATATGAGCCTGTTTCCGAAGACGATTAAGATTATTAAAGAGATAAGTAGTAAACATTATTTGTTCATATGTGGTGGTATCATACCACAAAAAGATATTCCCAAGTTGAAAGAGTTCGGTATGGCTGCGGTATTCGGACCGGGTACAGCTATTGCGGAGATTAGTAAGTTTATCCAAGCAAGCGTTGTGGAGGCAAGATAAAATGAGCTTTCTTTCTGGAATCAGAACCTAGGTGCACCACCAGCCGTAAACCAGTCGAGAAGATTCGCCATGACGTGGCTGGAATATCGGATATAGAGTGAAACGATTTTTGATTGCTTCAATGTATGCTAACAACAGGGAGGTGAAATCAAATAGGTAGAGAGAATTTGCAGGTATTAAACCCAAGAGGAAAGCTCCTTCAAAAAGTCACACGAAAAGCCACTTCGCGTCGCCTTAATGATTTGAACGGAAAGAAGATAGGGATACTGAACAATACCTTCCCTGGAGGAGAGGTGCTTTGGCCTTATATTGAAGAGGCTCTGAAAAAGCGCATCCCGAATATCGAATTACGTAGCTGGATAGTTCCCCATAGATATCCTTCAGAGCGCAAAGAACCTCAAATAAGAGAACTTACCGAATTTAGCGATGCAGTTATTGCGTCAATGGCAGGCTGAGGCTCCTGCTCCGCGAAAACTGCGCGTGACGCAGTTCGTATAGAGGAACTCGGCAAGCCGGTAGTGCTTATAACAACCAAGGGATTGGAAACCAACGCCAAGTTTAATGCCCGGGCCGCAGGGCTAGAAGAGCTAAAGCAGGTAGTTTTACCGATGGCGGCGGTACCATTAAAGACCGAAGTCGAGGAATTAAATCAACTTGGGAAACAAACCGCAGATGCCGTTATAGAAACATTTTGCCGTGAATCTGTGCCATCAGCCGGACCGAAGGAGGTTGATGAAGAAACCACAGAAAGGGTGTTGCAATTTAGCGGTGATAGCTACAGTACAGCTTTAGATAATATGGAGAAGTATTTCCTGCAACACCATTGGAGTGATGGATTTCCATTGGTACCACCGACTCAAGAAGCTGTGAGTAGGATGCTCGAAGGGACAGAACTCCCCCGCGATCACGTAGTGGGTTTGGTTGAGCCAGAAGGCGCAGCAGCAACTATAGAGAGTATTGCTATTAATGCAGTTATGGCAGGATGTCTTCCTCAATATATGCCAGTCTTGATAGCTGCCGTAGAGTGTGTCACAGATCCTAGGTTTGATCTGAGGGGAATCCAGGGCACATCGTGTTCGGTATCACCTCTTTTAGTAATCAGTGGTGGGGAGCTTATTGAACAATTAAACATCAATGATGGTTTTAGCGCCATCGGACCAGGATGGAAAGCTAACGCCACAATTGGTCGAGCTGTACAATTGATCATGTCTAACATTGGGAATGTCTGGCCAGGAAGAAATGATATGACAACACTTGGGAGTCCCTTAAAATATGTTATGCTCCTAGCAGAGAACGAGAGTGCCTACGGGGGTGTTTGGGAACCTATTCGCGTCGCCGAGGGTTTCGACTACGCTCAACCTACGATTAGTGCAATGCCAGCAATTTCTTGGCAACCAGACCATATTCCTTCAGTGATAGCTACAGTTGATAAGACCCTTGAGTTAATAAGCTTGCAAGGGAAAGTCAAATATGACCGATTTGCTGCTAATTTCGGGCTGGACAATATGGTACTTTTAACCCCTACCGCCTTTGAGCCTATTCGTCTAGAAAGACGTTCGAGAGAGGATATCCAAAAGGCACTGTATGAGGCGATTCAGTTACCTTGCTCCGAGTTTTTTGAAGACAAGGAACCATCGACAGAAGCAGGGGTGCAAATACAGATACCTGAACGGATCGTGGAAAAATGCAAGGCAAATCCTCAAGCTTTTGCCCCGTTACTTTTTGGACCAGAAAGCCTGAAGATTATCGTCACTGGGGGTCCTGGGCCAGCTATGCTTGCTTACATAAGTACTTGGGGTTGGGGCCGCGCTTATTTTGTGATGAAGCCTATAAGTCTACCCAAATACTGGAAAGGCTTATTAGAAAAATACTAGGGTTGGGAGGTGCCAATCAGTGGCCGATAAGTGGTATAGACTGGCCCCACGACGGACACCGCAAGTCTCTTTTTGCAGCATCTCTTGACTGCAGGAGAATGTTTGTCGGAGAGTACCGGGTGCCTATTCATAGGTGCTGATTTATACCTCTTCGTAGGATAATTATGCGTCGAGATTATACTACTATTGCTACTGATGTGCTCATTATTGGAGCTGGAGCAGCGGGTTTGAGAGCTGCTGTCGAAGCTGGTAGAAAAGGGGTTAAAGTAATAATACTGAACAAGGCCTCTTTCCCCAGTGGGTCATCAAATATATCGGGTGGAAATATGCAGGCCAGCTTCGGCTGGGTGGCGGGGGACACTAAGGAAAACCATTTCCGGGATACGGTTCTTTCCAGTAAATACCTCTGTGACCAGTCCCTAGTCGAGATTCTCGTTGAAGAAGCGGCACAAAGAATATTTGATTTAGAAGAATTCGGGGTCCTTTTTTCTCGGACAACTCCTGACCGCTACGCGCAAACCATGGGGGGAGGTTTCACGGTACCCAGAAGCGTTATGGTGGGCGGGAGATGTGACGATGTATTACGGGTCCTGTATAAGACGGCGACAGGGTACGGAGCTAGAATGTATGAGCAGGTCATGGCAACTGATCTGCTTAGAAATCAGGATGGAGCCGTGATTGGTGCTACCGCTATTGACATCGTTACTGGGAATTTCATGTTCTTTAAAGCACGGTCTACGATATTGGCCAATGGGCCTTGTGGCAGACTCTTCAAGATAACCGCAAATACCCGGAGTGCAACAGGCGACGGTTTTGCCATGGCTTATCGGTGTGGAGCGAAGCTGGTTAATATGGAATTCATGCTCTTTTTACCGCTGGGATTCATATACCCTGAATTCATGAAAGGTGTAGTATTGGGTGAATTATCGAGCTTTGGGGAAAATACAAAAGCCTTGAATGTGTTAGGCGAAAGGTTCATGCAAAAATACGCTCCCGAGACAATGGAAAAGTCGACAAGGGATATCTCCTCGAGGGCCAGTTACCTTGAAATTATGGAGGGTAGAGGTACACCATCGGGTGGGATAATCATTGATAATAGCATGAACAACCTTAAAGAAAGCGAGAATGGTCCCGTTCGGAACGTATCTTATTACCGGATAATTCGGGATTGCCTAGGTGGTGACACCGCAAATATGAAGGACCTCCTTGAGGCGACACCCACCGCACTGTATTGCCTAGGAGGTATCAAAATAAATAAACGCTGCGAAACATCTGTGCCCGGCCTCTACGCCGCGGGTGAGGCTGAGGCTAATCTACATGGCGCCAACAGATTGGCTGGGAACTCAGTTATCGAGACACAGGTTTTCGGCACCCGGGCTGGCTACTACGCGGCAGATTATGCCGCCGGTGTAACCACGCCCACGCCCGATCCGGTAGAGCTGATTAACCATGAGTATGAGCAGTCAAGAAGTGCTTTCGATGGCAGATCAGGTTTCAAGCCAATACAATTAAAAAAAGAAATTCAGGACATTATGTGGAACAAGGTGGGTATCGTACGAAACGGCGAAGGGCTTATCGCCGCCATACGTGAATTGGAAGGAATCAGGCAAGATAAAATGCCTGCCCTATACCTTTCATCGGCGAGTAAGAGATACAACTATGAATGGGTGGAGGCGATGGAGGTGGATAACATGATTACCGTTACGGAAATAATGTCGAGGTGCGCATTGATGCGCCAGGAAAGCCGTGGTGCCCATTACCGAAGCGACTTTTCGGAAACTGACAACGCTAACGGGCTCTATGAGAGCATGACACTGAACCAAAACGGCACCGTACAGTTAAGTAAAGAACCGTTGAATACGTCGAAAATGATTCCGGAGGATGCAGGACCTGATGGTTAAAGAGATAACCGTGTCCATCTTTAGATATGACCCGGAGTCGGATAAACACCCTTCATACCAGACATATTCTGTACCTAGTAAAGAACGGATGCTGGTAGGGGATGTGTTGGAGTATATTCATGAAAATCTCGACGGGAGCTTGGCGTACCGCTGGGAATGTCGTATGCGGCTATGTGGTGGTTGTACGATTTTGATTAACGGAAAACCAGGCTTGATATGTCGCGAACAGGCTGAGCCAAGTATGACTCTTGAACCGCTACCCTTTCTGCCCATAGTGAGAGACTTAGTGGTAGATAGAAAATCGTTATTGGATAAAATATACTCGGTACCTCCACTGACTCGACAAAAATCTCCGGTTAGGCTTCCGGAACCGATAGCTCACGAGGTAATTCTTGGATTACGAGTGCCCAGGCAATGCGTCCAGTGTCTGGCCTGTGTTGCTGTTTGCCCGGCTACCGAAGTATTGACGGCAGATCTTTTTCTTCCACCTAAACTGATACAAATAGCCGGATTTGCCATTGATGATAGAGACACAGTGGATAGAGTCCAAGAGAGCGAAGAATCAAATTTATTCGACTGTGCGTGTTGCCATGCTTGCGAGGAAGTTTGCCCACATGAAATTAATATCTCCGAAAAGGTAATCACGGCTTTACGAAATAAGACTTATGAACATGGGATTGGTCGCGGTGGCAGGTACATCAAGGCTTTCTACGATACTCTTCAGGCAAAGGGCAAGGTAAACGCATCAGGTATACTGCTCAGGAGCCAAGGATACCTGCGTGCTATAATGAAAGCTCCGCAGGGAATACGACTGATTGCTAGGGGAAAATTTGTATCCCCATTCGGAAAACCCATCCCCGACATCGAAGATATCAGGACAATTATCGGACCGACAGAGCAAGAAAAATGAAATACGCTTATTACCCCGGCTGTGCGGCAAAAGGGAGTACTCCTGAAGCTGATTTTACTACCAGACTGGTTGCGCAAACACTGGGGATAGAGCTACTGGAGCTTCAAAATTCCGGGTGCTGCGGTGCCAAGGAGATTAGGGTCGTCAGCCGCCGGCTAGATCTAAACCTTAATGCCAGGATCTTATCCCTAGCTCAAGGATTGGGGCTGGATATTCTCACCATTTGTAATACATGCCTGCTTAACCTAAACCAAGCAAATAACCAGTTAAAAGCAGAACCTGAAACCTTACAAAAGGTAAACAAATCGCTTTCGAAAATCGGGCTCAGCTATGACGGTAGTACCAACGTCAAGCATCTGCTTCATGTGCTTTTAACGGATTTGGGTCTCGACCGGCTGAAACAAAGTGTAAAAACTCCTCTTACAGGATTGAAGGTTGCTCCTTTCTATGGCTGCCATATTGTGAGACCGGTGAAAGACCTGGGTTTTGATGTGGCAAAAACGGAATCACTGGAAGCTCTCGTCAGGACTTTACATGCTCACCCTGTAGAATACCCTGGCAGGACAAAGTGTTGCGGTTTCTATGTCCTGATGCCAAATGAAGCTGCCGCTTCGGGCATGATAGCCCACCGCCTTGAAGAGGCGCTAAAAGCTGATGCTGATTGTATCGTAACGCCCTGTCCTCTGTGTCACGTAGCCCTTGATATGTTTCAGGAGCAGGCTCTAGGCAAGGTAGGGATAAGGCGGACTATACCGGTACTACACTTACCGCAACTGGTCGGGCTTGCCTTGGGAATATCTGAAAAGAACCTGCAATTTAGTAGGCATCTGGTACGCGTTAATATTTTGGGGAAATGAAACAGGAGGAACAAGGTGGCCACACTAGAGTTTATGTTTGATATGCCGACGCTGGTAAAGTTCGGAGTAGGCGTTGCCGAAAGCGTCGGGGAAGAGATCAAAAAATTAGCGGCAAAAAAGATTTTGCTCGTTAGCGATAAAGGTGTAGTGAAGGCTGGTATAGTTGGTAAAGTTGGCGAGTTTCTACAAGCCAGCGGAGTCGAGTTTCTTATTTTCGACGAGGTGGGGCCAAACCCGAGAGATCAAACCATCAAGAAAGGAACAATGCTTGCGCGTCGGGAGAAGGTTAGTGCAGTCGTAGCTGTTGGGGGAGGAGCCTCAATGGACACCGCCAAGGCGATTGCCATGCTCGTTACCAATGGCGGCTCAATAATGGATTACCGTGGAAGAGATAAAGTAAAGAGCCCTCCTCTACCCGTGGTTGTGGTACCGACAACTGCAGGAACAGGTAGCGAGGTATCACTTTGGACGAATGTAGATGATACCTCGACGGTGCCTTATGAAAAAGTATCCATTGGCAGCCGATTACTTTACCCTCGTGTACTACTGGCAGATCCGTCACTGACTGTAAGCCTACCACCAGCGTTGACTGCCTCAATAGCCATGGATGGTTTGACGACTGCCATTGAAGCTTATACGTCCCCGAAAGGATCACCGTTAACTTATGCTTTGGCACTGAAAAGCATCGAATTAATGGCGTGCAACTTGTCTCGGGCATATGTTGATGGAAATGATTTAGAGGCCAGGGCTGCCACCATGCTAGCCGGCACCATGGCGGGAATCGCCTTTGCTAACTCGAGTATTGGTGCCGTGCACAGCATGGGTCTAGCAGTAAGCAACCTTTATGACACACCTCATGGTATCTCAGTTGCTATATTTTTACCATACGTAATGGAATTTAATATGCTTGTAAATCCAAAGAAGTTCACCGATATTGCCTTGGCAATGGGAGAGAACGTTACGGGATTATCAACGAAAGAAGCCTCAATAAAGTCGGTAGAAGCAGTGAGGCAGTTAATGAGGGATATTAACATACCGACTCCTCAACAAATTGGGGCCAAACTAGAAGATATTCCTCAGATGGCCAAGATAGCCCTGGCATGTGGTGCGAGCCGAACAACTATTAGAGAACCCACAGAAAAGGATTTCGTAGGCCTTTTCGAACGTGCCATGACAAAGACCGTTTAATAGCAGACGTGGAGATGGAAGAAATGCATTAATAACAGATTAACGAAGGAGAAACATGACGGATATAAATTCGAGCCAGACAGGATTGAAGAAAAAGCCAGCCCGTCGGGACTAAAGTGTTCAGTGCAATAGGCAAGGTCTCACAAAACCGGACCGGTTTTCCAATTTGATCTTAACCATGGGAAAACTCGAAAAGGAGTATTTATGACTTATAAAATCCTTTCTACTTCACCTTCGTTTGGGTATTATGCTCCCGAACCGGTGGAGTATCTGAAAAATCACGGTTGTGAGGTAGAACTTGTTCCCCAAGGGAAGAAATTGTCCGAAGAGGAAATTATCGAGAAAGCCAGAGAAGCCGATGCCTTAATTGTCGGAGTGGAAAAGATCAGCGAACTGGTTATAGAGGCTTCGAAAAACCTAAAAATCATCGCTAAGCACGGAGCTGGGGTCGATAACATTGACGTAGAAGCAACTTCCGGCAGAGGAATAGCGGTTATCAATGCGGCTGGTGCCAACAGTGATGCCGTGGCTGATCTCACCATCGGTCTCTTTCTGTCTTTAGCCAGGAGTATACCCTTTGCTGATCGTTCTATTAGAGAGGGTTCATGGCCTCGGGTGGTAGGAACTCAATTCAATGAGAAAATCTTGGGGATAATCGGTCTAGGGCAAATAGGTAAAAAAGTGGTCAAACGAGCTTCATGCTTTGACATAAAAATTCTTGCCTTCGATATTATGAAAGATAAGGCTTTTGCCCAGAAGTGGGGAATTAATTATTTGTCTTTAGACGAGCTACTTACTGAGTCTGATTTTGTCTCCATTCATATTCCTCTCGGCCCATCGACCCACCGATTGATTGGCGAAAAGGAATTACGACTTATGAAAAAGGGAGCTTTTCTAGTTAACATCTCACGTGGTGATATCGTTGACGAAGAAGCCCTTTATAGAGCCTTACAGGAAGGGGTAATTGGAGGGGCTGCCTTGGATGTATTTGCTGATGAGCCGCTGAGAGAAAGCCTTTTGTTTAGACTCGATAACGTGATTTTAACCCCTCACATGGGTGGATATACTTATGAGGCTTTAAAAGAGACCGGGATGATCTGTGCTCGAGGAATAATTGATGCACTAGAAGAAAGACAATAAAGAAAGCAAAATAGTTGAAAAGACCGTATTATGGTCTTATTAATGGCAATTTACTATATCCGGCGCAATAACTAATCTTAAGTAGTTCTATCCATCAAAACTCAGTGGTCGTGTACCAATTAGTTTATCTGGTTTTCTGCAACAATTCTATTTTTCCACTATTTCTAATAATGCTTTTGTTACCTTGGGATGCATGAAAGCCACCTTGGTTCCGCCAACACCAATTCTCGGCTCCGCATCAATAAGAGGGACACTTTTTTCTTTTAATGCCCCAATCACAGCCTTAATGTCCCTAACTCCTATCGCTAAGTGATGGATTCCCTCCCCTCTTTGGTCAATAAACTTAGCAATGGCTCCTTCCGAGTCAATTGGTTCTAGTAACTCAATTCGGCTCTGCCCTAAAGGAATTAAAGCTGTCTTTACCCTGTGTTCCTCGACAGTTTCTCTTTCGATATCCTCAGGTTTAATACCGAGCACTTTACAATACGTTTGTACCATATCTTCCACATTTCTGACGGCGATTCCTATATGGTCGATCTCTAATTCCATTATCTTTCACCTCGCTAACCTACGCTGGCTAAACAAAGTTAGTCCTTTGTGATTGTAATACCTGGCCTTACTGATCGTCAATACGAGATTTCGCTGAGCTTAATAACTAAAGAGGTCGCCAGAATCGATATTCCCGGGAAAAGTAATCCTTTACTAGCTCGACAGTCTATAACCGGGATTGAACCGCGCATAATCTTGAGGTTAATCTTATGCCACGTTCTGTACCCTCGCCCTCATTCTCTGTCATGGCTACCAGGATAAACTTACTCTTTCCTCTCCCTTTGACACAAGCACCAGATTGTCATACGTTGAAATACAACCGCGCGTTGACAGGCTAGATTAGATTGGCTAATATAGCTATGACAGACTACTGGTCACGCTAACCCGTTGGCGCCAGTACGAGCTTGATCATCTATGAAATTGTTTGAGGAGTCAGCATGGACGCCACATATGATGTCGTCATTGTCGGAGGCGGAGCGGCGGGACTAACAGCCGCATTGTATACGAGCAGGGCTAAGCTGAATACCGTAATCATCGAGCGGGAAGCTATAGGTGGCGAGCTCATGAACAGAGACCAGATAGAGAATTACCCCGGTTACCCCGACGGTATTATGGGACCGGAGCTAGGCTCAAACATGATGACACAGGCAATGAATCACGGCGCAGAGATCAAGGTCAGTGAAGTTGAAGGAATCGAAGTTGATGGGGTCTATAAAGTGGTGAAAACTGCCGAAGGCCACTATCGGGCTAAGGCAGTGATTCTTGCCAGCGGTGCTCATCCCAAGAAGCTGGGAATACCCGGTGAGGAGGAATTCATCGATAATGGAGTGTTCTACTGCGCCACATGTGATGGGCCTCGTTTTACCGGGAAAACGGTGGCCGTAGCCGGGTCCGGGGATTCGGGATTAACTGAAGCCCTGTTCCTTACTAGATTCGTATCCAAAGTTGTTGTGTTCGAATTGCTGCCTTATGCTACGGCAAATAAGTCCCTACAGGAAAGAGCCTTTACCAACCCAAAGATTACAGCGAGGTGTGGTTATAAGATTGAAGCTATTCGTGGTGATGACGCGGTCAAAGAGCTTGATCTTCTGGAAGTCCAGACAGAACAAAAAAGCACCCTGGAAGCAGATGGGCTCCTCGTGCACATAGGCCTTGAACCCAATACGGACTATTTGAAAAGCAGCCTGATGCTAAGCGAGAAGGGACAAGTACCTGTTAATGAAATTATGGAAACAACAATCGCCGGGATTTTTGCCGCGGGTGACATTCGTCACAATTCTCCAATGCAAATTGCTACGGCAGTAGGAGATGGCGCCACCGCCGCTCTGTCTTTTGGGAAATACCTCGAGACCCGCTGGAACCAGGCATAACCTACTGAACGGAGCAAGTCTGAGACCTCCCTTTCTCTTTGGCTGACACGTTTCAAGCTAAAACACTAGCAATACCCTTAACTGAAATTGAATCAGGGCAGAACTCCTCGGTTTGGTGGCAGACCGGACTTGACCACGCCTGCGCTTCCATAGTAAAGCTTCTACGTCCCGGAGGGTTCGGAACCGCTCCTGTTCTTCGCGAGCCATCCTGCTGGGGAAGATGGGCTTAAAAAACGGTCGTATACCATTTACTTAACCTCTTCCTGATTCTCGTGAATATCTTAACAATGCTTGACGATGAGGGAGCAAGTGATGTACCATTGTTTGAGCTTCTGGAGACAATAAATAATTACAATCGAGCATGGAGGGCAATTATGCCGCATGGATTTAATGGTAAGATACTGCGAGCCAATCTCTCCACCGAGAAGCTGACGATAGAAGAACCTCCAGAGCAATTTTACCGTCAGTACTATGGTGGTGAAGCATTCATAGGCTATTTCTTACTGAAGGAAGTACCCGGAAAGATTAACCCGCTTAGTCCTGAAAACAAACTTGTCTTCGCCGCTGGACCCCTTACCGGTGTACCTACTGGAGGGTGCGGCCGGCACAGCGTAGGCGGGAAATCCCCGCTAACCGGCGCTTTCGGAGAAGCAGACTCCGGCGGCTACTGGGGTGCTGAGCTGAAAATGGCAGGCTTTGACGCCATCATCGTGGAAGGGAAGGCGGAAAAGTCAGTCTATATTTTCGTTCAGGACGGCAAAGCTTCCATAAAAGACGCCCGCCACCTTTGGGGAATGAAAGCCCTTGAGTGCCAGACAGCCATCCGTGAGGAACTTGGTGACGATTTCATAAAAGTGACATATATTGGCCCGGCGGGAGAAAACCTGGTGCGCTTTGCCAGTATTGGTAATGACCTTGATGCTATCGCCGGGCGTACGGGTATGGGAGCAGTAATGGGATCAAAAAACCTCAAAGCTATTGCCTGCCGAGGTCATCAGCGTGTCTCATTGGCGGACCCGGCGGCTGTGAAAGAACTCTCGCTATGGATACGCAATAACACCCCCATAACAAACAAAGGCATGCGTGACTTTGGTACGGCGCGGGGGGTGACCTCCCTCAACGGTCTGGGTGGTCTTCCGGTGCGTAATTTCCAGCTCGGCTCTTTTGAGGGCGCAGCAGACATCAGTGGTGAGGTGATGCGTGATACCATCTTTGTCAAGCGACGCGCCTGCTTTGCCTGCCCCGTCCAGTGCAAGCGTGAGGTAAAGGTTGACGAACCGTATATCGTTGACCCGCGCTACGGTGGACCAGAGTATGAGACTATTGCTGCGCTGGGTTCCAACTGTGGCATCACTAACCTGAAAGCCATCGCCAAAGCAAATGAAATGTCAAATGCTTACGTACTGGATACCATCTCTTGTGGCATGGTAATTTCCTTTGCCATGGAGTGCTTTGAAAACGGCCTGCTCTCCACGAAAGATACCGGCGGCATTGACCTGCGCTTTGGCAATGCGGATGCCATGCTCCAGATGTTGGAGCAGATTTCCCTACGCAAAGGCCTGGGCAGTCTCCTTGCTGAAGGTGTCGCCATTGCGGCAGAGAAGATAGGCAATGGTGCCGAGAAGTATGCCCTCCATATCAAAGGGCTTGAGCTACCTATGCACGAGCCACGCTTGAAGGGTGGAATGGGTGTCGGCTATGCTGTCTCACCAACCGGCGCCGACCACTGTCACAACATGCACGATACCATGTTCACGTCGGATAGTGCGTATCTCAAGGAAATTAAGTCGCTGAATTACTTCGAGCCTATGGAAATCACTGACCTCTCTCCAAAGAAGATAAGTATCATGACATACTACTCCAACTGGATACACTTCCTGAACTGCGCCGTCTGTTGTTTCTTTGTCATGTCACAGGGCCTTGTCGGCTTTGAGCGTACAGCGGGACTAGTACGCGCGGTCACCGGCTGGAACACCAGCGTATTTGAAATCCTCAAGGTTGGTGAACGGGCAGCGAACCTAGCACGTCTATTCAACCTGAGGGAAGGTCTTACGCCAAAAGATGACACCATGCCTGAGCGCTTCTTTACCGGGCAGGCTTCCGGTCCGCTCGAAGGCGTCCGGCTCGACCCCGGGGCTTTCCAAAAAGGGGTAGAGTACTACTATGACATGATGGGCTGGCCCAACGGTATACCTTCCCCGGGTAAGCTGGGTGAACTGGGCATTGACTGGGCGATGGCCGGTAGATGATAAATGATGCGAGAACCAGTTCCTTCTCAGGATAAAGTGTGTTAGTACCGGATTTCAATTCTTACAAGAGATAATTAGCCAGTAAAGGTTGTTCTGCCAATATTTTGGTGGTAGAAGGTATCATCTGGTTCTTCTTTTAAGATACTGCCGTTAAACAAATTGACCCTTAATGTTTTTACCCCACAACCATAGGCCGTTACTGCAGATATGTGTTTCCTCCCGAAATCAGAATACTGTCGACCAACTACGCACCGCTCTAATAGGCATCTTGAAGAATTTTAATGATACTTTTTGCATCGAAATACTCATCAATACCGGGGGTGCTTTTTAGGACTGACTTCGCCATCTCCTCAACATTTGACATGCTGACTGCCATATCTCTGAGCTTCAAATTCATACCGATCGAATCTAACCATTCGGTGGTAGCTTTAATGCCGTCATTTTCACCGAAAACGTTTTTGCCTAGAAGGTCTATTCTCGCCTTTTTCGTAGGCAAGAGGTGTGTCATGACCGGAACAAGTAGAGCCGCCACACCGTCACCATGTGGTATGTCATAAAAGGCGGCGAGCGTGTGCTGAAGTGCATGAATCGGTGCTGCTCCGTCCCTGCCTCCCAATAGAGCCGCCTGCGAGGTGGCGAAGGTACTTACCCAGCAAAGCTGCTCGCGGGCCTCTAAGTCGTTGGGGTTTGCTAACGCTCGTGGTAAGAATTCCAGGACCATTCTCATGGCAACTTCTTTAAAGCCCATACTCATAGGAGGAGCAATGTCTGTAGTAAAATACCTTTCAAGAGCATGAACAAACATGTCCACTCCTCCACTAGCGGTAAGTCCTCTGGGTGCGGTAGCCGTGAGTTTAGGATCGATGATGGCTATTTCGGGCCAGCTACCGGCATTGAAGATCGTTGCTTTCTCATGGGTCTGCCAACTGCTAATTATAGCAAAGTTATTGGCTTCAGAGCCCGTGCCTGCCAGGGTTGGTATTTGAATAAGCTTAGCAGTTGGACTCGCCGGCTTGCTCTGCGGATTAGTAAAATCCCATATGGACTTAGTTCCAGCGCTGGCAAGTTTGGTCGCTTTAGCACAATCCATGGCACTGCCGCCACCCAGCCCGATAATCAGCGGTATCTTTTGATTACGAACGATGGCGGCTGCTTCATCTACAGTGGAATTTCTGGGATTAGGTTCTACCTTCTCGAAGACCATAGCATCAATTCTAACTGCATTCAAGGCATTAACAATTTCACCAAGTATGCCTATGCGACGGATATCCGGGTAGGTCACTATCATCGCCTTGTTAACTCCTAATCTACCGGCTTCCCCACCAAGCTTTTTAATGCTATCCACTCCAAAAACAATTCTGACCGGCATGTGAAATACTGTAATCATGACTCTTTACTTCTTCATTTAAATATACTCGCTAAACATGATTTCGGCGTGAGTAAGCACCGTATTAATATCAAAGAGCACAACCAGATTCTAATGTTTAGATACCATTCAGGTTAGGATAACATGTCCCGCTGGAATCGCTTTATTTCGCACGTTCAAAGTGTGACATATCAATTCCAGTGACAAAATCAAGTACCGCGGGAATACCTTCCCGGTTGACTTTTAATGCTTCTTCCAGAGATGGTATTATATCAGATGGGTCTTCAATCCTTCTCCCAAAGCATTTACAGTCTTCAGCGTACCTCACAAAGTCAGGTTGGACTTTGAATGACAGGCCCGCGTCCCAGCCCGCGTGTTCCATTTGAAGATGCTTCACCCAGCCAAGAGCGGAGTTATTCAGTACCACCCATGTGCATCCCACGTTATTTTGTGCTGCCGTTGGCAGCTCCTTCATAAACATTTGAAACGCCCCGTCACCGCAAATACATACTACCTTCTTCTCCGGCTTAGTTAGTTTAGCCGCAATTGCCCCAACTACGCCCATTCCCATGCACGTCTGCTCGGCAACTGGCACGCACTCTGAACCGTCCCGTACCTCGTAATACGGCCAACAGTATGACCAAGTATCCTGCGAGCCGTTCTCGCTGACTAGGATTGTGCTTGTTCCAAACACCTTACTCAACTCATACACGATACGCTTTGCTGGAATTGGGGTAGCTTCGATATTGCACTCAGCCTGCACCTCTGTCTCGAACTCTCTCTTGTCTTCCATCAACCTCTTTACCTGTGGCATTTCTTGGAAATTTCCTCCAGAGCCTACCTTCTCCTTTATGGCTTCAACCAATTGCTGCAAGACAAGTTTAACATCGCCGACAATACCTACATTAGGTATCCAATTTCTTCCTATTTCAAATGGGGAGATGTCAACCTGGATGAATTTTGCACCTTCCGGAAAATCTGCCCACCCATGAGTTTGGAAACTCTCGTTTCTGGTCCCAATTGTCACCATTAAATCAGAGGTAGAGTACACCTTTTTCCCAACTTTAGTCCTGTAAATACCCACTTGTCCTAGAGCTAGGGGATGGTCTTCAGACAGAATCCCTCTTCCTCCAGGAGTTGTCATGAATGGCACACCCAATAATTCAACAAACTCTCTAAGCTCCCTCGATGCTTCAGATTGTACTGCCCCGTTGCCAGCTACTACTACTAGTCGCTTAGCTCCAAGAACCAAACCTGCTGCTTCATTAATCAGTTTCGGGTCGCCTGCCGTACGAATTTTACGTGACGGTACATATTCGGGCTGGCCAACGTCCACATATCCGTCAACCAGACCTCCTTCAACATCTTTAGGTAATTCGAGAAACACAGGGCCTGGCTGTCCATTCATCGCCACGTCAAATGCCCTGCGCACAAACCAGGGAATTCTCTCAGTATAAGGAATTCGAACACTCCATTTGGTTACTGGTTTCATCAGCCCTAGCATATCGCATTCTTGAAACTCTCCCATTCCTTCCGTTTTTTGGGATGCAGATGGACATATCATTACTAGCGGGCTACAAGCATAGTATGCTTCTAATACAGCTGGAACCAAGTTTGCCACGCCTGGCCCAGGGCTAGCGGAACATACCCCCGGCTTTCCGCTTAATCTTGAGTAAGCCATTGCCATAAAAGGTGCCGAACCCTCATACCTGACATTGATTGAGGTTACTTGTGCCGGTTTTCGCGTGAACAACTGAAGAGAATTATCCCCTAGTCCAAATATGAACTTAATACCCTCAGACTCGACCATTTTAATAATCGCTTCCCAGGAATTCACTTTCGAGCGCCTCCTTCAGGGCTTCCAGCCCGTATGATTTTCAAACACCTTAATCTTGGTTTCGGCTTTTATTTTTTTAGAGTAATAGTTTTGTTTTTCTGCAATTTTGGCTATAATATATCATCCATCCCAGTGCTGTCAAGTGTTAGTGGTGCAACCCAAGCAGGCTAATAATAGAATGAGTCACTATCAAACAAAGCGGAGTTATTAGTATGAACAAAGTGAGGAGGAGCGGAAATATACTACGAGTTAACACATTACCAGAACTATACCATTATCAACTGATTAAGTTATACTACTAGGAGATACCAATGCCAAGACAGAAATCGACCCACAAAGCTCAGTCGATAAAAACGAAGAGCCTCTTGAGCGGCATCAGGGTTTTAGAGTGGACCGTGTATCAGCAAGGCCCTATTACTGGAGTGATGCTGGGAGACCTCGGGGCAGAGGTGATTAAGATAGAACAACCTAGAATTGGAGACCCGGGCCGCGCCGTGCGTGCTATCCGTGGTAAAAGCCTTCCTAAACTGGCAGGAGACCGTAATGCCTTTTTTGAGACCATGAATCGCAACAAGAAAAGTATCACGGTAGATATGGCAAAGCAAAATGGGAAGGAAGTCATTTACAAGTTGGTGACAAAATCTGATATCTTCATAACAAACCTCCGAAAAAATGTGGTTGGCAAGTCAGGCATGGGTTATGAGACCCTGTGTTATCATAATCCCTCTTTAATTTACGCGACAGGTAACGGGTTTGGTTTTGAGGGACACGATGCTGATAAACCAGCTTTCGACCCTGTAGCGCAGGCCCGCTCGGGATTCATGTTTTCTGTTGGTGAGCCAAACATGCCGCCGCTGATTGGACCGTCCGGCCTTGCTGACCAGGCTGGAGGCAGTTTCCTAGCATACGGAATCCTAGCGGCACTTCTTCATCGAGAGCGTACCGGAGAAGGGCAAATGGTGACCTCTTCTCTTCTGAGTAGCATGCTCTGGCTACAAGACCTGGAGCTTTCCTATACGCTCCTCTATGGGCAAGAGTTCCAGGTCCCGCGAGTCGACAGACGAAAAGCACTAAATCCCCTTAGCAACTCTTATCAGTGCGCTGATGGTAACTGGTTTCACTTCTGCATGCTACAGTCACAACGTTTTTGGCACGATTTTTGCACGGCTTTAGGAATACAGGAAATAGAAGAGGCCCCCAAATTCAATAGTCCAGAAAAACGCGCTGAGCATCGCGAAGAGCTTATAGCCATTCTGGATAGAGTATTCGCTAGTAAATCACGTGGTCAGTGGACAGACATTTTTGACAACTATGGTGACTTCAATTACTCGTCCGTGAATACTGTTGCGGATGCAACAAAAGACCCTCAAATAATAGCAAACGAGTACATAACTCAGCTGGACCATTCGACCTTAGGACGAATTAATGTAGTAGCTTCACCGGTGAGCCTAAGTCGTACCGAAGTGAAACCCAGGTCACCTGCCCCGGAGTTTGGGCAGCACACCGAGGAGGTTCTGATTGAAATCGGTGGTTATACCTGGGAGGATATCAATCGGCTGCGAGAAGAAGAGATTATCTGATGCGTAGCGTATCAGCATTTCTGCGTGGTTATTAGAACTGCGTCGGATGAGGAATACGAAGGGAAAAGGGGGAAATTTATGTCTGAAGTTCTCGGGGCTGCTATTGTAGCCAAAGCACTAAAGTCTATGGGAGTTGAAACACTCTTTTTCCTATCAGGTTCGCCATCAACTGATATCTATAAGACAAGCCAGAAAATCGGGATAAAGATCATCGATGTTCGGCATGAACAAGCAGCCGCTATGATGGCGCATGCTTATAGCAGAGTAACCGGTCGGACGGGTGTCTGTATCTCAGGCGCTGGACCCGATTCACTAAACCTCACAACAGGATTAGCCGTAGCCTTCTTGGATGCTTGTCCCATTGTTGCCATTTCTGGCTCGGGCAGCCTGAATACTATGGCCATGGACGGTTTTCAGGACCTAGATCAAATTAGCGTCATGAAACCCATAGTTAAGCGAGCTTGGCAAGCCCCCCTGGCAAAAAGAATCCCATATTTTGTAGGAATGGCTTTTCGGCATGCTAGCGCCAATAGACCAGGACCAGTATACCTTGATCTTCCGGCAAACCTGTTAGCTGAAAGAATTGAAGAGAGTGAAGTAGAAGAAACTCCCGAGCCACCTGTAAAACGACGGCCTTTGGGAGATAGCGACTTAATTCGGCAGGCCATCGAAATCTTGCTTAGAGCCGAGCGTCCTATCATCATGTCAGGCAGCGGTGTTCTTTGGTCCGAGGCAAGTTCTGAGTTACAGGAGTTTGTAGACATCATAAATATTCCCTTCTACACAACACCCATATCAAGGGGAGTAATTCCGGAAGATCACCCATTATATTTTGGCGGCGCGCGAACGAAGGCGTTGAGAGAGGCCGATGCCCTTTTGGTAGTGGGAGCACGACCTACGTTTATTCTTTCTTTCCTGCAGCCTCCACGTATTTCTAGCCAAGCCAAGATTATAATGATTAACATAGATGCTGAAGAGATTGGGCACAATAGACGTGTTGATGTGGGGATACAAGGTGATGCCAAAGCTGTTCTCAAGCAGTTGATAGAGGAAGCTGGCCAGAAATTTAAAGATAGACGGCCACTTTCGTGGGTAGAGCATCTTAGAAAGGCAGATGAGGAACGGCAGACTAAGATTCTACCCCGCCTGAATTCCAACGCAAAACCAATAGATCCTATGCGACTATGTAAGGAAATAAGGGAATTTATACCGCGCGATACTATATTGGTGGAGGATGGGCACGATACTCTCAATTATGCACGTCAGATAATCCCCAGTTATTACCCGGGACATAGACTCAATCCCGGCGTATCTGGTTGCATGGGCGTAGGCGTTCCTTTTGGGATAGGTGCTAAAGTGGCTAAACCAGATAAACCAGTATTAGTATTTTCAGGTGACGGAGCCTTTGGATTCAACGGGATGGAGATGCATACAGCCATTCGTCACAATATTCCCATCGTGGTTGTAATTAATAATAACCGTGGCTGGGTTGCTAAACGCCGAGAAGAAACATTCCCGGGACAAGATTTAGGCCTTGTGCGCTACGATAAAATTATCGAGTCCTTAGGGGGCTATGGCGAGTTAATCGAAAATCCTGATGACATACGGGGAGCCCTTGAGAGAGCTTTCTCTTGTGGCAAATCGGCTCTCGTAAATGTCATCACCGACGAATATGCCAAATCCGAAACGCAACAATTTGCAGCGGATATCGCCTCGGTCATTTAAATGCATCGGTTAAAGTTCAGATGAGCCGAAAATAGAGATCATTTACGGACATTTTGTAAAGAGTCGGGAAGGAATAATGCGAATTGTATTGCTAGGACAGGCAGCTTTCGCTGCTGCCGTCCTCAAAAAGCTGCTAGAAAATAATGGGGAGGACGTCATTGCCGTATATACTCCTACTGATAAAAGCGGAGACGTGGTGGAGGAAGCAGCAAATACATTTAAGGTGCCGGTATTTCGTCCACCTAAGATGGCGGATTCTCAGGTTATAGACAATTTCATTAAACTGAAAGCTGACTTAGCCATAATGGCCTTTGTAACTGAAATTATACCGTTAGCGGTACTCAGGAACCCCAAACTCGGAACAATCCAGTACCACCCCTCGCTGCTCCCAAGACACCGGGGTGGAAGTTCTCTCAATTGGACGATTATCCAAGGCGATGTCAAAACAGGAGTTACCATCTTCTGGCCTGATGAAGGAATAGATACCGGGCCTATTCTTCTACAAAAAGAGGCTGATATTTACCCAACCGATACGCAGGGTTCCTTATATTTCGATAAACTTTTCCCGTTAGGAGTGGCAGCGCTCGCAGAAGCTGTTGATTTGATTGAGCAGGGAATTGCACTAAGGATACCTCAAGACGAAGCACAGGCTACATACGAACCTCTCTTCACAGAGAGTGATGCTGTAATTGACTGGTCTTTACCTGCCACCAAGATATTTGATCTAATCAGGGGAAGTAATCCGAGACCAGGCGCTTCCACGAGCTTCCGCGGGGAGCAGTTAAAGATCTTTGACTCGGAACTTGTTGTGGAAAATTCTGGTGGGACTCATGGTCAAGTTATAGATATTAATGAAGAGAGCTTCACCACCGCGGCCATGGAAGAGGCTATCAGAGTGAGACGAGTACAACATGGAACGTCACCTAAGATCACGGCGAAAGAGTTCATTCAACTCGTTGGGCTGGAAAAAGGTGACCATTTAAAATAAAGCGCTCAATATATCTTGATGTGTAGATACATTAATCATCTAGCCGCCTAATTCTCCCAGACGACTCGGCCATCGATTATAGTCATTTCAACTTTAATCTCACTTAGGCGCTCGGAAGAAGTGGTGATAGGATTATCGCTTAATAATACTAAGTCAGCAAGCTTTCCCGGACTTATCGTACCCTTTAAGTTTTCTTCATGCGACGCATATGCGCCATTCCTAGTGTACATTGTTAAAGCTTCCAATGGAGAAATTCTTTCATAAAATCCAACCACTTGTCCCTTTTGGGTACTACGGGTAACAGCTGCATAGATTCCAATCAAAGGGTTAACTGATGTAACCGGTGAATCAGAGCTGCCGCCCGCAATAACACCGGACTTTAAGAACGACTTAATTCGATAAAGCCAGTCTAAACGCTCGCAAGGTATCGTTTCCATGTAACGATCGCCACTATGATACAAGAAGCCCGGTTGAGTTATTATAAGTACCTTCAGTTTTCTTAGTCTCTCGATGAATTCGGGAGGGCACTCGGAGCAGTGCTCAATACGATGACGCATACCAGATTTAGGGAAATTACGTGAAATATATTCCAGTGCAGAAATAACTTCCGCCAAGGCACCATGTTCAATAGTATGAATCGCTAGCTGATAGCCAGCACAATGTGCCTTAAGTATGTATTCTCTCAGCTCATGAGACTTCGGGAATATGCCAGAAGCAGTTTCATTAAGCATAATCTTTACCGCACCGAGGCGCAATTGTTCATCACCTGAGCCACTGACAAGTTCTTGCTCTTGAAACCGGTCTAAAGCAGCAATATCAAGCATCATGTAGATTCTGCTCCTCAGCCGCCCGTACACCTTTTGTTCCTGAAAAAAATTCCACCGTTTGATGTCATTGGTCGATGTGGCATCGTGTATTGATGTAATACCGTTGGATACGTATTCCAAATCTGCCAGCCTAACTCCTTTAACTAACTCTGTTTCCGACAGTGCCGGCATTTTAGCCGTGACCACGGTTAGCATATTGAACAAAATACCATTCGGTTCACCGGTATGAATATCCCGGTCAATCCGGCCACCCGGTGGTTCCTGAGTCTCAATGTTAATTCCAATATATTCTAAGGCACGGCTATTCAAAACACAGGCATGATATGAGCGATGGAAAAGAACAACTGGATACTGAGTGCAGGCTTCGTCTATATCCCAGCGTGTCGGATGCCGCTTTTCAGTTAACCTGAATTCATCATAATTAGTACCAATGCACCATTTGCTGGAACTCTCTTTATGTGCCCATTCCCGAACTTTAAACTTAATGTCTTCAATGGAACTAACCGTTACGGGACTTAAGTCGATGCTTAATTTCTCTCTTATCAGGCCAAATATATGACAGTGAGCATCAATAAAGCCAGGCACCAAAGTATGTCTTTGACAGTCAACAGTCCTGGTCCTTCTACCAACAAACGGTTTTACTTCATCAAAGTCGCCAACCATTATAATTCGATTTCCACTTATGGCGACGGTACTGACTTTCGGTAAGACATCATCCACAGTGATGACATTAGCGTTTTTGAAAACCAACTCAGCAGTACTCATAGAAAATAATATGAGGCAAGAGAAATAATTTATTTACTGATAGCCGCTATTAATCCGATACGCTGTTCCGTTTCAAGTCCTTGTTCCAAAGGCTGATCAAACCCTCTGATCACCGCTTTTTTTGCACCGCACAACGCCTGTGCTTTATAGCTCGTTATTCTCCTTGCTAGCTCTTCAGAAACAGGTAAAAGCCTTTGTCTGGGTACCGCCTGATTAACTAACCCCAGTTTCAGAGCTTCCTCCGCTCCAATCAATCGACCGGTAAAAATCATTTCCATTGCGTTTGCCTTGCCAATGAGCCGGCTCAGTGTCTGAGTACCTCCAGCTGCCGGGATAATGCCTAGTGTTGTTTCGGGCAAACCGAACTGTGCATCTCGAGAAGCAATTCTGATGTCACAGCATAGGGCAATCTCCAGCCCGCTACCCAGAACAAATCCATGCAGCACCGCAAGCATTGGCTTGGTTACACTGAGAAAAAGTTCCCACACGTCTCTTTCACGGCGTACTTCCCTTGCCACGATAGGAGAAGAAGCAGTCAGAAATTCGTGCAGATCAGCTCCGGCACAAAAGGCTTTTTCTCCGGTCCCACTGAATATGGCGACTTTAATATCAGAATCATCCTTGATAGCCTTCAATATCTGATACAATTCGTCCCGCATCTGGAGGTTGAAGGCATTCAAATACTCTGGACGATTCAGTGTAACGTAGCTTATACCGTCCCTTTTCTCAAATAGTATCGACTCAAATCCATTAACCATTATTACTAATTGACCCGGTGTTTACTGCCCTTTGAATTTAGGCTGCCTTTTTTCAAGAAAAGCCTGGATACCCTCTCGTCGGTCGTCGGTTGTCTGGAGCAGCGAATAAAGATCCATTTCCAGACCGAGCCCCTCCTCCAGAGATGATTCAAGCCCGCGGCTAATTGCTTCCTTAGCTAACTTAAGTGCCACAGGCCCCTTGGTTGCGATCAGTTTTACCACTGCCTCGACTTCAGAGTTTAGCATCTCTTTGGTAACCCTTTTATTTATCAGGCCTATTCTTAAAGCCTCTCTGGTGTCAATTATTCTAGCAGTGAGAATCAGTTCCAGAGCCTGCCCTTTACCGACTAGGCGAGGCAGACGTTGGGTACCACCGCTCATTGGTATCAAGCCTTGGCTGACTTGCAATAAGCCGAAATGAGATCCGTCTGAGGCGTATCTGATATCGCAGGCAAGGGCGAGTTCTAATCCTTGTCCCATAGCATTACCATTAATAGCTACGATAACAGGTTTATCAATGCTAGAGACAGATGTGGCGATACTGAAATCATCAATTAAAGTTTTTGCATAATCAGCGTCCATGCTTCCATTAATAAGTAACTTTTCCAATTCACTTCCATCACAAAAAGTCTCTCCAGCACCGGTTACTACAACTACATAGATCTCTGCATTCTGATTTATCTTGGCGCACACGTCCTTAAACATGTAAGCCATTTCCTGATTGACGATATTTCCCGACTCAGGGCGGTTAAGAACCACGTAACCTATATGCTCTTCAATACGCAAGATGACGCTATCGCTAACCATGGGTAACTTTTCAGTCTCCTGACTCTGTTTTGGTAGAAATGAAATAGTTCTCATACTTTTCGCGTAGTTCTCGTTTCAGGACTTTGCCCATTGGATTTCGCGGCAGCTCATTAACGAAGATTATTCCCCGTGGTTTCTTATAGCTGGCTATCTTTGATCGACAATACTCGATTATCTCGTCAGCAGAGGATGATTCTTCACGTGCAAGTACTACAATGGCCAGAGGTTGTTCACCCCACTCCTCATCCGGAATCCCTATCACAGCCGCGTCTTCAATTTTAGCGTGGGAGAGAAGTATAGCTTCAATCTCAGCCGGAGAAATGTTCTCTCCACTTCTGATGATCATATCGCTCGACCTACCGGCCAAGTAGAAGTATCCGTCCGCATCCATATATCCCATATCACCAGTGTGAATCCAGCCATCTTTATCGATGATCTGTTTATCCAGTTTCTCACCTTTCCAGTACTCATTCATTACCCTAGCGCCACGGGCCACTATCTCTCCTATCTTGTTTGGCACTAATCCCTTACCATCCTGATCTACTACTTTTACCTCGATATCGGGGAGAGCCTTACCAATGGAAGAAAGCCTCTTCAGTTTTATCTCCCTTTCCTCATCACTACCCTCGATAACATGGTCTTCCGGACCTAGCATGGTAATTGTGGAAGACGTTTCAGTCTGTCCGAAAGCATTTATGAAACTTACCCCTGGTAAGAGTTCTACCGCTTTTCTAATTACGTCAATTGGCATAGGTGCTGCACCGTAGGTTATTACTTTCAGACTACTTAAATCACGTTTAGCAAAATCGGGATAGTCAATTATTTGTTTCAACATTGTGGGCACCACAATAGCCCTAGAAACCTTCTCCGACTCTATTAATTCCATTGATTCTTCTGTCTGAAACTGTCGCTCCATTACAATAGTCCGCCCGCCATAAATGGAAACAAGCATGGCCTGCATTCCAGCAACATGATACATGGGTACACTTATTAAAATCGTTTCATGTGCCTCTGGATCAGCCGGGTCTACATTCTCGAGTATATATATGGTGAAGCTATTATGCGAGAGCAAAACTCCTTTTGGCAGACCCGTAGTACCAGCGGTATATAATAAAACAGTAGTATCATCGGGATTCAGCTCTGCAGAGATATCTCCTAACGGGGAAGATGATATCAGGTCTTCATAGTAAGGCATACCACTATGTCTCTTCTCTAAGGATATTAACGCAGGTTTTAACGTCAAATTATCAATGATCGAATTAACCAAATCGATATAGCGTTCGCCAATATATAAAACGTTAGCTTCAGTATCGTTGAGGATATAGACAAGTTCTTGAGCTTTTGCCCTATAATTTAACGGCACATATATAGCGCCAATGGTGGCCGTGGCGAAATATGTTTCCACAGATTGGCTGCAGTTCACCTGTAGAAAAGCAACCCTATCACCTTTGCTTACGCCAAGACCCAACAAAGACTTAGCCAGCCTATCTACTCTTTCACTTAATCCGACATATGTATACTTGATTCCCTCAGAGGAAACAGCCACACGCTCGGGGCAAATAGAGCTTGCTATGTTAAGAAGTTCTGTTGTTATCATTTTCAACCGCTCGGCTAAAAGGTTCTTTTCGCTAACTATTACCGGTGTGTATTCTTAATTAGCTGATTTGTTTTCGATGGTACAATCCCTTTTCAAGTCTGCCATTCAAATAGAGATCGATACCAACCTCACTTAAATTTAATAACTTGTTTAATCTGATGATGGTATTGGCCTAGGAGTTACCTGTTCCATTTTTTCGGCGCAACACATTACTTCCCCATCACCGGACTTTGTACATAGAACCTCCGTACCACAGACTTTACAGCGATACCGTTTACCCAATAGATTTGACATCATTTTCCCTCTTATTTTTTCTCCGTCTTTTTTAAATCCATTGGTTTACCACAGCAACTCACTGTTCCATCCCCCCCCTTTGTTACTATGAAATCCGAGCCGCATCTGGTACAGATATACCTTTTACCAACCTGATTTGCCATGGCACCCTCCTATTTTCATCTCCCATTATAAGAAATCAATCACAATACTGTCTATGACTAATGTTTAAGGCCAAAACAGACAATGAGCTTCCCTATCCAGTTCTTGCCGGAAAGTAGGATGGGCTATAGCTACCAGCTCTAATGCTCTTTCTCTCTGTGATTTACCTTTTAATTTTGCAATTCCGTATTCAGTAACAACAATGTCCGAAAGAGTACGTGGCACTGTTACTATAGTACCTTCGGGTAAAGAAGACACGATACGAGATAAATAACCCCCGCTCGTCGTAGATGGGAGGGCGGTGATAAAGCGGCCACCTTTAGACATATGAGAGCCGATAGCAAAAGCAAGTTGACCTCCCGAGCCGCCAAACATAGACCATCCTGTGGACTCCGCAGCAATTTGACCGGTTAAGTCTATGCAGAGTGCACTATTAATGGCCAATACGTTGTCGTTGCTGGCAATTACCCTTGGGTCAAGAACATAGTCGGCATCGTAAAGTTCGAATATGGGGTTATCGTTAACAAACTCCAGATCTTCTTTTATTCCTCCACCTATTGCTACGGTAACGACCTTACCTTGGTGGCAATTTTTATATCTCCCATTAATGGTACCATCACGCACCTTTTTGATAACTCCTCTCGGTGTTACCTCGGAATGCCATCCTAGATCTACTCTGTTATCTAGTATTCCCAGTGGCACTAACCACTCAGATGTACTACCAACACCAATTTGCAGAGTATCTCCGTCATTGGTCAAGGTACCAACATACCGGGCGATCTTTTCTTCTACTTTTCCCGGCATTCTGATTGCCCGGCCCAACAGGTCACTTCCACCCTTGAACTCCTCAGCGTATAAATGTTCAACAAAATAGTCAATCTCGGAGACATGAATCGAGTTATCACCATAAGTACGGATAAGTTCTTTATTCACCTCGGCAATAACTGTTCGGGCACTTTTTATTACCTTTTTCTTTCCCCACACCGAAGCACCAAAGCTGCATAAACCGCTTTCGTCTGGAGGGGAAACTTCGGTCAACAGAACGTCGATCTGGTTTAAAGCTTGATATTGAGATGTAAAACCCGTTAGGCCTCCGACGACTAAATCATAATAGCGCTTTTTAAACCTCTCCCGAAAATCAGGTAGAATATAACTCATTTCGATACTGAAACTCTCCCTCCAATCAGGACTATACCAATCAAAATCTGTGTGGGGATTAGCCAGGTAAAGCTTAACATTTTGGAGTTCGCTTCGCCGCGCGGCAAGGGCAAGGCCTAAGGCTAGTGGTTCTCTGCCGTGTGTGAAAACCACCTTGTCCCCCGACCTCACTACCTTTATGGCTGCCTCGGCTGAAACGAGTTTCCTTCTGTAGGCTTTTTGCCAGTTTTCACTCATTTTACGTACTCGCGAGAGGCCATTCAGCTGTGATGATATTGGTATGAGCTTAAGCTAAATGAATACGTATTGCATATAAGTGACCGGCCCCCATTAGTTATACCAGTTCTTGCGTCCCTATGATTCACTCTCCATCCTTTCTCATTATTTAACAAGGCCGTTGTCCTCCGATAGCCATACCGTCCATATTTAGTTGCCAGTGTAATAATCTCCTCAGTAAGCCGTTTCTCATCAGAGGGTGTCGGTGAGTGGTGCCGCTGCGTGGCTCTGGCTTGACCTAGTATCTTACAAGCCCGCCTTTCCGAGACTACCAGTGCCTGGCAGATCTGCTAGGTTATCTTACGTCTGCCGTCTGCGGGACGGGTTTATGAGTTTCCCCGTGCGGCTTCTTTCAAAATAGCATTATCCAGGAAAAGGGTAACCTGCCCCAAATAATTATACCACTTTCTAAGTTAGAGTTACCGGCATAATTACTGGCATTATCGCTTCAGGAGCTGGTGGTCTATAGCACAAAGCACTATGTGGTCGAACATGATTATACTCTCGCCGCCATTGCTCAATCAATATCTTAGCCTCGGTCGTTGAAGATGTTAAGCGGAAGGATCACGAAATTCAAGAGGTACGCAAGCGCGCAGAAAAAGCTGCCCTACTTGAGAAGGGACGCCAGTTACTTCTTGAAGCTACCTACATAGACATTGCTATGGCGCGTCACACCAGTCTTTTCGAACAACCACCTAACCTTGCGGGGTTCACGGAAGATGCAGTGAAGGCACTTAAACGCCTTGGTTACCCTTTTGCGCCATTGCTGCGGCTTATTGACACCGAAAATATGAAGCCGATACCATCAGATCCGACCTAGACGAGAGTACAAGACGCCTCACGTGAAAGTCTACAGAAGAAGTTCGAAGCCATCAAGAACCCTATTACTGATCTGATTCATAAACTTAAACCGTCGACTTCTGGAAAACCATTGTAATACTGCATTTCACGATGGTACAGTTAAGTATCCTGCAGGGCCTCCCTTACTCTAAGTTCCTGAAGGGAATACAGGAGATAGGACTAAAAATGCTCGGAGCTATTGCTGGCGATATTATAGGTTCAGCCTACGAGTTTTGTAATACTAAATCAACTGATTTTAAATTTTTTACCCCGGAATCAACCCCCACGGATGACTCGGTGCTGACCATCGCCGTAGCCGACTGCATTTTGTATGACAAAGATTACGCTGCGACGTTCAAAGAATATGGACGAAGGTACCCTTACGCAGGCTACGGTGGCAGGTTTCTTGAGTGGCTAGGCAGCGACAGTCTAGCTCCATACAATAGCTTCGGTAACGGATCGGCCATGAGGGTCAGCCCTATCGGCTTTGCTTACACGACGCTGGATTCCGTGATGAATGAGGCTGATCGAAGTGCCATCGTTACCCATAATCATCCGGAGGGCATAAAGGGAGCCCAAGCTATTGCTGCTTCAATCTTTCTGGCCAAGTCGGGAGAAAGTAAAGAACAGATACTCAAATATGTTGAAGACACTTTCGGTTATAACCTGCACCAGACTCTGAATGAGATTCGCCCTAAGTATCGGTTTAACGAAACCTGCCAGGGCTCGGTGCCTCAGGCAATCATCGCTTTTCTGGAATCGAGCGACTATGAAGATGCCATCAGAAAGGCAGTATCGCTGGGAGGTGACAGCGATACACTCGCCTGCATGACAGGTGGTATCGCTCATGCCTACTATAAACAGATTCCCGATTATATTACCGAAAGAGTAAGATATTCCCTGAATCCGGAATTGCTTGAGATCGTTGATGAGTTCAAGGAGAAGTATACACTGAAGTATTAGCAGCTAAGCTAAGCGTTGTTTCAGGGGGAGTCCGACTCTTTCTTATTCCTTTCTTCTAGCGGTAATACGTTTGCTCCGTAACTCCTATCTTCCTGCTAGCTTCCCACATAGTGGCTCCCTAGCTAGTCAGAACCTCGGCTTCCCTCAGCTTGTTGCTAATCTGTTCTGGTGTATAAGTCTTCCTTACCATCTAGATCCCCCCTTTTTACTGCTTTCGCTTTTCTAACATTATAACTGGTACAGTTTGGGGGGCACGTCACATAAACTAATACCCTTTACGAGAGATTGACAAAAATCAGAGCATGGCCTAAAGTTAGATACTAAGTCAGGGAATCCACAGCCCCCTGAGTTCGGCTGATTACAAAAGATTGAACTCAACAGGGAAGGAGAGTGAGATGTGCTCGGCAAGGTCTGAAAAATTATTTGGGTACACTGGTAAATTACTAAGAGTGAACTTAAGTGAGGAGAAAGTTCTTGTCGAAGAAACTGATACCAAGGTCTTAAGGCAATATCTCGGTGGGGTCGGATACGGAGCCAAATTACTATATGCGGAAATTCCGCGAGGTATTGATCCATTAGGCTCCGAGAATAAGTTAATCTTTACTACCGGTCCTATGACAGGCACTATGGCCCCTGGGGCTGGATTTGCTGAAGTCTGCTGTAAATCACCACTCACTGACGTTTGGTGTGAAGCAAAGTGCGGGGGCGAGTGGGGAGGCACTTTACGCAAAGCAGGCTACGATTTTCTAGTTATAGAAGGGAAGGCCAAAAGGCCAAAATACATTGTCATCAATAATGGTAAGGTTGAAATAAAATCAGCTACAAGGTTAAAAAGTAAAACAGTCTCACAAAAGAATGAACTGATTAAAAAAGAGATTAAGGATGAAAAATTTGAAACCGCAGTTATTGGCCCTGCCGGAGAATCGTTAGTTAGATTTGCTAACATAATGGTAGGAGGGAGGGCATTTGGTAGGTGTGGCGCTGGGGCAGTAATGGGCTCCAAGAACTTGCTCGCCATTGCGGTCAAGGGTAATGGGAATATCCCTGTTGCGGAACCAGAAAGGTTCCGCAAGGCGGTTCGAGCAGGAAATAAAAAGGTTCTTGATGCAACAAATGGAGAAGGTATGGCCCCAGGGGGTACTACAGGGGACATACCATCGTGCGATGGTCTTGGTGACATCCCAACGAAGAATTGGAGATCCAATTCGTGGGGAAAAGGAGAGGAACTTTACGCTCACTTTGAAAACGCAAATCTTTTAAGGGCTAACTCGTGTTACAAAGGATGCGTCCTGCGCTGCGGTAGGATTGCCAGAGTAGAATCTGGCAAATGGAAAACTCCTGTGCATGAAGGCTCAGAGTACGAAAGTATCTGCGCTTTTACCTTTTTTGTGTTAAATGATGATATGGATGCTGCGGTACACGCTACGTACTTATGCAATGAATATGGTCTAGATACAATATCTACAGGTGGTGTCATTGCCTTTGCGATGGACTGTTACGAGCAAGGCATTATTTACCGAGAAGAGACGGATGGTTTAGCTCTCTCTTGGGGGGATGCGGAGACCATAGTGGAATTAGTGCGGAGAATAGCTAATAGGCAAGGTATTGGTGGAATTTTAGGTGAGGGAACTAGGCGTGCCTCTCAGCAAATTGGCAAAGGTTCAGAGATGCTAGCTATGGAGGTTAAAGGTCTTGAGGGACCAGCGCACGATGGTAGATCTGGAAAAGCACTTGCCATAATGTATGGTACAGCCAATAGAGGTATGTGCCATATTCATCCCTTGGAAGGCATGGCTTATGACAGCCTCAAGAATGATTTCGGGCTGGTACCCTTTGGGGCTCCCGACCCTGAAACCATAGGTAATCATTCGGAAGAAGGCAAGGGGAAAATTACCAAACTGCTCCAAGATTTTGGTATACTGCCCGACATTCTCGGAATATGTAAGTTTTATGTATACAATGGTTTACATCTACCGGAGCTTGCCGAACTCATCTCATCGTTAACTGGCTGGGATATAGATGAGGCAGAACTTTTAAATATAGGTGAACGCGTGTACAATCTGCAAAGAATGTTCAATGCCAGAGAAGGGGTCAGGAGGAAGGATGACTACATACCGGAAAGAGCTCGCCAAATACCAGAATTTGGGGAGCATTCCTCAGTAGAGGAATGCGAAATCAAAGAATACGACCAGATGTTAGATGAATATTATGAGGCCAGGAGCTGGAATAAAGAAACAGGCGTACCCACAAAAGAGAAACTTCAGCAATTAGGCCTTGGAGCTCTAGCAAAGTTGTAAGGATATTTCTCCTAGCTCCACTTCCTAATACTACACAGGCACCTTAGATGAGGTGGCCATTGACTATCAGGTTCTTCACCAAAAAGATTGACCTGCCCTCCTTGCTTTCCAGGGCAAAGTCTAACATTTCACCTAGACTTCTTTTTAGGGGGCAGGTCAGGGAGACCACTGGTGGCGCATGAAGCGATAAAAACATGCGGTGTCGGGATTGTAATTACCGCCCTTGTCTAGGAGCAGGCTTTTGACCATCTCGATACGCCTATTGAGTGATTAGCTACCCCTTTTACCATCTTTCCAGTAAATCGCAATCTTGAGAGCATACTATTACCCCGAGAGTCGCAAATTTATGAAAGGATAATAAATTACCACCGCAAATCTGGAATCTAATGGTAGACGTGTGTCTAGTGGTAAGCACAAAGTCTTGTCGCACATGTTTTTAAGGGTTTTTCAATTGTCCCGCTTGAATTTGATCAGCCATTCGGACCAATTCCTCCACCTCGAAGAAAGTGGCTCGATACCCCACATAGCTGTCCTGGGTCTGGTCATATTGTCCGTCGTACGCCTCGTGAATTCGGTCATATATATGCTTTATCAGTTTACTGACGCCAGTAAACCGCTGTCTATCAGCACCAATGGCCTCGTGGTAGCGATTAAGCACCGAAATGATCCCATCCATTCCGGAAAGGGCACCGATACGATTGAGTTCCACCCCTTGGCGGCCGACTAACTCTGAATCGAAGGGTAGATATATCAGTCCCCCTAGTGCTTCGGCTTGACGTTGTATCCCGGTCTGGTGAAGTCCAGCCTGAGTGGTAAAAATATTACTCCCCACGATGGGAAGCTTCTGGGGGATGGAGACCACCTTGGCCTGGATCAGCTCAGCTATCTCCCCCAGTACTTCCAACTTAAGCCCAGGATCAGGATACTCACGAACGTAGTTAACCAAGACTTGTTCCAGCGCGGTATTTCCCGTACGCTCCCCAAGGCCTGCAAAAGTTACGTTGACCCTTTTACAACCATAGTGAAAGGCTGCTGTGCTGTTGGCGGTAGCATAGCCTAAATCGTTATGCCCATGAAACTCCAGTTCCGCTCCTGAAACTCCGTAAATTGTGGAAATTAGCCGTGGAATACCCAGAGGAAGGGCAGCATAAGGATCAGGTACCCCTATACCAAGGGTATCGCAGATCCTAAAGCAAGCCCTGCCTTTTGTTTCCTCCATAACCCGGCATACAAACGGTAGCACCCAGCCCTCTACATCTGACCGGGAGGCATCTTCCAAATGGACACGGGGAGTGATGTCATATTCGCAGGCGGTCAAGATGGGAGCCATGTACTTTTCTATGGCCTCCTCTTTACTGCGAAAGCCCAGCCTGTCAAAAATATGATGGTCAGAGCATGAAGCCAGCATTCCGGTCTCGGCGACTTTTCCTCCCGATACCTGTACTAAATCCTTGATATCTTTAGGGGTGGCCCGGGTCCAAGTGGTCACCCGCGGGAATTTATATCCCCGCTCTAGCAGCTTCTCTAACGTCCACAGGTCGCGCTTTTGGTAAATAAACACTTCCACAGCATCGATAATCCCAGTACCATTATCCAGCGAGTGGAGCAGGTCGAAGTATTCCAGTTTAGCTTCATTAGGAAAGATGGCAAAGCAAGGGTCTTGGGCGCCATCCCGCATGGTGGTATCAGTGATCAGTTTGGGGTGAGTATGAGGTCCGGGAATAGGCATCTCAGCTGGAGACTCCTCAAGATGTATGGGGGGGATTCTTCCTCCAAAATTAAAGTATTTCCGAGCTGGATTCACTTGGTAACTTTGCATTTCTTTCCTCCTTACCAAGAGTAACTCATTCACCCGCTGATCAATTATTGGCTATCCACCATTAGTAGTCCTCCAAGGTGGACGTATCACCAAGAGGCTGGCCTAACTCTTGAGCTTTAAGTAAACGACGCATTATCTTACCACTGCGAGTCTTGGGTAAGGAAGCAACAAACTCTATCTCGCGTGGTGCGACAGCTGCCCTAAGCTTCTGGCGGGCAAACCGCGTTAGCTCTCGGCGCAGTTCACTGGTTGGCTGGTATCCGTCATTAAGAGCTACAAAGGCCTTTACCACCTCCATAGCTATTGGGTCTGGCTTTCCGATGACACCTGCCTCAGCCACGGCGGGATGCGCGATAAGAACGCTCTCTACTTCAAAAGGCCCCACTAAATGACCGGCGGTGTTGATGACATCGTCGGCACGACCCACGAACCAGAAATAGCCATCGATATCCCGGCGAGCATTATCGCCGGTAATGTACCACCCATTCTGGAAGCGTGATTTATAAAGATCAGGGTTATTCCAGTAAGTACGGAACATGGAGGGCCAGCCTGGCCGGATAGCCAAGTACCCCTCTTTTCCGGGTGGCATCTCATTGTAATTAGCATCTAATATGGTAGCTGTGATGCCAGGGATCGGCCGACCCATGGAACCGGGACACACCTTCATAAAGGGATAATTAGCAATGAGGATAGCTCCCGTCTCCGTCTGCCACCAGTTATCGTGTATAGCCTGGTGGAATGCTTTCAGGCCCCACACTACCGCTTCCGGATTCAACGGCTCTCCCACAGAGCAAATGTGACGTAGACTGCTGAGGTCGTGTTGGCCGACAACCTTCTCTCCAGCCTTCATGAGCATGCGTATGGCAGTAGGGGCAGTATACCACACAGACACCTTATACTTATTGATAATGGAATACCAGGCACTGGCCCGGAAGCCGCCTTCGTAGACAACCTGGGATACGCCATTGGTCCAAGGAGCTAACATCCCGTAGGATGTCCCGGTGACCCATCCCGGGTCGGCGGTACACCAGTAGACATCATCTTCATGGAAATCCAGCACCCATTTACCGGTTACGTAGTGCTGGATGGCAGCATAGTGAACATGGACGGCACCTTTGGGTTTTCCCGTGGTGCCGGAAGTATAATGCATTATTGAATAGTCGTCTGCTCCTGTGCGGATGTTAGGAAAGTCAACAGAGGCGCCGGACATGAGCTCCTGATAATTTAGGTCTCCAGCCTGACCTACGTATTTGCCATCTCTCTCTACAGTAATCAAATGTTTGAGGTCCGTCAGTTCAGGAAGGATGGAGGCGATGTGATCTCGTAATGCTGGGGTGGTAACGAGTACTTTGGCTCCGCTATCCTGTAAGCGGTCCCTTACTGGGTCCGGTCCAAAGTCGGCGAAAAGAGGCCCAACGATAGCGCCAAACTTAAGACTGCCAAACAATGCAATGTATACTTCTGGAATACGCCCCATAAAGGTAAATACTCGATCACCTTTTACTAGCCCCAGCCCTGCTAGGACATTAGCGAACTTGTTGGTGAGCATGGATAGTTCACTAAAAGTATAGCTTTCCATCTCACCATTTTTCCCTTCCCAATAGAGGGCTACCTTATCCCTGCGATGTGACTTGGCATGCCGATCAAAAGCCAAATGAGCCAAGTTTAGCTCTTCACGATTCTGGATTCCCAATTCCCTCTCTATTTGAGTCCAGTCAAAGCTACCAATTAAGCGAGATTGGTGGTCTAGATTAGGCCTTACTGGCATCTGATCTACGTTAGGCTTGGTAATTTCAGGGTAATCCATGACGCTTTACCTCCCGCACTGGAATAATTGTGGAATAGTACCGTTACTTAGTGACTTCAGTCAATAATGAAGTAAAGAATACTATAACAACTCAGGGTATGTCAACAGGCACGGTCATCATGGAGGGTACAAAGAATTTTATAATAGCAGTTGCAATTGTATTCTTTATTTCTTTTGATGGTAGTAGTTATGATGTTTTAATAATCACAGATCTTAGTGTTGTACTTAAAACCAAACCTATGACTCCTGTGGCTATGCACATGATGAAAAGTGATTGATAATTGCCCGTTACATCAAAAAAGTAGCCGGTCAAGACTGGTCCAATGGCTCCACCAATGGTGCCGACAAATACTACGATGCCTAATATTGCACCATGTGAGCGCATCCCAAATAGTTCAGCTACCACAGGAGACACTAGAGTTGCATAGCCACCAAGTGCAAACCCGTATATAATGGTGAATAAAACCAGCATCCAGAATTCTTTTGCTACTGGCAATACCGCAAACGAAATAACAAACATCGTGCAGCATATTATCATTGATTTCCTACAACCAATTCTGTCGCTTGAAAATCCGACTACAAGCCTTCCGAGGATGCTTGTTCCTCCAACAGAGGACAAAAGTACAGCTGCTTTCGCTGGTGAAATACCTATATCTATCGCATGCGGTGCTAAATGCACGAGGACTGTGTTAACACAAAACTGGATGGCAAGATACATGATGCTAGCCATCCAAAGACGCGTTGTTCGCGTTGCATCGTAAAGGGATAATCCTGATTGTATTATCTGAAAATCAGAAGAAAGGAACCTTTCTCCCACATTATTCCTATGTCTAATTTTACTTGGACCTTTACGCAAGAATTGCGAAATTGAAACAATTAAAATTGTACCCGTAATTCCTAAAATCGTATAGGTATCGCGCCATCCATAGTATGCTATTAATCCAATTGCAACAGGTGGCATGATAAACATGCCGATGCCTGTACCAGTCTTTACGATACCTGTCATCATGCCCAGTTTCTCTTTAAACCACCTGGCAACTACCGAAAGAAGCACAACATCTGTCGCGCTTATTCCAATTCCAACAATAATCCCGAAGAAAATATACAGCTGCCAAATTGAATTTACCTGTGACATCAGGAAGAAGCCTAGGCCCGCGATACAGCCACAGACGGCTATTATTACTCTAGGACCGTATCTATCATTAAGATAACCCCACACAATGCTCGCAGTTCCCCATGTAAGCATGGATAATGAACGAGCACCTGAAATTATAGCTCTGGACCACCCAAATTCATTTTGTATAGGGATGAAAAAGACTCCGTATGTGCTGACTGGTATCCACATGATAATTTGGAGAACGGCCGCCAAAGCAGCTATTACATAGCCGTAATAGATTGGGTTCTTTTTCTCTGTAGAAATAGGCAAATTATTGCTAATCAAATGAAAAACCTCCCGGATTACTTGCGGGAAATCAGGATGAGTTATCTAATATTAGCGAATTGAAACGTAATAAATCAAAGTTTAATAATCGAGAGTTCTATGTCCAATGTGTTGTCAATCAGCGAAATGGGACACTTTTTAAACCGAACACTTTGGCATAATCAGGCGGCATTA
>NZCW01000012.1 GCA_002688435.1 Dehalococcoidales bacterium
AGACTGCCGCCCAGTACGCCCAGAGACCTCATGCTTTGCCGCCAGTTGTGGTAACCCAATCGGACTTTCTGAGCGTCTTTGATAGTTATCATCTCCTCCAAAAGAACAAAGATGTAGCGATAAATAAGAAGCGCCAGTTCGACAAAGATCTTCGGCAGCCTGAACCAAGCGGCGGCCATAAGCAGTTTATTCAGCGGTGTTGACATACCCAAGAAGAGAATCAATGATACCCCTGCCAATACGCGAAACATGACAAGAAAGCCGCGAGTCAGTCCTTCTTCGTAACCTAACACGTGGAATCCCCAAAGCTGCATGATGAACAGCGGGGTAGTGCCATAAAAGAACACATGGATAATGAGCACTAGCATCGCCATTACTAAAGGAAAGGCCAGCCTTAGCAATATCAGTCTTGTCGGTATTCCGACAGTTCGCAGAGCAATCAAACAAAACCCGGTGATGGCTAGCGACGTATTGATACTTGCTGATAGCAGATTAACTGTCAGGGCAACTGCGATAAAGGCAACCTTGATGCGCGCCTCTATCCTGGTACTAAAGTTGTCCTTCCGGGCAAAGACCTCAGAAAATACCCCGACCTTATGAGACATGGGCTCTAACGGCGGCCAACGAGCGCTGCTGAAGTTAAGTGGCCAGTTTCCTCCTTTCCGCTTGTTCTGTTTTCAGTCTTCCAAGACCGCTACCGGTAATAAACCCGCTGACGGCGCCAACTAGGACAAAGATAAAGAGCACTACATCGCCCAAGCTGGGATCAACCAACGGTTTTAGAAACGCGTGCACCCAGGCAACCACCAGGTAGGTGATTGCCATTAGAATGGTAACTGTTAGCCTTCCTCTTTGGCGTCTCCCCCTGGCTTCGGCGGCGAGAAGCCTTCTCCAGTTGTAGCCGATGATCAAGCCGGCGGCAACCCCACCTAATGCGAAAAAGAAGGCCAGCATGTTACCTTGTTCCGTATTAATAAAGGGTGGTCTGGCTTCCCTTCCCGCTTGTTCCGCCGCTTGGCCAGACAAAACGTCAGTAGCGTCACTCCAGAGACCTTGTTTTCTGACAATGTTATTCTCAGAGAGAACGACGGATCCCGTAATTGCTAGAACTAAGATGGCTACTGATATACCGATCGTCACTACTTTACCCAGGTTCCCCATTAGATGTCTCCTTTCACCCCGCTAACTATTTTAACTTCATTGTCAACGGCATCACGTGAGCCAGTAGCTCAGGGCGGCGCTGATGGACAACCGTTAATACTGCCGCCGTAAAGATACCTTCCAGAATACCCAGGGGTAATTGGGTAGGGGCGAAGGCCATGGCGATGCCAATCCACATATTCCAGAGCGAGCCGGCGCCGTGTAAAGCTGAAGCTAGCTCAAAAGAAGTGACGGCGTAGGTCGTCCAGTCACCTAGAATCCCGGCGGTAAAGGCAGCCACAGCGATAGGGGCATTAAGTTTTCTTAGTACTAGGAAAGTGCCAAATCCGATAGAGGAACCGGCTACTGCCATAGACAGGATATTTGCTCCCCAGGTAGTTAAGCCACCGTGTGCTAGAAACAGAGCCTGAATAAGCAAGGCTATCGCTCCCAGAACAATGCTGACAAACGGTCCCACCACAATGGCTGCTAGCGGAGTACCACAGGCGTGAGAGGTGGTTCCCGCGGCAGGTACTGGTATCGGAAAAACGGAAATCAGGAAAACGGCGGCACCCGTTAACCCCAAAAGGGGTAACAGCCCTCTGTTCTTTCTGATTTTATGCTTTATCACTCCTATACCTATGACCACGAAGATAGCAGCGACCACATACCATATCGCCGCCCACTTTAGCGGCAGAATCCCCTCGGCGATGTGCATCGCATAGGCTGGAGTCGGGGTCAATAAAAGAAATCCGGAGGCAAACAAGAGAGCCAGGAAAAAACTGCTCTTAAGCTCACGTGCTTGACTATACTTCTCCTTCAACCCGGATCTCCTTTTCTCCAAAAGCTGACCGCTCGGCTAATCCCAGTAGGGCATTGACAGCAGCTCCGGCTAAAGCACTACCGCCACGTGTTCCCACGATGCTGATATATGGTATATCTAGTTTCATTAGCTCCTCTTTTGACTCCTTTGCCTGCACAAAGCCGACCGGCGTACCCACTACAAGTGCCGGGGTAACTTTCTTGCTGCTAACGAGTTCAAGGAGGGCCAGCAGGGCCGTGGGTGAGTTCCCGATAGCGACTATAGCCTCGTTCAGCCTTTCGCCCAGGACTCGGAAGGCAGTACCACTGCGAGTACTGCCTTCCTCTTGAGTTATCTTCGCTAACTCCAGCTCGTCTAGGGCACAATATACTTCACAGCCAAACTTCTCTGCCAGGTGACGGTTAATAGCTACGGATACCATCCTTACATCGGTAAAGATGGGTCTCCCTAAGCGGATGGCAGTTAGAGCCATTGTTGTTGCCACTGGGTGGAATCTGATAAGGGAAGCCAGATCGCGGTCACCGGCAGTATGGACGAGGCGCTTGACCACCACCCGTTCTTCCCGCGATAGCTCCAGTGGAGGCAGTAATCCTTCCACTATCTCCATACTCCGCTGCTCAATAAGTTGAGGGCTGACCAGCGACATCCGTACGACCGATAAGAGATCTGGCGCACACTCGGCTATGCGTCTGGCTGTGAGACCTACGAAGGATTCATCTGGCCCAAGGGTATTCGCTATAGCGAATTGTACCTGTGGATATCGCCTCTTGAAGTTTTCAATGAGCTGAGGGACATGCTCTGTAATATGTCGCCCCGGGAAAAGAAAGTAAGGCATTATAACGATGCGTTTTACGGAATCTGTTAGTAGCAACTCCACAGCTTCTTCCAAACTGGGTCGATTAAATTGGAGTGCCGCCCCAATAACCTCCACTCTTCCGGAGAGGAATGGTCTCACACCTTCCGCAATTCTTTGCAAGACCTTGGGGACTTCAACAGCGCCCTTCTCGCCGCGACTACCGTGGGCTAGGATTATGATTCCTGTTTTCGCTATGTCTCCCTTCTCCCTCAAAAACAAATATCCTTACCTCCATATGAGAAGGCAAGGGAATATCGCGAACGTAAGATTATCTTCATCTGTGACCTCCCCTCGAAGGTATGTGGCACAGCGTACGGCAGGTGACCTGACTGATTAGCCCGGTGATTTTTATCCGAAGGCTAAATCACAGTTGCGGGACAGTGTCGGAATCACACCGACCTTCTCCTGATAGGCCTATTCAGATACCGTGCGCAATCTTAATTTGAAGGTGCTAACAAAACCGTAAAGCGTAACTTCGATAAAAACAATTATGGTGGATTTTACACTAATGAAGTGGATTTGTCAACAGTCTGTGGGGATTTTCTGCGCCGCGGTTGGCGAAAATCTCACCAGACTACGGGGGCGTAAGGGGAGGGAACTCTTTCGCTTTTATAGCTGCGTCTAGGAATTCGCAATCTAAACCATCATCCTTTAGTCGTGATAATACGCTATGTGTCGCGTCACTTGTGCAGACAATAAGGAAGGATAAACCACATTTGGCCGCTTCAATAGAGGCATCGACCACACCATAAATGTACCGAGGTTTGGTACCTGACTTCTGCAATGCGATTAAAGCTTCGATGCCGATGGCACCAATTTGTTGGTGTCTGCCAAGTTCAGTATTCAAACGTCTAAGGTTGACCTGCTTTGTCCCACCCTTATCGACCGTAGGTACACTGAGGATGGTTACCTTACCCTTGCTTAATGTTACTATACCCTCAATGCTGGCTACGCCAATATCTTCACTCTTTCTCGCGTCTGAAAAGGCTATTCCTCTAGCCCCTTCATTTGGATTGTCAGTAGCGAAGAGTAAACCATCCTTCATTTTTAGGCCTACCAGCTGGTCCTTGACTATATCGCTGCCCGCCACTGCTGCGCATACAGAAATGTTGGTAACCGCCTTTTCAATAAGGCCAGTGTAGTCCCTTAGCTCTCGCAGCACTTTGATTATCCAGTTAGTACCCTTGGAGGTTACCTTATAACTGGCGCGGCCATCTGAGACTAGCAAGCCTTCCGTTACCAATTGTCCCACATGGTCTGATATCGCTTGCGGGCTGACACCTACCTTTTTAGCGATGCCCCGCTGTTGGACGTTAGGTCCGCTCTGAGCTATCTCGACTAGTACCTGAAATCTGGTTGCCAGGTTTTTATTTCGTAGTATCTCCATGACGATTTCACCAGTCCGGATGAATATAAACTCGTAGACTTTGTGCCATTATAGCACTTTCCCTCAGCTGCGTAATAGCCGTATAGTTGTCTCAGTGGACGGTTCAGGAAACGCTAGATTGTGCAGATTAGCCGTCTCTCTGGGTAGGCTTCCAATTCGGTATAACCAAAACTAAAAATGCAGGGCATATCTTCTCAAAAAATAGGTAATTATACCCCTTGTATCTACGTCATTACTCCTCCTGTTGACAAATCCACTCCAGTAGTGTAAAATCCACCATACTATACTGTTATAAGTTTTTGTAGTTTTTTTATAAATTTAAGCAATTCTGCTTAATGTATGAAGTTAAGTTAGCAAATACTCGTCATTCCCTTTTTATTTACGGTAACTCGTGGGAGGTTGTTTTTGGTCGAAGAGACGTTAGTCAGCATCGGTGAAGCCAGCCAGATGCATGGAAGGGTTATTACTGGATAACAAGGGTAATAGGATTATGATGCGTTTAGATAGTATCGACCAAAAGCTGATTGGTCAGCTGCAGGCGGAATTTCCTCTGACTAAAATACCGTTTGCTACCTTGGGACTGAGTCTGGGCATTGCTGAGGAGGAGATTATCCAGCGGATTGGACAATTGGAGGCGCATGGTCTAATTCGGCAGATAGGTCCGGTGTTTAATGTCGGGAGCCTTGGCTACCGGACCACGTTGGTGGCGATGAAGGTTGTGGAGACTCAGTTAGATAGGGCCGCCCATTTCATCAAAAAGCATCCGGGCATTAGCCATGGTTACGAACGGGACAACGCCTTTAATCTCTGGCTTACTCTAGCCGTTCCCGCCGTAGTCGATATGGAGGCGGAAATCCAGAAGCTGGCCAGCGCCGTCTCGGCGGCAACTGCCTTCAGTCTGCCTGCCGTCAGAGTCTTTAAGCTACGTGCTCACTTTGTCCTGGGTAGAGAAAGGCCGTCGGAGACCACCACCATTAATGCCAGTAACGTTCCGCGGCGAGATAATGAGCTTTCCCCTGAAGATAGAAACATAATAAACGAGCTGCAACAGGATTTACCTCTGGTCCCGGAGCCTTTCACTGCCATGGCTGCCAAGCTGGGTATGGATGAGGAGAAATTTGTGGTATCGTGTCAATCTCTTTTGTCACGCGGTATCATGCGGCGCTTCAGTGCCGCGGTTAACCACCATAGGGCTGGTTTTAAAGCTAATGCTATGACATGCTGGTCAGCACCTTCAGGAAAAGTAGCGGCCGCCGGTAAAAAGCTGGCTTCATTACCGGAGGTAAGCCACTGCTACGAACGAAGGCCAAACCCGTTCTGGCGGTATAATCTTTTTGCCATGATTCACGCCACGACTAAGGAAGGATGTCAGGAAATAATCGATAAAGTGTCCACGGAAACTGGCCTCGCTGATCCCGTAGTTCTACTCAGCACCAGAGAACTGAAAAAGACGAGGGTCAAATATCCGGTATGAAAAAAGCGAGCCAGTCATGACCTACTACCCGGTTTTCCTGAAAATTAGCGGGCGTAAGTGCGTCGTGGTTGGCGGTGGGCAGGTCGCCCTGCGTAAGGTTAAGATACTTCTTGAGCATAATGCTGATGTTATGGTTATCAGCCTGGGCCTTTGTCCGGAGCTAACCCAACTCCATGAGGACGGAGTCGTGCGTGCCCTCATCCGTAAGTACCGGGAGGGCGATTTAACGGATGCCTTTGTCGCTATCGCCGCCACCGATAGTAGTGATATTAATCGGCAGGTGATGGTTGAGGCTCGAAATAGGGCGGTCCTAGTCAATGTGGTTGATGATGCCGAAAATTCTGATTTCATCGTTCCTTCGTATCTGCGCCAGGGCGATGTTACCATTGCCGTCTCTACTGCCGGCAAAAGCCCGGCTCTGGCACGGAAAATCCGTACCAAGCTAGAGAAAGAGCTGGGTGGTGAATATGCTCATCTCGTCGGTCTTATCGGCGAGACGCGTGCTGAACTGAAGCAGCAAGAGATTACGCTTGATGGAGATGACTGGCAAAGCGCTCTTGACCTCGACCTGCTCCTTGACCTCCTGAGTAGGGATGAAAGAGAAAAAGCCAAGACTACTCTGCGCCACAATCTGGAGGCAAAGCGATATCAAGTTCCAGGGAAGCGGGACAGATGAATATTTGTTTGGTTGGGGTGAATCACCGCACCGCACCGGTGGCTATCCGGGAGAAGGTCGCCATCAGGGCAGGTAGGCTGAACGAAGCTTTACAGCTGCTTCGCTCTCATGTCTCGCCAGGATTAATTCTTTCCACCTGCAATCGTACCGAAGTCTATACCGCCACTAGTGGTGCTAGCTATGCCGAAGCGGCAATCCTCGCTTTTCTACGGACTCATCTGGATGCCCCGGAGGCCACTCTGCTTAAGCACACCTACGTCTTAAACGATAAGGCAGCCTGTGAGCACCTATTCCGCACTGCTTGCGGTCTTGATTCCATGATTGTCGGTGAGTATGAGGTTCTGGGTCAGGTAAGGCAATCACTGGAAGCGGCTGATAAATCACGGATGGTAAATCTACCGTTACGCCACCTTTTCCAGCGCGCCATCAGGATCGGCCGGCGAGTGCGTGAAGAAACGGAAATCAGCAAGAATGCTCTCTCGGTGAGCTCGGTAGCCGTGGACCTGGCTACGGAAGTCATTGGCGACCTGACAAGCTGTAAAATGCTGGTTATTGGAGCCGGCGAGGCAGGGAGGGTGGCCGCCAAAGCGGCCAAGGACCGAGGAGTCTCCCGGATTACAGTGGTCAGCCGTACCAAAGAGAGGGCTTCAAAGCTGGCGACAGCACTGGGCGGGCAACCAGTCAGCATGGACCGCTTGGTGGAGGAACTGGATTCCTGCAGTTTAGTGATGGCCTGTGCCGACGCCCCTCACTACCTGCTGGATATCCCTCAGATAGAGACCGTTATGAAACGCCGTCCAGGGCTCCCTCTGGTGATAATTGATATTGCCGTTCCTAGGAATGTGGCCCCGGCAGTGTCGCAGATAAAGAATGTTTTCCTGCACAACATTGACGCTCTCAGCTTGGTTGCCGAACAAAACCGGAAGCAGCGAGAAGGAGAAACACAAAGGGTAGCCGAAATAATCACCGCGGAGATGACCGAATTCAGCACTTGGTGGCAGACTTTTGAAGTCAGACCGGTGGTCAGGGCCTTGATGAAAAAAGCGGAGGAAGTACGCTATTCCCAGCTAAATAAAACCCTGAAGAGGCTGCGCCCGTTGTCTGACGAAGAACGTGATAGCTTGGAAGCAATGACCAAATCAATCGTTACCAAACTTCTCCAGGACCCGATTAATTATCTTAAAACAAACGCAAATAATAATGGCCAATATGCCGAACTGGTCAATAAGCTTCTTGGGCTGGAAGTGGAAAATTGAAGATGAGCCGAAGAATCGTCCTTGGTTCTCGGGGCAGTAAACTTGCTTTAACTCAGGCTGAATTAGTGGCGGCCAAGATAAGGGAAGCAAACCCTGAACTTGAAATCAGCGTCCGCCGAATAGGTACTGAAGGTGACCGTAACCATACTATGCCGCTTGAAAATATGGCCGGTATCGGCGTTTTCATCAAGGAGCTGGAAGATGCCCTGTTTGATGGCCGCATTGACTTGGCGGTGCATAGCCTCAAAGATATGCCGGCTCAGCTCCCATCTGGACTGCGCCTGGCGGCCGTAATGGAAAGACTGGACCCTAGAGACGTGCTTATTTCCAGAGGACAAAAGCTGAGCGAGCTGGTTCCCGGGGCAAGAGTTGGTACCGGCAGCCTGAGGCGAGCCGTTCAGCTAAATATTTTTCGTCCTGGGCTGGAGATATGCAGTATCCGGGGAAATGTCGATACCCGCCTCCGTAAAGTTGCCGATGGTGAATTTGACGGTGCCCTGCTGGCGGCGGCTGGGATAAAACGCCTTGGTCAGGAGGATAGGATCAACGAATACCTGTCGCCGGAGTATTTCCTGCCGGCGGTGGGTCAGGGAGCACTGGCCGTTGAGATACGTTCTGATGATAAGGAGACCACCGAAATCATCACGTTACTAAATCATTTGACCACCTGGCGGAACATTACTGCCGAGCGTTCCTTCCTTATCGCCCTGGGCGGTGGTTGCCGGGCACCCATTGCCGCCTTGGCCACGACCAATGGCACCACCTTGAAGCTGGAAGGCATGGTCGCCGATGCCGTAAAGAAAAAGATGGTACGCAGTGCGGAAGAAGGTAACAGCGCCAAGCCAGAGGACTTGGGAGAGAAACTGGCGCAGAAGCTGCTTGCCATGGGAGCCGCCGAATTTATTGCCGAGGCGAGATAAAGATGAAAGTGGGTAAAGTCTATTTGGTGGGGGCTGGGCCGGGTGACCCCGGCCTGATTTCGGTAAAAGGAATGGAGTGTCTCCAAAAAGCCGATGTCATTGTTTATGATCACCTGCTTGATGCCCGACTCCTTGATAGTGCGTCTTCAGAAGCCGAGAGAATATATGTGGGAAAAACGGCCGGTGCGCATACCATGTCACAGACCGAGATAAACGGACTGCTGGTAGCTAAAGCTAAAGAAGGCAGGGCGGTGATACGACTTAAGGGTGGTGACCCTTTTGTCTTGGGACGCGGTGGCGAGGAAGCCGAAACCCTTGTAGAGAACGGTATCCTGTTCGAGGTAGTACCGGGGATAACATCGGCGGTGGCGGTGCCAGCCTACGCCGGTATCCCGGTTACCCATCGCCAGCTGGCTTCATCTTTCACCGTCATCACCGGTCACGAAGACCTTCATAAAAACGATTCCAACCTTAACTGGGTAAAACTGGCTACCGGGGTAGATACACTGGTCTTCCTGATGGGTATGAAAAACCTGCCGTACGTAGCGGCCAAGCTAATGGAACACGGCAGGTCGCTGGATACGCCGGTAGCGGTGATTAAAGATGGTACCAGAGCGGAACAAGTAACGGTGGTGGGTAGCCTGAAGGATATTGTCGTTAAAGTTAAGACACAAAACCTCACGCCTCCGGCAGTCATTGTCGTTGGGGAAGTGGTCCGGCTGAGAAAGAGGTTGCGCTGGTTCGATAATCGGCCTCTTTCCGGTAAACGTATCTTGGTTACCAGGGCACGCCATCAAGCAAGCGCTTTAAGCCAACTTCTAGTAGAGCACGGGGCTCTGCCCATTGAGCTTCCAGCGATTGACATCAAGGCTACCGATAACACTGGTGAATTAGACCGGGCTATCTCGAATCTGAAACAATACCACTGGATTATCTTCACCAGCGTTAACGGTGTGGCGGCGTTCTGGCAACGGTTGCATGAGCTAATGTTGGACAGCCGCGCCTTAAGTGAGCTTAAAATCGGTGCTATCGGGCCGGCTACCGCCGGTGTTTTGGAGACAAGAGGTATAGTCCCCGATTGTGTCCCGGAAATTTACACCACGGAAGGTATTGTCGCCGGACTCGGCAACCAAGATATTCGCGGGCAGCGCTTTCTGCTGCCACGGGCGGATATTGCGGATAAAGAGCTGGTGCGAGGAATTAATCGGCTCGGGGCTGAAGTAAATGAAGTAGTTGCTTACCGGACAGTCCCGGTAACCGAAGCCCTAGTCCGGGCTAAGCAAAAGCTTCTCATCGGTGAAATCGATGTGATTATTTTTACCAGTTCGTCAACTGTGTCCAATCTGGTGACCGCCATTTCGGAAGAGACGCTGGCCATAAATAGCGCTAAAGTTGCCTGTATTGGCCCGAAAACAGCGGACACGGCTAACAGAGCCGGATTAAAGGTGGACATCTTGGCCGGCGAACAGACTATCCCCGGTCTGGTAACCGCCATAGAAGATTACTTCAGAAAGGAGGTTTAGATGACCGCTTTCCCTCAGTTTCGGTTGCGCCGTCTACGACGGACCGATTCGCTCAGGGCACTGGTTAGAGAAAACCATGTCGAGGTTACGGACCTTGTTTACCCGATGTTCATCGTTGAAGGCAGTGACATCCGGCAGGAAATAACGTCAATGCCCGGCGTCTTCCGTTACTCGCCGGACGCGTTAGTGCCCGAGATAGAAGAATTAGCTGAGTTAAAAATCCCGGCCGTTCTCCTTTTCGGTATCCCGGAGCACAAGAATGAAGTTGGTTCCTCAGCCTACCACCCCGAAGGTGTGGTTCAGCAGGCGATACGGGTTTTTAAGAAAGCCGTACCGGAACTTCTGGTGATAACCGATGTCTGCCTCTGTGAATATACCAGCCATGGCCATTGCGGCATACTGGCTGACGGACAGGTGGACAACGACCAGACGTTACCGCTTCTGGCCGAAACGGCTATCTCTCACGCTGAAGCCGGTGCGGACATGGTCGCCCCTTCGGATATGATGGACGGACGGGTTAAGGTTATCCGTGAGTCGCTGGATGCCAGGGGATTTCAGCCTATTCCTATCCTCGCCTACTCTGCCAAGTACGCTTCGGCGTTCTACGGACCGTTCCGGGAGGCCGCGGAATCAACCCCACAGTCTGGTGACCGTCGTGCCTACCAGATGGACCCACCCAATGTACGGGAGGCCTTGCGTGAGGTAGCGCTGGATATTGCCGAAGGAGCTGACATTATCATGGTTAAACCAGCCCTTGCCTATCTGGACGTGATACGACAGGTGCGTAATGTTTTTAACTATCCCATTGCCGCTTATAACGTCAGCGGCGAGTACGCTATGATTAAAGCCGCCGCTCAGAAAGGCTGGCTGGACGAGCCTGCAGTGGTACTGGAGACTCTCACTGCCATCAAGAGAGCTGGGGCGGATATCATTCTGACCTACCACGCCAAGGATGTGGCAAGATGGCTAAATCGGAAACAAGGAGACACTCATGAACTTAGCACATTCCCGAAAGCTCTTTCAGGAGGCCCAGAAGTATTTACCGGGCGGGGTTGACAGTCCGGCGCGCGCTTTCAAAACAGTCGGTGGAACACCGCCTTTCATCACCCGGGGACAAGGTTCCCGGATTTATGACGCAGACGGTAATGAGTTCATCGACTACGTCTGCTCGTGGGGGCCTCTGATTCTGGGTCACGCGCCTGAGCCGGTAGTCAACGCACTAAAAAAGACGGCCGAAAACGGTACTAGCTTCGGTGCCCCTACCGAGCTGGAAATAACCCTGGCTAAAATGACTTCCGCGGCCATACCCTCTATCGAAATGGTCCGATTTGTAAATTCGGGTACGGAAGCCACTATGTCCGCGCTGCGTCTGGCACGGGCGTTTACCGGCAGAGATAAGGTGGTGAAATTCGCTGGCGGCTACCATGGCCATGCTGACGGATTGCTCGTCAAAGCAGGTTCGGGACTGGCCACGTTAAGCTTACCGAGCTCTCCTGGTGTGCCATCAAGTTATGCTGGGAACACGCTGTTAGCGTCCTACAACGATGCTGAAGCCGTAACCGAACTCTTTCAAAATTACCCTGAGCAGATTGCCGCGGTCATCGTGGAACCGGTGGCTGCTAATATGGGTGTGGTACCGCCGCAACCCGGTTTCCTGAATAGTCTGCGTAGTTTGACCAGTGATTTTGGCGCTTTGCTTATCTTTGACGAAGTAATTACTGGCTTTCGTGTCGCTTACGGAGGAGCCCAAAGCCTTTACGGTATCACTCCTGACCTGACTTGCCTGGGTAAAATAATCGGCGGAGGACTTCCGGTAGGGGCTTATGGAGGGAAGCGGGAGATTATGGAGATGATGGCACCTACCGGACCAGTTTATCAGGCCGGTACGCTTTCCGGAAACCCGCTGGCAATGACGGCGGGAATAGAGACCCTTAAGGTTTTGAGCCAACCGGGAGTCTATGAAAAACTGGGAAATACCACTTCGCGTCTTGAGAAAGGTATTACTGAAGCAGCCTCTGCTTCAAACTTGAAGCTAACTATTTCTCGTTTTGCCTCGTTACTTACCATCTTTTTTACCGATAATCAGGTATTTGATTACGATTCGGTTTCCGGGGCGGATACGGCGCTTTTTGGCCAGTTTTTCCAGCAGCTGTTATCAGAGGGGATATACTGGCCACCCTCCCAGTTTGAGGCCGCGTTTATCTCTCTGGCTCACTCTACTGAAGACATAGATTTGACAATCAAGGTGATTGCGCAGGCATTCAACTGACTAGTTTAATAGAAACTTCCCGCGGAATTTAGAGTACTGCGCTGGCCATACGACCTTGAGACCATGGCCGGAGTGGTCGGATTCGAACCGACGACCACCTGAACTCCATTCAAGCGCGCTATCCCTTGGTTTTATTTGCATGTGGTTGAATAAAATTCTTGGTATTTAGAAGGATAAAACCTTTTCAGTTTCAGTATGTTGGTTAATAATATTATTCAAATACCTGGCCCCTTCAATGAGAGCAGGGCCAGGCTGTAGAATAATTTCCCCCGGAACTTCGTAGATATGACCTTGGCTGATTGCCGGGATGAGCTCCCAGCCCGGGCGTCGCCTTATGGAATCGATATCTACTGGTTTGCCGCACCATGACGCGAGAATGATATCTGGAGCCGCTGTGACGACTTCTTCAGTAGTTATAATTCTTTCCATGGCTTTTGGGGAACGACACCGATGAGTAAAACCGTCTGTACCCCCAGCAATAGTAATGATATCAGAAACCCATTTAATACCACTGACATAAGGGTCATTCCATTCTTCAAAATACACAACTGGCCTATGATATTGATTAGGCCTACTAGCGGAGATTTTCTGGAACCCTTCGCGCATAGTATTTGTCAGCGCTGTCGCTTCTAAAGTTTTGCTACAAATTTTACCTAATAATCCAATACTCCTATATATTTCCTCAAGCGATGCATGTTGAAGAACCAGTACGTTGACCTCATGCATAATTAGACGCGCCATTATTTTCGCAGATATTTCACTATATCCGATGACTATATCGGGGTTTAAGGCAACAATTGCATTGAAATCCGGGCGGGCGAACCCCCCAATGTTTTGAACGTGTTCAATACTAATCTTATCTCCTTCGGCTCCGGATGGTTTACCGATAATATTTTCAGCACATCCGAGTTCATAAAGGATATTGAATACGTCATAAGATAGACAGACGATTCGAGCTGGGAAATCCTGATCCAATTTAGTATATTGTAATTCCATTTTGTTTTCCTCTCTAGCAAACAAAACCCTCCTGCCCGACAGAACAGGGGAATTTATTAACTAATAAATCTCACCCCCTGCTCCGCGGGGGTAGATAATATACGACTGGGTAGGCGTTCTGACTATTACAGCAGGCGGGATTGTGTCGGAATTACACCGACTTGCTTTCCAATTAAGCCTTCGAGCACTCGGTAATATTCAATTTGGCCATACTATATCAGCACCTTAGCGAAAAGTTACCCTTATCTTTCCGGTGAGGGTGAGATTCGCTAAACGGTTATCTTACCGCCTGCTTTAGATTAAGGAACACGTTTCTCTGTTTTTCAACGTAGCGATACATGAAGACGACAAAGCCCATGAATACAACACCAAGAATTACTACATAAGCGATACCTTGGACACCTAGCGTCGCCCAGATAAAGCCCAGAGTAAGAAGCAAACCGGTGGCCAGATGAGTGGTCACGGTCAAGGCATTAGCCGGGACAAGGTCAAAGGAGTGTGCATGGTATTTCCTAGCATGCATTATTGCTCTTATGGTAAGGGGTAGCGTTATCAGTCCCAGTAAAGCCGCCATAGGCAGGATTCCCACGGCTACCCCTACCCCAAGAGCTAAATAAACACCCATCATAATTAAAGCATAGAGAATCGCCGCTTTTTCCCGCCCAAGCCTTACTACCAGCGTGTTCTTCCCCACCTTTTTATCGGCGATATAGTCGGGAAATTCATTTATATAGAGTACGGCGGCGATGAGTAGAGACACTGGAATCGCAGCTATTACTGGAACCCAGCTCAAGCTTTGTGTCTGTACGTAGTAGGCTCCTAAGGTCATCAGTACGCCAAAGTTCAGACCCACCAGGATTTCACCAAGCCCTCTCTTCGCCCAGTTAAATGGGCCCACGGTATAGAACATCCCAGAGATAAGCCCAATAGCTCCCAGACCCAATATTAACGGTCCTCTTGCCCAGGCAAGATAGAAGCCGATGAGAGCGCTGAGGAGGAAAAAGAACAAACCGCCTAGAAGCATCTCAATGGGAGTCAGGAAGCCTAACTGGATTACCCGGCTACCCCCACTGAAAGGACGGACAAACTCTTGGTTCACCTCATCGTTGCCACTCTTATGGTCGGAGTAATCGTTGATAACATTGGTGCCCATTTGTATTAGTAAGCCAGCAAACAGGGTCAGCAGGAAAAACCCCCAGTAGAAAGTACTGGTGATGGACCAGGCTATGGCTGTCCCGAGAAGAATAGGGACAATGCTGGCAGTGAGGAAGGGTGCTCTTAGTGCCATGACCCAGCTTCTCATCTTCGTCTTAACGAGGTGCCAGTCACTTACCACCTGCCGATTCTGCGGTAATTCAATAACAGTGGGGGGGATGCCCTGCACTATCTCTTGAAAAACGCGGAATTTTATGATATTGGGTACTACTTTAATACAATCAAGAATACCACTGTTTCCGGCCTCAACGAGGTGCTTGACCACCGGCGACCTTCTGGCGGCCATCTCCAGAGCTCGTTCCCTCTCCTTCTGGTTCCTGACAAAGAGAGCCTTGCCGGTAATTTCAATCTCTGTGGATTCATTGATGTCAGCCCCGGGTTGGTGGGCAAGTAGCGAAATCGAAGGCTGATGGGTCATCTGAACCGTCTTGGGGTCGCCTTTCAGGGTGGCCAGATAAATGTTGAATTCCTCGTCGATGGCATGGTGCATCATGCGGACTCTTATATTTTCTCCGGCGGAAGTAGCTACGGCGATTACCTCGACATTCTCCAGTAATGATAGAACCTCTGCCCGGTCATGTTGTCCACTCATAGCGGGTCTCCTTATTTAATCGACTGGATCTGACTTGCTTCCATTTATTATAGTTCTTACTAAGTTAGAAGTCAAAGCGTAGTAGCTAACTGGAGGTAACGATTGTGTCACATATTGTTTCGTCACTTCTTTGAACATAAGGCCAGAATGTTTGCCCCTTATTGAGAATCCTTCGTTGCTACTGCTGTCGTCACAATCCTGATAATTGTTCACTCGGGCCTGACCTGCCCCCATCAATTGTACTAGTTCTTGCGTCGTTGTCATAGTTAAAATAGCCTCAGGTGCCGGCGGGCGGTTATTCTTGGCACTACACGGGTGCGCCCCAGGTTGTATTCCTTTTGCTATTGTTCTGTCAACACTTTGGCTTCGTCAAGTGTGGTAAAGATCTCCCGGTTAAACAGCTCATCTTTGAGCTTGCTGTTAAAAGATTCAATATAACCATTCTCCCAGGGGCTGCTATGTTGAATACAATATTTTCCCAATTCGCTTTCCACCTCGTGATCCTCCTGACCGGCCTCTACGAAAAGCAGTCATTCCCTAAAATTCGGAATCACCTTGCCTTAAACCACTGGGCGTGCGGAATTTGTTTACGGATAGATATTAAAATCGATCATATGATTCAAATTCGTTTTTTGCTAATGCAACCAACACGGTAGACGTAATCCCTACTGGTATTGAACTCAAAATGGCAACAATTGAACCAGCGAGTGCTAAACCCCAGTTTTTTCTCTGTACTGCATAAATTCCGCCCATTAAAGGTATAGCACTGAAAATAGCTAAGAGGATTGCAATGATTACCAGTAACCCCTGAGCAATTCCAGACAACCATAGCGGTATTAAATTCATAACACTACTTAAAGCTAATATGCCGCTGCCAATAGCAACAAGGACTACGATTATAATAAGCATTCCAAGAAGATTAAATGTGCCCACAATCATGTTTAGAATTCCTGCGACTATAGGTTTCCAGGTCGTTTCCATTAACCGGCCTCCATAAAGGATACCACATTTTAAGTTAGAATTGACGGTATTATGTTATCAGGAGTAGATCCTCAACAAGATAAGAGAGATTGAAGTCTTCATCTGGAACCGCCTTGAGAGTTATGGGTATTAGGTATGAAAAACTGTTAAATTAGCTTTAAAACGGTTAAAACACATTATCACTGGTAAGATCGTTTTGAAGCTGACATTTTTAGTAGGCTTAAAGTTGTAGTAGCAAATTAGTAGCAGAAATCACGTTACTTTTCAGTGATATTGACAATCAGATGCCACGGACTTACAATTGCTGAAAAGGCGAACGCTAACAAAAGAGATAATGTAAGGAGAGAAACATGGGTGATGCCGTTCATACGTCACGAATCAAGATCGTGAGGGAAAAAGGACCAACCAGGAGAGCCATGATAGAGGGGTTCTCAGAGCCTGTCTATTACGGAGTCCACGGGGGAATCATGAAATTCTACAAGGTTGATCCTGAAAAAGAGCATGTGGCAACGCTTGACCACATCGTGGCTGCAACAGCAGGCTGAATGATGGGAACACTGGCTACGGTGATGGCCAGAAAGGGAATCCCCACTCCCGAGACTCTTTACTGGGCTGATGTGGAAGGAGACATCGAGAATGTCAATGACGTCCTCAGAATCACTACTATACGGGTCAGATACCATCTGAAGGTAACCGAGGATAAGGTGGCTGATGCAAAGGAGAGTTTCTCCAACTATATCACCCGTTGCCCCGCTGCTCAAAGCGTCATTGGTTGTATTAAAATCAAGGACGAGTTGAGTATCGAGAAATAAGTTCGATAATTTCCGTACGGGCGCTGAGTACGTTGGAAGAATTCACGGATACCTTATTAAGGAGATCTAACCACGGGTGAATTGTTTTCCTGAGTTTTAATTACTCGTAATTTTGTCCTTTTCAATTCCCCTTTGCTTACCTATACCTATTCACCTTGAAGCGGTACAGCTTTATCGGCTCGTCGGGTGCGATGCCCGCCTTCTGTCGGCAGATGTCAATTTGGTGGTCCACCGTGTCCACTCCCGCCAGGTCAGGTAGGAGTAGGCCTCGCCGGAACCCGTACTCTACGATGACCCCGTACTTTTTCGGGTCCAGCTGGCTTTCGTCCTTGACCGGTTCGGGTGCGGTGAGTACGTCCACGCTGTAGTGAAGTTGTGCCAGTTCCTCCGGGACGACGGGCAGGAAGCGTGGATCTCTGGTGGCGGCGCTGATGGCATTGTTGATAATCTCCTCGGCCACGTTCGGCGCCGCCGGCTCAAAGGTACCGATGCAGCCCCGTAGCCCCCCGAGCTTGTGGAGAGAAACGAAAACGCCGGCTTTCTCTTTCATCTCGAGGGCAAGCTCTTTCGGAGGCGAAGGGACCTTACCCTTCTTAACATAGGTCTCAACTGTTTCCTTGGCTAATTGCACTAGCGGGTGCATCTCAACGGCGGTAATAATTATACCGGCATAGCCGACGACGCTAGAGTAATCACCGGTGATGTCGCCGCTGGTCTGGTATCTGACTAGTTCAGCCGCTGTTGCCCCTAGTTCTTTGGCGGCGGAGATGAGGCAGACCGTGGGCGCGTAGCCGCACATTGAGATATCCAGTTCCTTAACTCGCCGTAACAGCTCATCTTCGTCTAGGCGCAGCATGGCGTCTATCGCCTGCTGGTCTTTCTGCTGCGCCGATGCCTGTGACTCGTAGTGGGTCATGTCGCTGCTGGCCATGATGACGACTTCTTGGCCTAGTTCCCGGACGGATCTGGCGATTTCCTTACCGATTTCCCTGTAGGCGGCACCGTTTCCACAAGCTAGGGTGATGGGCACTATCCGAATGTCCGGACGGAAATACTGTAGAAACGGGAGTTGGACTTCTATGGAATGCTCATACTGGTGAGCGGCGTTATCTTGTTGCAAGTGGCTGGAGTTGGCCAGAATCCGTTTGCCCAACTCCGAGTCGATGGCGACGTTACCCAGCGGTGTTTGCCACACCCCCTCCGTCATGATGCTCATGGGTTTCCCTTTTCCGGTGTGGTTGGGGCCGAGGATGATAAAGGTGTCTTTGAATTTAATCCGGGAGATAACGGCACCGGCGACCGGTCCGGAGTAGACATATCCGGCGTGGGGTGAGACCAGCCCGACGACCTCCCGTTTCTCCGCCTCTTCGTCCACCAGCGTTTTTATCATCGCCTTTAGCTGAGAGGCTGACGCGGGATAAAATTGGCCGGCGACCACCGGATACCTGATCATTTCGATTCTCTTTCGGGTGTTCGGAAATTAAGTTCCGCCCCGCAGTTTTTACACTTAGAGCCGTTCAAACTGACCACGCTGGTCTGGTAGCCGAACCGTTGTACCACCAGTTGGCCGCAGGCGTAGCAGGTGGTGTTTTCACTCCGGAGACTGGGAACATTGCCCGTGTAGATGAACTTGAGGCCGGCCTTCCGCCCGATTTCATAGGCGTGCTCCAGGGTGGCGACTGGGGTGGGGGGTAAATGCCCCAGATGGTGGTGGGGATAGAACCGGGTGACATGCCAGGGGGTCAGTTCGCCCAGTTCGTCTTTTATCCAGTTGGCGATACCTTCAAGCTGCTGGTCGTCATCGTTCATAGTGGGGATGATATTGGTAATTACCTCAACGTGCATGTGCCACTTGTCTTTGGCCCGCTGGGCCACCTCAAGTATTCCCCGCCAGCGGGGTATTTTGGCTAGCTCGCGATAAAAAGCGTCAGAGAAGCCCTTGATATCAACCCGCCAGGCGTCCAGATAGGGCCCGATGGTGTCCATCGCCTCCGGGGTCATGTAACCATTGGTGACATAGACGGTGTATAGGTTATGCTCCTTGGCTAGCCGCGCCGAGTCCAGCGTGTACTCAAACCAGACGGTCGGCTCGTTGTATGTCCAGGCAATGCCCTGGCAGTGGTAATACTTGGCCATTGCTATAGAGGTCTCAGGTTGAATCTCCGAAGAGCTACGCCACGGCTTACCGGCTCTGGGACAGGAAATCTCCCAATTCTGGCAGTGCTGGCAGTGGAAGTTGCAGCCCCACCCCCCGATGGAGAAAGCCAAGCTGCCTGGGAAGAAGTGGAACAGGGGCTTCTTTTCAATCGGGTCGGCGGCCACTGATGACGTCTTGGCGTAGCTCCGGTTATAAAGGACGCCGTCTTTATTCTGGTACATGCGGCAGACCCCGGATTTACTAGGTGCGATGGTGCAGCGCCACTGGCAGGTGTGGCATCTTACCCTGGAGCCGGGTAGCTTTTCCGAGAGCTTTGCCTCACGCATCGTTGGCCTCTCCCCTAGTCCTTTAGCTCAATTATATCACGCTGCCACTGTCAATTATAGCCTTTTAGTGGTCGCCCTTAACCTCGTCGGTTCATTTGGACATACCATCCTCCTTAAGAGGAAGAGGGATAAAGAGGGATGGTGTTACCAGATACAAACAAAAAAGGTGGCTGGTTCAGGAATGAAAAGGATTAGAAAACGAAGGTTAGTCCTTTACGAAATAGGTTTGGGAGATTATAATAGATGGGCAAGTTTGGTGAAATATCGTGGGAGGTGAATCTTGGTTGCTTTGTATTTAGTCTCTGCGGAGGAAGCGGCCGGTAAGACCACCATTGGCGTCGGCTTGGGTAAGCGCTGGCTGGAGGAGGGGAAGAAAATAGGCTATATTAAGCTGGTCACCGCCGGGAAAGGATCGGCGGACGGTAAAAACGATACCGTTTTTATGAAACAGGTCCTGGCTTTAGCGGAGCCGGTGGACGTTCTCTGTCCGCCGGTGAGTAAAGTCAAAGAAGTCGTTGACCGTCTTTCTCGGGATAAGGACGTGGTCATTGTCGAGGGCCGATGCGGCCGGAGCCCAGAGGAAAGTCTGGACCAAGCGGATTACACGATGATGGAGGTATTGAAAGCTAGGGTGATGGTCGTGGCCGATTTCGCTAGTCAGTCACCGGCAGAGATTATCAATTGTGGTAAAAGGTTCGGTGCTAATTTACTGGGTGTCGTTCTGAATAAGGTGCCGGCCAGTCGGTTAAAGTACGTGGCGGCGGAAAGTTCACCTCAGTTTGAGGCGGCGGGCATAGTCGTTCTGGGAGTACTGCCGGAAAGTCGGGCCCTCTTCACGGTAGCGGTGGGTGAGCTGGCTGACTCCGTACAGGGAGAAATACTAAATAATGCAGAGAAATCGGCGGAGCTGGTGGAGAATCTCATGGCGGGGGCTATGCTGGTTGACTCTGGTCTAGAGTACTTTGGCCGCAAAACCAATAAGGCGGCGGTGGTCCGGGGCGACCGCCCGGATATGCAGATGGCGGCGCTGGAGACCTCAACGAGGTGCTTGGTTATCAGCGGCGGCACGGCGCCAGTTGATAGCGTCCGTTATACGGCAGAAAGTAAAGGTGTCCCTATTATTGTAACCGGGAACGATACCGATACCATAGTTAAGAATATTGAAGAGGCTCTGGGCCGGGCCAGGTTTAACCAGGAGAAGAAACTGCTGAGACTGGCGGAATTGGTGGAGTCGCACCTTGACTTTCCCGCCATTTGTAAAGGACTGGGTCTGGGCTAGAAAACATTTAAGATTTTTTCGGATAACCTCTTCCCTCTTCTCCTTTTCCCCAGTATTTGAGCGAAACCCGGTTTTTTGGTAATCTAGTGGGGAAAGGTATTCTGGCATGGGAAGTAAAGAAATCAAGCAGACCTACGTCGCCGCTGGCATTGATATTGATGTTGCCGCCAGAGCTAAGGAACTCATCAAAAGGCAGGCCCATACTACCCACCGCTCGGAGGTCCTGGGCGGTGTTGGCTTCTTCGGTGGGCTTTTTGAATTCAAAGGCTACAGACAGCCGATTCTAGTATCCAGCGTTGACGGCGTGGGTACCAAGCTTAAGATTGCCGCGGCCGTGAATAAACACGAGACCATCGGTATTGACTTGGTCAACCACTGCGTCAATGACATCCTGACCTGCGGTGCCGAGCCTCTCTTCTTTCTGGACTATATTGCTATGGGTAAGCTGGTACCGGATCAGGTGGCGGCGGTAGCCCGGGGGTTAGCTCAAGCCTGCCGGGAAGTCGGCTGTGCCCTGATTGGCGGCGAGACCGCCGAGATGCCCGGTCTCTATGCCGGGGAAGACTATGATCTGGTGGGCTTTATCATCGGGGTGGTGGAGAAAGAAAAAATTATCCTGGGAAAAGAAGTAAAAGCGGGTGATGCCGTTATCGGGCTGCCCTCCAGTGGGTTGCATACCAACGGTTATTCCTTAGCGCGTAAGATTTTCGGTGTTGAAGAGCTGGCTAAAAGCTACCCGGGGCTGGGGCGTACTCTGGGCGAGGCGCTTCTGGAGCCCCACCGGTGTTACTATACTCAATTGAAGCCGCGGCTGTCGCTTATCAAGGGTATGGCCCATATTACCGGCGGCGGCCTGGTAGACAATGTGCCCCGGGTATTGCCCGAAGGACTGGCGGCGCGGTTTGATAGCCAATCGTGGACTGTCCCGTCCGTCTTTCGGCTTATTCAGCAGCGGGGTAACGTTGAGCAAAGCGAGATGTATCGGGTGTTCAATATGGGTATCGGTATGGTACTCATCAGCTCACCCGATGACGCCGGCCAGCTGACGGAAGCTCTGCCAGAGGCGAAGGTTATCGGTGGGGTGGCGGAACAGGTGAGGAAGGAAAGGGTAGTTATAGATTAGGCGGACTCACGAGGGGCGATATAGCGATTTTTAAAAATATGGACTGGCCCAGCAAAAAGCAGTTGAGTGGAGTGAAAGAGGAGAAGAATTCATGAAGCGAGCCGGCTTTGCTCTGATGGCGGCACTGGCCGTCTAGGATAAAAAGGCAACCGATGATGATTTTGTAAAGTTCCTGCCGATAATAAAGAGAGAGGCTACCGATAACCGGAACTTTGTGAAGAAGGCGGTTAACTGGACGTTAAGACATGTTGGAAAGCGGAACCCGAATCTGAATAAAATGGCTAAAGTGAAATAGGGACACGTTGGAGGTATTTATGCGAGCGATTATCAGCGTCTCAGACAAAACGGGCGTAACCGACTTTGCCCGGGACTTGAACCAGCTGGGGTTTAAGCTTTTCAGCACCGGCGGTACCAAAAAAGCCTTGACGGAAGACGGGGTGCCGGTGAAGAGCATCTCCGAGATTACCGGGTTTCCAGAAATTCTGGACGGCCGGGTAAAGACCCTGCACCCGATGGTGCACGGCGGCCTGTTGGCGCGGCGTGACCTGCCGGCGCACCTGGCCGAACTGGCCGAGAATAAAATTGAGGTTATTGACCTGGTGGCGGTCAATCTTTACCCTTTTGTCCAGACGGTGTCTGAACAAGGAGTTACCTTGGTCGAGGCGCTAGAAAACATTGATATCGGCGGACCTACCATGATTCGGGCCGCCGCCAAGAACTTCCCCGGCGTCGTGGTGGTGGTTGACCCGGCGGACTACTCGTCGGTGGTAGAAAAACTGCGGCAAGGAGAAATGTCGTTGGCGGAACGGAAACGGCTGGCACAGAAGGCTTTCCAGCACGTGGCGGTCTATGATACCGCTATCGCACAATACCTGAGGCAGGATGTAGAGGGCTTTCCCGAGGAGATGACCGTGGCTCTGAAGAAGCGCTACGGACTGCGCTACGGGGAGAACCCGCATCAGCCAGCCGCTTTCTATGCCGAGTCGGTGGCGGGTACTGCGCTGGAGGCCGGTATTACCTGGGCGGAGCAGCTGGGGGGTAAGGAGCTTTCTTTTAATAATATCCTGGACGCGGATGCCGCTTGGGGGGTGGTGACCGACTTTGCCGCGCCGACGGCGGTGGTTATCAAGCACACCAATCCCTGCGGCCTAGCCAGCCATGATGATATTGCCGAGGCTTATCGGCGGGCGCTCAGTGGCGACCCCGTGGCGGCCTTTGGGGGCATCGTGGCCGTTAACCGGGCGGTTGATTTGGCCACCGCGGAAGAAATGAGCCGGACCTTCTATGAGATAGTCATCTCCCCGGAATATGAAATCGGGGCGCTGGAAGTATTAAAACGTAAAAAAGACCTCCGGATTCTGGTGGTAAAATTGCCGCCGGCTTACGGTAAGTCGCCGGAAAGCTATCTTGATTTCCGCCGGGTACAGGGGGGCTTTCTAATGCAGGGCTCGGATTCTCTGGCGGAGGACGACGTTAATCTCAAGACGGTCACCAAACGTAAGCCGACCAAAGCGGAGACGGCTGACCTGCTCTTTGCTTGGCGGGCGGTGAAGCATGTCAAGTCCAACGCTATCGTACTGGTTAAGGACGGAACACTGGTGGGTATGGGCGCCGGGCAGCCCAGCCGGATTGTCAGTGCCTACGTAGCTATGGAGAAGGCCGGGGAGAAGGCTAAAGGCAGCATTTTGGCTTCGGACGCCATGTTCCCCTTTCCCGACGTGGTGGAGGCAGCGGCCGCTGGTAGGGTAACCGCCATCATCCAGCCTGGTGGTTCAATACGCGATGAGGACTCCATCAAGGCGGCGGATAAGTATGATATCGCCATGGTCTTTACTGGGGTAAGGCATTTCCGGCATTAAACAGATAATTAAATGAGAGGTAACAAATTGGGGATAAGCTCGTTTAATCTCAGCCTAGTGGTGCCACCGCTGTCGGCCACGGAAGAGAGCTGGGAGGAATTTCCCATCATCGTCCGGATAGTAGATAAGGGTAACCTGCATAATCGGGACTCGGATATCGGTGGCTTGGAGATTTATGCTTCCGGTGTCATCGCTGGCGACCCCTTTGAGCTGACCCGCCAGATAAAGCAGTACCTGGAAATGAGGGAGACATTTCATGGCTGAGGCCGTCCTCGTGGTCGATATGCTCCGCGGTTTCCTGGAGGAGGGCTACCCCCTGTACATCAGGGCAGAGTCCCGACGGATAATCCCTAATATCCAGAGCCTGCTGGAACGGGCGCCGGCCCGGGGTGCCAAAGTCTTCTATATTTGCGATAACCATACTCTGGACGACCTCGAGTTCCGGATGTTCCCGCCCCACTGTATTAAAGGTACGGCCGAGGCGGAGGTTATCCCGGAGTTAGTCGGATATCCCGGTGAGATAGTCCCCAAGAGACGTTACAGCGGTTTCTTCGATACCATACTTGAGGCCAAGCTGAAAGAACTGAAGCTGGAAAAAGTAATTGTTTGCGGGGTGCTCACTAATATCTGCGTCATGCATACGGTGGCCGATGCCCGGAACCGGGACTACTTGGTGGAAGTCCCGGTTGACGGCGTAGCCTCTCCTGATGAAAAGGCGCACTGGTTTGCCTTGGAGCATATGGAAAAGGTGCTGGGCGCCAAACTGACCGAATCGGGGGTATAGCTAGATGAGAAAACCCGAGTTTGAACCGAGCGAAGCGGTGCTGTCCGGCGAGACGACCGATGTTTATCTTGTCCGCACGATAGATATCCTACGCCGGGAAGGGATTGATCCGGAAGCTACCATGGAGGTCTTTACCAGTCGGGCCGGGGTACTCTGTGGTATGGAAGAAGCCAAGGCGCTGCTGGCGAAAGCTCTACCCGCAGAAGACCGTGAGGTGTGGGCGCTGGCCGATGGTGAGACTATGGAGCGGAAGGAAGTAGTCTTGCGCATCACGGCGTCCTATCAGAGCTACGGATTATATGAAACGGCCATTTGTGGCATTCTGGCCCACGGTAGCGGCTGGGCAACGGCTGCCCGGGAGTGCGTGGACGCTGCCCGTGGCGTACCTGTCATCAGCTTCGGCGCCCGCCACGTCCACCCTTTTGTGGCTGGGGTAATGGACTATGCGGCGATGGTGGGCGGCTGCGCTGGCTGTTCCAGTGTGGTTGGTGCCCGGTTGGCCGGTATTGAACCGGTGGGGACGATGCCCCACGCCCTGATTATCGTCATGGGGGATACAGTTAAGGCGGCGGTGGCCTTTGACAAGCATATGCCGCCGGAAGTGCCCCGTATTTCGCTGGTGGATACCTTTAAGGACGAACCCGAAGAAAGCCTGCGGGTGGCCGAGGCTCTGGGGGAGAAATTAGGTAGTGTGCGGCTGGATACTCCCGGTGAGCGAGGGGGAGTTACCGTCGATCTGGTCAAAGAGGTGAGGGCCCGGCTGGACCTGGCTGGCTTCGACCAGGTAAAGATTTTTGCCAGTGGTGGCCTTGAACCGGAGCGCCTGAAGCACTTTCTGGAGAGCGGAGCGCCGGTGGACGGTTTTGGCGTGGGTAGCTATATCAGCGGGGCGCGGCCGATTGATTTTACCGCCGACCTGCACGCTGTGGCCGGTCGGCCAATTGCCAAGCGGGGCCGGATTCCCGGGATTACAGCTAACCTCAGGTTGAAGCGGGTGATGTAAAAAAGTCGGGATAGGTTCGCCCTTCCATGCCTGGGAAGTAAGAGAGGAGGGTTTATTCTCTTCGGAACGGTAGTTAGCCTCTTTATTTTCCCTTGAATTCCTGTGGATAGATTTTACTAAACAGATAAGTCAGTATATTCTAAAAAATAAGAGACTACTGAATACACGAGAGAGGGCTCATGACCAAGAAAAGCGAAATCGAAAGTCAGGCATGTTGTGCCACGGAACTGGTGTCAAAAGGTGGCAAGTGTTGTTACCAGGTTGCTGGGCTGGTCGTGATTGATGAAAGGGGGCAGCTAATTCTCCCCAAAGATGTTAGAGAGAAAGCTAGGGTAAAAGCGGTGAGAAATTTGTCGCCATCAGTACGGGAACCGATGGCGAGGCGGGTTGCATCTTCTTGGGCAAAGCTAACTATTTCAATGAGTCCATCAAAGGGATGCTTGGGCCAATGATGAAAGAGATACTACAGTAACTAAAGGAGGTCTGGAAATGAAAGAGGCGGAAATAAAGAAGATAGTCAGAGAAGGGTACGCGGAGAGAGTGAAAACGAAAACTTCCTGCTGTGGCAGCGATAACCAGTTGCAGGCTTTGAGTAAAGCGATAGGTTACAGCGATGAAGAGCTCGGTTCTATTCCGGAAGACGCCAACCTGGGCCTCGGCTGTGGTAATCCGATTGCCTTGGCCTCTTTAACCGAGGGAGAGATAGTCCTCGACCTAGGGTCCGGCGCTGGTTTTGATTGTTTCCTGGCGGCGAACAAGGTTGGGGCAAAGGGGAAAGTTATCGGCGTTGATATGACACTGGAGATGCTGGAGAAAGCCCGGGAAAACGCGGAGAAGGGTGGCTATAAGAACGTGGAGTTCCGGATGGGTGAGATTGAGAATATACCAGCGGCGGATAATTCCGTGGACGTGGTTATTTCAAACTGCGTGATTAACCTCTCGCCCGATAAGCCAAAAGTTTTTAGCGAGGCGTTCCGGGTGCTGAGGCCTGGCGGCAGACTGATGGTATCGGATATTGTCCTACTGAAGGAACTGCCCGATATTATCAGGAGCTCGGCGGCGGCGTATGTCGGTTGTATTTCCGGGGCAATGATGAAAGGGGAATATCTGAAAGCGATAAAGGGTGCCCGTTTTCACGAAGTTAAGGTACTGGATGAGGCTGTCTTCCCCGTTGAATTTATGGCGAACGACCCGATGGCCAAGGTGACGATTAATAAGATGGGCCTGGCGGCAGAGGCGGTAAAGGAAGCGGCCAGTTCCGTGGCCAGCATCAAGGTGCAAGGGATAAAGCCGGGGTAAAGGGGGTTTTTCCTACCCATCCCCTTTAAGGTTTTATATGGTGCCCCCATCCCTCTTTGATAAGGAGAGGAGGAAGGTTTTTTAAGAAGGGTGAAGCCCTTCTTAGATACTCCGTTTTATTCTTAGAATATTCGCCCCTCTTAAATACTCCTTATAAAGGCGGCTGGGTCCGCTTGAACTCCAGGCGCAGGACTTTTTCGGTTTCAGCGGCAATTTTTACCCGCTCGTCAATACGCCAGCCAATTACCCAGAGGATATGTTCCGGTGAGCAGACAATCGGGACACGCTGGCGCCAGGCATTGGGGATTTTACGGTCAATCATAAATTCGTTTAGTTTCTTGGGTTGGCTCAGGCCCAGCGGCTGAAAACGGTCGCCGGGCCGACGAGAACGCACCGTCAGTTTGCGGCCCGTTTTAGCTAGGTCAAAACAGGCAATTAAGCCATTATCCGTTTCCTTCATTTGTTTTCGGACTATCATTGTGGCCGTAACGCGCCATCCGGCCAGCTCCGTCCTGCCCGGTATCTTCAGGGCGGACTCGGCTGTCAGGGACGGGTATGGAGATAACGCCGCCGGGTCGGCGCCCAGCAGGAAATCATCGTATTCTATGGTAAAAATCAGGCCTTCTGGCAAGCTGATTTTTTTACCGGCGGGCTTGTTCAGGGAAGACAGGATGCCTTCAATATGGCGTGTTTCAATGTCTTTCAGGTCCCCCAGCCGCTTTTCTATCGCTGCCCGGAGCAGGTGCCGCTGCAAGGCGGGAGGCAGCCTGAGAAACTTGGCCTTGTCCAGAATAACCGTGTCTCCCTGTTCCCGGGCGATTTCATCCCACAGGCGGGTGACCTCTTTGTCCAGAAAGGCATAGTCTTCCACGGCGATGCGGGCAGCCCGGAGCAGGGCGGCAGCTACCCGGGGGTTATAATTCTGAAGAAGCGGCCGGAGCTGCTGGCGGATTCTATTTCTTAGGGGAGATAGTGACAGGTTGGAAAGGTCAAGCCTGGGCTTGAGTCGGTGCTGGCGGCAGTAGTTGGCTGTTTCCTCCCGGCTTACGGTGAGCAGCGGCCTGATTATGGTGAGGCTATTTCCGGGAGATTGCCATCGGCTGGACGGCCGTAGTCCCCGCATGCCTCTGGTACCGGTTCCCCGGATTAAGTGCATCAGTATGGTCTCGATGTGGTCGTCGACGGTGTGTCCCACTGCCACCCGATCCGTGCCGGCAGTGTGCGCTACCTGAGCCAGGAAGTTATAGCGGACTTCGCGGGCGGCTTCTTCCGGGGAAAGACGGTGCTGGGCTTGATATGCTCGGACATCACGCCGTTCTATGGTGGCCGGGATATCCAGCTGGCGGGTCAGGTCAGCGACATACCGGGCATCGGCTTCGGACTCGGTACCGCGTAGCTGGTGATCAAGGTGGGCTACGTGGAGTCCTAAGCCCAGGTTCTCCCGTAATTTGACCAGAACATGGAGTAGGCAGACTGAATCCGGACCGCCGGATACGGCCACCACCAGTTTCGGCTGCCCGGTTATCAGGCCCTGCTCCCGGGTGAGGCGTAACGCCCGCCCCATTATTTCTGCCGAGCTTTTCTTTGTGTTTGCCATCAGCGCTGGTCGGTTGATGTCGTTTCTTTATTATTTAAACTTGGCCCTAAGATGAGTCTGGTGCGGTGTAGCGACTCTGGACGGCGGGCGAAGCCGAGGGCGGCGGTAACCTGTTCTGGTCTTCCCGAACCGCCGCTGTCACAGCGCAGTCTCATCCCGATGGTGCCATGGCCGTTACGCCAGTCAATGAGCCACAGGTCGTCAATTAAAGCCCTTAGGTCGTAGTGGTGCGGGCCGGTGTCTCTCTGGTGCTGCCAAGGTAGGTGCTTCAGTGCCAGTAGGGAAGCGAGCGCGGCCGTTACCTCCCTTCGTCCTTTTTCGGCTTCTAGCCCGACCTCGTATTCGGCATAGCGGACCTGGGACTGTAACGACGGTATGGTTAGGGCTACCTGGTGCACCTGTAAGATTTCAATACTGGGGGGTAACTGCTGGTTGACGGCAGCGGTAAAGAAGTGGGGTGAAGCCGTCCGGGCCAGAGTGATGTCCATTAGCTCGGCCTCGCTGGTGACTCCCACGGCGAGCGGTGCTGCCAGGGAAAGGCGGGGGCGAGGATTAAAACCCTCGGAGTAGGCCAGCGGCATTCCGGCACGGATAAGCGCTCTTTGCCACAGGCGCATGATATCCAGATGGGAGACGAACTTCACTGCCAGTCCCCGACGGAACCTGATGCGAAGACGTTGCATTTTCCCCCGTTCTCTTCCCGGGCGGTCAGTCTCTGGAAGCTTCACCGGTATCCCTGGCCGGGCCGGCGGCGCCGGGCCCGGGCTGTTTCTCCTTGGTCAGCAGGATTTTCTCAATTTTCAGTCCCCGCATTTCGGTGATTACCAGTTTCGAGCCCTTATATCTTAGCTGTTCGTTGAGTTTTGGGATATACCCTAGGAGGTGGAGGACAAAGCCGGCAACCGTTTCATAAGCGCCTTCTGGCAGCTCCAGTTCCATCTCCTCGTTGGCTTCCTCGATGCGCATACTGCCGTCAATCTGGAAAGTGTATTCGTTGATTACCTCGTATTCTTTTTCTACCTCGGCCAGCTCATCTCCTACCGGGCCGACGATTTCTTCGACCAGACGAGTGAGACTGGCGATGCCAGCCGTGCCGCCAAATTCGTCTACCACCACGCACATCCGGTAGTTTTTGTCGCGCATCTCGGTAAAGAGCTCGTTGATGCGCTTGGTCTCAGGGGTGAAGTAAGGCGGGCGGACCAGTTCGTCAATGGTGCTCCGGGCGGTGATGGTACCCTTGGCCTGTGCCATAAGCACGTCCTTTACCGAGAGAATCCCGACCACGTTGTCCATATTTTCTTGGTAGACAGGGAAGCGGGAGAGAGGAAATTCGGTGTAGAGGGTAAGGAAATCGCCCATTTTGGAGCCCTGCTCGATAGCGATGACTTCTGGGCGCGGTACCATGACCTCGCGGACGGGCCGGTCACCGAATTCAAAGACCTTGTGCAGCATCTCAGCTTCGGCCTCTTCCATCGTCCCTTCTTTATGCCCTACCGATATCATGGTGCGGATTTCCTCCTCGCTGGCCAATGACCGGGGTACGGCTCTCCCTCCGATCAGCCTGGTAAACTCGGAGGCTATCCAGCTGAGGGTAATGACAAAGGGGGTGAAGAGCCAGGCGATAAGCTCTATCGGCCGGGCGAAAATGAGCGATAACCGCTCCGGGTGCTGGGTGGCGAAGGTCTTGGGGGTCGTTTCGGCAAATATCAGGAGGAGGACGGTTACCCCAACGGTGGCAATGAGGACACCTCCCTGGTCTCCCCAGAGTTCAATCGCCACAGCGGTACCTAGGGCGGCGGCGGCCACATTGACGAAGTTGTTGCCCAGCAAGATGGTGGAGAGGAGCTTCTCCGGCCGCTCAATCATTCTGGCGACCCGCCGGGCACCTTTGACGTTGTTCTCCACCATGTGCTTCACCCTTATTCTCTGCAGGGCAACAAAAGCGGTTTCCGAGCTGGAAAAGAAGGCTGACAATAGCAAGCAGAGAATAAAGAGTAACAGGTATAGCTCAATGTCGTCTGACATATAATATTATCTCACTTGTCTGAGACTACTTCCTGACATAATCATAGCACCGGCTTATAGGGGTGTCAAAGGAGTTTAAAAATAATTCCCCCTTTCTCCTTAATAAGTAGGGAAGAGGGGAGGAAATGGGTAGGAAGGGTAAAGCCTCTCTTTGACTCTTCTCTGCTCTTGATTAAGAGGGTGGGGTGTTTAAGAGGGACGAAGCCCCTCTTTCTAAAGTAATTCTCCCCTCCCTTAATGAGGAAGGAAGGTAAGGGGGGCGTAAAAATCTCTATTGCGGGCTCGAGATATGCGCGGCAGTAAGGTCCTGCAGCTTTTTAAGCCCTTCCAAGGGAGAGGCCAAGACTACCTAATTTCTACGGATAGGGCTTCTGCCGTCCCGTGGCCACGGACGTAACCGTTAATCCGGGCGGCGGCGTCAATGGGTGGGATGCTCCCAACGGCAATGACACTGTTTTCGGTTAATGGGCTATTCATAGGTACAGTTTTGGTTACTTTTAGCCTCATCAATATTATTTATTTAGCACTTGGTATAACCACACGCTGGGCAGATAAAACACCCCTCTTGGTAGACAAGCATGTTGCTGCACTCTGGGCACTGCCCGGCTAGGTTCTTGGCCAGGCCGTAGTCCTCTGGACTGGACTTGCCGTCATAGCCGGTGGTATATTTTTCCAGCACGCTGGCAATAGCGTCGGCGCAGGAGAGGATAGACTTGCCCTGTACCCAGGCGATGGACGGGCAACGGATACCCCGGAGCTGTCTCACTATGGAACTAACATCTACTCTCGCTCTTAGTGCTAGGGAGATAAGCCGACAGGTGGCTTCCAGCTGGGCGGAGGCACAGCCACCGGTCTTACCGAGACTGGAAAATACCTCGCAAATCCCGTACTCATCAGAATTCACGGTGACATAGAGCGAGCCGCAGCCGGTCGAGACCTTCTTCGTACGACCTTCCGTTTCTTCCGGTCTTTCCCGGGGGGTAAGTTTGCCCTCCTCAGTTATTTGTTTTTCTGGCTGGCCGGTGGTTAGTACTTGGGCGTCACGGCTCCGGTCACGGTAGATGGTTATTCCTTTCAGGTTCTCCTCGTAGGCCAGCTGGTACACCCAGGCAACATCCTCTCGGGTAGCCTCCTGGGGGAAATTGACCGTCTTGGAGACCGCGTTATCCGTGGATTGTTGGAAGGCGGCCTGTATCCGGACGTGCCATTCCGGAGTTATCTCGTGGGCGGTGACAAACAACTGCCGGGCAGCCTCAGGTACGCCATCAATCTCACCAAGGTGGACACCGTCCGCTAGCTTCTGCATTAGTTCCTCGGAGTAAAAGCCCCCGCTGCGAGCAGCTTCCTCAAAGTGGGGATTCACCTCCACCAGCTGGGCGCCGTCCAGGATGTTCTTGGTGTAGCTTAGGGCGAAGAGTGGCTCGATGCCGCTGGAACAGCCGGCGATCAGGCTCAGGGTGCCGGTGGGGGCGATGGTGGTGCGGGAGGCATTTCTGGTTCTGGAGCCGTCGAGAGTATTGTAGGTGCTGTCTTCAAAGGCAGGAAAGACACCGCGCTCCTGCCCCAACTCTACCGAGGTCTTGGTCGCCTCTTCGCTGACGAACCGCATAATCTCGGTGCCGGTCTTGAGCGCCTCTGCCGAGTTATAGGGGGTACCCAGCTGGATGAGTATATCGGCAAAGCCCATTACCCCGAGCCCGATTTTCCGGGTCTTCCGGGTCATTTCAGCGATTTCTTTCAGAGGGAACTGGTTGACATCAATGACATTATCCAGAAACCGGACGGCGCTCTTTATAGTGGCCGCCATCCTGGGGTAGTCTATCTCGGCGATCCCGTTTGTTGCCCGCACCATCCGGGCTAGGTTGATTGAGCCTAGGTTGCATGACTCGTAGGGGAGGAGGGGCTGCTCGCCGCAGGGGTTGGTGCTTTCGATACGGCCTAGGTGGGGGGTGGGGTTATCCTGGTTGATGCGGTCAATGAAAACGATGCCCGGGTCGCCGGTCCGCCAGGCCATATCCACGATTTTGTCAAAGACCTCTTTGGCGTTGAGCTGGTTCGCGACCTCTTTGGTATGTGGATTGATCAGGTTATAGTTTGCCTCCGCCTTGACCGCTTCCAGAAACTCGACGGTTACGGCTACGGAGATGTTGAAATTGGTTAGAGAAGTATAGTCTTCTTTAGCGGTGATGAACTTTATGATATCTGGGTGGTCCACGCTGAGGATGCCCATATTCGCCCCGCGGCGCATTCCGCCCTGCTTGATGACATCGGTGGCGGTGTCAAAAGCGCGGATAAAAGAGACTGGGCCGCTGGCTATGCCGCCGGTGGAGCCCACCAAGTCTTTTTCCGGCCTCAGCCGGGAGAAGGAAAAACCGGTCCCGCCGCCGCTCTTGTGGATGAGCGCCGTGTTTTTCACCGACTCGAAGACGGACTCCATGGAGTCCTCGATGGGCAGGACGAAGCAGGCGGACAGCTGTCCCAACTCCCTCCCGGCGTTCATTAAGGTGGGGGAGTTGGGCAGGAACTCCAAGCTGGCCATCAGCCGGTAAAACTCATCTTCTCTTGCTTGGACATCCGCCTTAGGGTCGTAAATGAGCTCGGCCGAGGCGATAGTTACGGCCACACGGTGGAACATCTCCTCCGGCGTCTCGATAACCTGCCCCTGCTTATCTTTCTTCAGGTACCTCCTCTGTAGTACATGAAGGGCGTTTTCGGTAAGGTTTAGGCCGGACGCGGGCTGGCTTTTTGACTTAGCGGTATCGACTTTTTCCATTTTGGTTTTTGTCTCCTCGGTATGCTTTAGTTCTTCGGCCGCTAGGATTTCCTCGACCATGGTCAGTATGTCAGTTTTGGCGGGCAGGCGGATTTGCTGGCGAGACAGCACTGGCACTAGGTCTTCCATGCCGGGTAGGGTGGGTGTCGGTGATGGCAGGGGTGACTCACGTTCCAGCCGCGTAATCACCTGTGAGGTGAGCCGCTCCACTAGTTGCCGGTCGGCAATGCCTATGGACTCAGCGGCGGCAAAGACGATACGGGCAATCTGGCTCCGGTTGGGCGAGTTTACTCTTTTATTTTCCGGTTGACCGGCTCTGTCCATCTGACGATTCCTACTTCCGGTTTAATTGCTCCGGCTTTATTCTATCCTCTTCCGGCCAGTTCCTCTAATCTGTCGGTGGGGAGAGTAGGGAGAGCTGGTTGGGGCGGGGCACTACTGATTCTCCGCTGACCAGGGTATCCACGACTTCTTTCAGCGTGGTGATGTCGGTAAATTCTCGGTAAACACTGGCGAAGCGGAGATAGGCAATGTGGTCTAGGCCACATAGTTTTTCCATCACCATATCACCGATAACCGTGCTGGACACCTCAAGTCTGCCGGAGCGGTAAAGCTCGGCTTCAGTGTCATCGGCGACCTTATCCACCGTGCCGCTGGGCAGCGGCCGTTTCTCACAGGCCTTGCGGATGCCGGTGAGCAACTTGTCCCGGTTAAATTCCTCGCGTCGCGCGTCTTTCTTGATGACGAACAGTCCGGCCGGCTGCAGGCGCTCGTAGGTGGTGAAACGGGAGTCGCACTTCAGACACTGGCGCCGGCGGCGTATACCGTCGTTTATATCACGAGAATCGATGACTTTAGAATTATGGTAACCGCAATAAAGACAGTCCATAGTAAAAAACCTACCCTATATTGTGTGACAAGTGTCACAGTACCACAAGATATAGTGTTTGTCAAGTTTTTTGAGACTATTTTTAAAAAGATTTTTGGGCTTTACCTAGTTGTATTCAGAGAGTAAGATTATGACGGGTGAGCGAATGGAATACCAGGCGGCTTTGGACTATATTTTAAGCTTCGCTGATTACGAACGGCTGTCGCGCTCGGCGTTCGTCTTTGATCTGGAGCGTATCGAGGAACTGCTGGTCAGGCTGGGTAATCCCCAGCAGGCCGCCAGGTCGGTCCACGTGGCCGGCACTAAGGGAAAAGGTAGCACCGCGGCCATGCTGGCCTCAATTTTAACCCAGGCGGGCTACCATACCGGGCTTTATACCTCTCCCCACCTCCTCAGTCCCATGGAGAGGATACAGGTTGATGGGAGGCCTATGGCAGAAGGTGACTTTGGCCGGCTGGTGGCGATGATAAAACCCGAGGTGGAAGCGGTAAACGCTATCGGCGGCTTGGGCGAGCTGACTACATTTGAGCTACTGACGGCGCTGGCTTTTCTTTATTTCCGGGAGATAGAGGTGGACTATCAGGTGCTGGAGGTGGGGCTGGGGGGACGGCTGGATGCCACCAACGTGATCCGTCCGGAAGTCTGCGTCATCACTTCTATCAGCTACGATCATACCGATGTTCTGGGAGATACCCTGGCCCAGATAGCTGGGGAGAAGGCTGGCATTATCAAGTCGGGCAGTGTCGTGGTGTGCGCCCCGCAGCTTCCTGAGACGATGGTGGTAATAGAGAATACCTGCCGGGAGCGTGGGGCAAGATTGATTAAAGCAGGTAGTGAGGTTACCTGGGAACAGCAGGCTATTGGTTCCGAAGGGCAGTCTTTTCGACTGCGTGGGCTGGCTGAAGAGTATAATCTGGAAATACCTTTGCTTGGTGAGTACCAGCTGGAGAATGCGGCTGCGGCGGTAATGGCCGCGGAGGTTCTGGCAACGAAAGAAGCCAGCATATCACCGGAGAGTATTGCCCGCGGGCTGAATCAGGTGCGCTGGCTGGGCCGACTTCAGGTTTTGCGGCGTAGGCCTTGGGTCATTGTTGATGGTGCCCATAATGCCGATTCGGCGCGGAGACTGGTCCAGGCGCTCGGGGAGTATTTTGATTTGCAACGGGTGTTCCTGATTTTTGGTGCTTCTTCCGATAAAAACATTGCCGGGATGGTGGCCGAGTTGGTGTCTCTCCCTGGGGAAGTTATCGTTACCCGTTCCCGTCACCCCAGAGCCGTGGCTCCGGCTGTACTGGGCGGAGAGTTCTCCAAGTACAGGATAGTCCCGGAGGAGGCGGGAAATGTGGCCGCGGCGGTAGAGCGGGCACTGGCCTGGGCCAGCCCAGCTGATCTTATTTGCGCTACCGGCTCGCTGTTTCTGGTCGCCGAGGTGATGGAATATCTGGCGTTGCGCGGCTAGTCCGGAGCAGGACTGATTCTGACTTCAATAACTAGGTCCTCTGCCACGCGGTATATCTTTTCGAAAGATAACTTTAAAACCTGATTAACCTCGCGTATATCCAGCTCTCCCACCGCGGCAAGACCCTGCCCCATTATTTTGGGCGCTATGGCGATGACTGCTTTGTCGGCCAGGTTCTGGCGCAGAAACGAGGTGATGACCCCGGTGCCTCCCTCCACCAAGACGGAAGAAATGCCTCTCTTGCCCAGTATGCCGAGAAGTTGCTTCAAATCGACTTTACCCGCCTTATCCTGCCGTGTAGCCACAATCTCGATTCCGGCTTTACGCAGGTGAGCTACCTTCTTCTCATCGGCTTGAGAAGTGGTGGCGATAATGGTGGGCGCGGCCTCTCGGTTCTGGACCACTCCGGCATCCAGCGGAGTCCTCAATCTGGAGTCCAGGACAATGCGGGAGGGGTTTCTGCCCTTGATTAGGCGTACGGTGAGCCGGGGGTTGTCCGCCAGCACCGTATCCACCCCCACCATTACGGCGTCGCTAGCCGCCCGTAGCCGATGGGCCAGCTGGCGGAACGGTACCGAGCTTATCCATTGCGAGTCTCCGGTGGAGGTGGCAATCCGGCCGTCCAGGGTCTGGGCGAATTTGAGAGTGACCAGAGGTAAGCCGGTGGTCATGTGCTTGAAATGGGCTTCATTCAAGTCGCGGCACGTATCTGTCAGTACCCCGACTTCAGTCTCAATCCCCTGCTGCTTTAATTGCGTCACACTCTTTCCGTTGACCTGTGGATTAGGGTCCAGAGTCCCGATGACGACACGGCCAATATTGTGCTGGATTATGGCGTCCGTGCAGGGAGGAGTTTTGCCATGATGGCAGCAGGGTTCCAGAGTGACATAGAGAGTTGCCCCCGCGATACTCTCGTTGGCATTCTGGATAGCGTTGGTTTCAGCATGTTTGCCACCGTAGTGGTGGTGGTAACCCTGACCGATGACACGGTCGTTTTTCACGATAACGGCACCCACCATCGGGTTTGGGCTGGTCCTCCCGAGACCTCGGCGGGCCAGCTTTAAAGCCTGCTTCATATATTCTGCGTCACGCAAGTCTGGCTCCTCTGTTTACCGGGTTAATCTCGTCTCCGGCTAAGTGGGGATTTAACCTACTGACATCTACGCCAGTCGGTGATGGGATATTAGCACCGTGGTAAGAGGAAGTCAATAGCCGGATCGGTATTAGGCATGTGCGAAACTATTCCCAAAGCTAATTCCCACGATTGATTGATTTTCTTAAAAATAGTTCACCCCAAACTAATTCAATGTCGGCATAAAATAAACTAACAAGATGACGAAATGTGTGGTTCTGGAAAATACTGACTTATTGGACGGGAGACAGAGCAGAGTCGAACTCTACCTGAAACAATGGTTCTGTGTTTTGTTTAGTCTAGCCCAAGTCAAACATTATAACTGGACTAAATGATAAGGG
>NZCW01000013.1 GCA_002688435.1 Dehalococcoidales bacterium
ACGTCCTCATAGCTCGTTGGGTTACCGGCCACCTGCTCCTGAGACTAGAATACCGGTTGCTCTAACTTAAAGAGTGGTACAATTACTGGGGGCAGGCCAAGGAATATCAAACAAATAATAACGAGAAACTGTTAAATGAACTCAATATAGAATACCGTCTGGTTAAGTTCAATCGTGGTCAATGCCATACTTGAGAAGGAAATGAACGGATGGCTAAAGTAGTGCTATCAACCACGATTGAACTTAACCAATGTTAGAAATAACTTGACAAGCTGCCAATACCTACATATAATGCCCGTACCACTTAATATAGTTATGACATATTTTATAAAAGGTTTTTCTTATATGTCACTTCAAGTGCAACGTCACGGACAGGACATCTCTGAACACCGCACTATACGACAGATGGTGGTGGAGAAATTACGCCAAGCAATTACTCATGGGTGTCTGACTTTTGGTCAAAAAGATGACCAGAAGATTCAGTCATACACAACATATCACTCCACTGACGCTGCGAGAAAGGAGGTGGTATTTCGAGAGACTCTGAATTAACCAGATGAAAGAAAAAAGAGAAACAATCGGATTCAAGGAGGAATCAGATGAAGCTTAAGCTACTATTTGTTTTTTTGGTCGTACTGGTGATGGGAAGTCTCATCACCGCCTGTGCCACTCCTGCTCCTGCACCGGCACCGGCACCGGCTCCTGCACCGGCTCCCGCACCGGCACCCACTACCGCAGCGGCACCTGCTCCCGTTCCTGCACCAGCGGCCTCTACCGAGAAAGTTGAATGGATTCTCAACTTCATGGGTGGTCCTGGAAATACCGCCGATGCTTATGCCTTTACTCCCGGCGGTTTTCTAGAGAGCTATGTATGGGAGAAAAGTGGTGGCCGCTTCAAGATTACTGTTCGAGAAAATATGGTGCCAGAAGAGCAGGAACATGATTTATTGGCCTCAGGTGATGTCCAGTTATCAGACTTTCCCGCCTCCGATATAAGTGGCACTTGGCCAATTTTAGACTGGGAGTCTCTGCCCTTCCGCTTCAATAACCTGCAGGAAGTACAAGCCGCCTCGAAAGACCCCGAGTTGCACAAGCTTGTGCAGGAGCTGTGGTTAGAACAAGCTGGCCTTATGTATCTTGGCAACATACCTGCCGGCACCATGAAGTTTGTCTATGCAGAGGAGCCACTACTCACAGTTGATCATTTCAAAGGGCTAAAAATAAGAACCAGAGGTGCCACTGCAACCAATACCATGAATTTGTTGGAGGCCTCACCCGTATCCATCCCGGGGTCGGAAATAGCGGATGCCCTCTTCCGTGGTCTGGTCGACGCTGTCATTACTACCCTAGACTTCGGTCTGGAACAGGGGCTTCAGGATGTAGCGACGGATATCACCGTCTGGAACATCCAGCCAAACTTAGGGTCAGGGATATACGCGAATCCCCAAGCTTTTAATGAGCTACCTGACGACCTGAAGTTGATACTTTTAGATGCTGGTCAGCTGGCATCAGAAATGGTATTCTATGCGGTCGTTCCAGAAGAATTAGCATTCACGGTCTGGGTAGCTACCACTCCCCTACAAATTGTGTATCCAGACCGGACAGAGGTAGCCAAGGCCAGAGATATGGTCCAACCGGCGGTTGATGATTGGCTGAAGCTTGCCGGTCCAGACGGACAGAGACTTCTCGATATCTCAGCAAAGTACATAAAATAAAATAGAGTTACAAGAACCGTTGCCGGGAGGTGTGCGTAAGAGATAACTTGGTATGCCTTCCGGCAACAAATAATCGGCATTCTCAAGACGCAAGCGCAGAAATGCGAGGTGACAAGTACACGTGAGAAAACTACTAAGTTTCCTGGATAATCTTATTGACCGGATCGTTTTCATCGGCGGACACGTAGGTGCTATTCTTATCGTAATCATATTGTTTCTAACCATGTTTGAGATAACTTTAAGATACGTATTCAATAACGCCCCCATGATTGCCGATGAAATTACCGCCTATATGCTGGTAGCAGTGGTAGCTATGGGCCTAGCCTACCGCTGGCGTGAAGGGGGACACGTACGGGTTGAGGCTTTAGTAAGCCGGCTACCAGCGAAAGCGCAGTACTGGCTGAGGTTCTTCACTCTGACCGCGTCGTTAGTTTTTACTGTCATGGCTACCATAGGATCGTTTACCCTTATCGGACGAACCATACAGTATAACTTGATATCTAACTCGTGGCTACGGGTGCCACTGATATGGCCTCAGCTGTTTATACCCTTCGGCTTTGTTCTGCTTTCTGCATATATACTGTGCGTCATAGGCCGTCACCTGGCAGAGCGCAGCGAATTTCAAGCTGCTGATTGGAAGGGCCTCGATGGGTGAAGCAGGAATGGGTCTGGGCCTTCAGGCCATCATAATTATTGGCATTATGCTGTTTCTTCTAGCAATTGGAACAGAGATATTTGCCGCCATTGGTGCGGGAGCACTGGTGGGTTTAATACTGTTTTTAAATCAAGGTTCCGAGCACTTTGCTCTGTCGATGTGGAACTGGGTGAATAGTTTCACACTGACCGCGGTACCGCTTTTCATTTTCATGGGAGCGATGCTTGCCCACAGCGGCGTGATACGACTGCTCTTCAGGGGAGCTGACAGAATCATTTCCTTTCTACCCGGCGGAATGGCAGCTTCCAGCCTTCTGGCCAGCGGTGTCTTCGGCGCCATATCCGGCTCCAGCATAGCTTCGGTAGCGGCCTTTGGCACTTCGGTACTACCTGAAATGGAAAGACTTGGATATAAGCCTAGATTAGCCATAGGCAGCGTAGTGATGGGGGGTACGCTCAGTGTGCTGATTCCACCCAGCGTAATTCTCATTGGTTATGGCGCTTACATGGGGCTATCAATACCTCGCCTTTTTGCCGCCGGGCTGATACCGGGAATAATCCTAATGTTACTCTACCTTATTACCGTTATCATCATGGCCACGGTTAGACCTGACTTGTGCCCGCCGAAAGTAAAATACAGCTTCAAAGAGAAACTAGCCGGCTTCCTAGACATTACTCCAGCGTTGTTCATCCTGACCGTAACACTAGGGTCGATTTTTGGTGGTATTATGACTCCCACTGAGGCCGCAGCACTGGGTGGTTTTCTCAGTATAATATTAAGCCTGGTATTCAGGAAGTTAAACTTAACCATTGTCAAAGAAAGTGCCCTGACTGCGGTTAAGACTGCCGCCATGTTGATGCCTCTCATCTTCATCGTTAAAATTATGGGCTATGTTTTCAATTATCTGGGAACTACCGACGCATTAGCCGCCTTCATGGCAAGCCTGCCATTAGGTAAATATGGCATATTGAGCGTCATATTTTTTATATACATCTTACTCGGTTTTATTATGGAAGGTATCTCCATAATGTTACTGAGCCTTGCCTTTGTGGCCCCCATCCTCACCATGCTGGGCTTTAACTTCATCTGGTTTGGGGTCATCATGGTGGTAGTGAATGAGCTTGGTCTGGTTACACCACCTTTCGGCTTAAACCTTTTCTCTCTACATGCCGTGGTTCCCAAATATTCTATATTTACTATAGCCAGCGCAGCAGTACCTTTTTACCCCGCAGTACTCATCCTACTAACACTGTGTGTGGTTTTTCCGGATATAGTTTTATGGCTCCCGTTCCAGTTATACTGATGAATCTACTGACTGGTTTTAGTTAAATAACACTGTCAACTGGAAAATATGAAAGAGGAGGAAAAAGAAAGATGGCAGACCTGAGTGTGGAGTTTTCTGGTATCAGGCTCAAGAACCCGTTAATTGTCGGTGCCGGTCCAAATACACAGAATTTCCAGACATCACTTGATTGCATGAAGGCTGGTTTTGGAGGTATCGTCGTCCGTAGCCTTCACCGAACTCATCTGGATGAGCATAAGGAGTCTTCAAGAGGGTTCTGGAGAATCTACAGTGCCAATAAGAACTATAAGAAATCCCTGTATTCCTTTCAGTCGACAGGGTCACCAGCGCAGCGGGTACATAAAAATATACCACCGGGGTTCGGAGGTGCGGCCGTAATGCCTACACTGGAGGAATACACCGAAGAAGTATATAAGATAACGCGCACGGCCAAGGATTATGACTGCACGGTAATCGCCAGTACGGGATGGTGCGGAGCCCGATTATCTGATGAGGAAGTATGGACGGCAGAAGCCAAAGCCATGACAGAAGCCGGTGTAGATGCCATCGAGCTTCACACCGGCCCAAGCCCGGCCACCGAACCCGGCCGCTTTATTACCATTGACCCACATAAGTACCTGGAAATGCCGATTAAGGCTTCAAAACAAGCATCCAATCTCCCCATATTCCCTAAAATCCCGGCTGACTGCTGCGATACGGTCGGCATGTCAGCTTTCGCCCAAGAGGCAGGAGCGGATGGCGTGGTACCGGTGACTCGCTGGATATCAATTCCCATCGATATTGAGAACGAGAAAGAACCTGTCTGGAGAGGACCAGGCATTGGCGGCCCTTGGTCGGCGCCAATAATGACCGGCTTTGTCTTCCGCATGCGCCACGCTGACCAGCCCATCAACTACGTGAATGGAAGCCCCACCGTGGGATTCCCCAATTCTCCTCCGGTAACCGTACCGATTATTGCCTCGGGAGGAGGAAGGTCCGGAGCCGATATCATCGGCTACATCATGGCCGGTGCTGACGCGGCCCAGATATGCGTTCAAGTTATCCTAGAAGGGGTAGGCGCCGGAGGACGTATCTTGAAAGAGATGAGCGACTGGATGGACCGTAAGGGATACAAGAGAGTGAGTGACTTTCAGGGTACCCTAAAACTAGTAGGGGCCAAAGACGCCCGCAGTATCCCGCAGTGGCAACCCGTTGTCGACGATAATTTATGTAACGCCTGCATGATTTGCATCGAGTCATGCTACAACAACGCGATTAGTATGGTTGACAATAAAGCCCGAGTTGACGACAGCTACTGTGAAGGATGCCGTACCTGTTATTACGTCTGCCCTAAAAACGCTATATCTCTTAAGGAATAGATAAGGAGCCTACTTCAACTTAACAAATCCAGTAGTGTGTCTACAAATTATCGATAATCCAAATAATAAGGAAGGAAGAGCAGAAGTAAAATGAGGCTGGTAACTTATGAACCTACTCCAAGTCGTGATAGACTGGGTGTTTTGATTTCTGATAAAGTTATTGACCTAGCACTGGCAAGGGATGCTTGTGAGAAAGACACCCGCACTGATATACCTATCCTGCCCTCGAATATGATGTCGTTTCTAAATGAGGGGGATACAGCGATACGGGCAGCAGATACAGTTACCGAATGGTGCCAGCGCCAGCTTAAAAAAATTGGAAAGGTGAGCATGACCTCTAGTACCCTAATATCTCATGATTTAAAGAAAATCCGGCTACGCGCACCCGTGCCACGACCGTCAAAGATTCTATGTCTAGCACTTAATTATCAAGCACACGCGGCCGAAGGCGGTAATCCCGACCTGCCGGAAAAACCATATGTCTTTATTAAACCAGGCATACATCCGGTAGTGGGACCTGGTGATAAAGTCTTTAAAGTTCCTGAGAGCGAGAACTTTATTTTCGAAGGTGAACTAGCCGTGGTAATCGGCAAGTACTGCCGCCATGTCCCCGCGGACAAGGCATACGATGTCATCATCGGTTACACTATTGTGAATGATATGTCCGCGCGTGACCTTGGCAAAACCATTAGACCGGGTATGGTTGACTGGTTCCGGGTCAAAGCTTTTGATAGCTCACTGCCAATGGGCCCCTGCTTAACCACGAAAGATGAAATCGAAGACCCACACAACCTGAGCTTGGTAGTACGTGTTAACGGGCAGACTACGCAGGATGCTTTCACCAGCGAGATGTTTCACAAGATTCCTCAGGTAATAGAGTTTATTACCCATTATATCACGCTGGACCCAGGGGATATCATCGCGACCGGGACGCCGGGGGGCTCCAAAGATGCCCTTAAAGTCGGTGATAAGGTAGAGGTCGAGATAGAAAAGATCGGCGCCTTAGCAAGCGTCATTGCTGAGAGACCAGAATAGCCTAAGGCTACACTGAAAATACTTCGGGAGAGTAGTAGATATGACTGCAAATTGGCACGACCTAGTATCCCAACCGAAGTACAAAGTCAGTTAGTTTATAATGCAAGGACTATCGAGAACAAGGAAGCAATGTGCTTTGGTGCGAGGCACTATGGCGCGCGTGTAGGTGGTGTACTTTACGCTATTTTGTTACACCCTCACCTCGCTATGGACAAATCGATAAAGCACTCCAAAAAGGTAATATCTTGTTGACAAGGCAAGAGGGGGTATATAATTAGCCATAACCAAAAGGACTTCTTTTTAGAAATTGAGGCACTGAGCAATGCCCAAGACTGACTATTCAAGCTGGTCAAAGGATGCAGTTGATAATCAAGGGCCAAGACGCTCCCTACGAAGGCCTAGAGCATTTCCGGGAAATCCATTATCACCTTCTCAATATGAAGGAGACCAAACACACGGTTTACCACAACGCAAAATACCAGTCCTACTTACTATTGCCGGTAATCCCGCAAGAATTACTTTGACAGAAGGAGCATAATTAAGCAACGTTCAGTTAAAATCATGACAGCTAGCTGATATCAAGACCCAATATCCTGGTGGCCGTACCACCCAGTATTGCTTCTGCTGAACCTGCCGGTAAATCAAGTTTTCTTATTGCCTCGGTAAAACTTTTCACCGCTTGAGGCCTGTAATCATAGTTAAATGGCCAGTCAGTGCCAAATACGAGCCTTTCCGGCTTGATATTATTCAGGGCGCACTTCAAGGAGACAATTCCCACTTCCCGACCGGCGACGTTGAAGTACAGCTTATCCCAGTATTCTTTCCAGGGACGGCTTATCAAAGGTCTGCCCAGATAAAAACTATCCCAGCCAGAACCTAAATAGTCCATGTAGGCATCAAGGCGGTCAATTACCGATGACACACCACCACCAAGGTGATTTATGATAAATACGAGGTCCGGAAAATCTTCTAATACGCCGCCAAGGCAGAGCCGCAACGTTGATATCGCCATATCGAATTCCCGCGCCAGAACGTAGTACAGCCCGTAACTGGAGTGTATGGCATCCAGTCCTGATGGCTCGAGGGTCACATGGACATCAATAGGCACATTAAGTTCCGCTACTTTGGCATAAAAAGACCACATTTCTCTGTCATCAAGATGACACCCATCGCTTCTTGTCCATATATGCACCCCCTTCATTCCCAGTTCCTTAACCGCCCTTTCCAGTTCTTCTAAAGCTGGTTTACCGCCAAGGGGAGGAACACAGGCAAAACCCACAAACCGAGACGGGTTATCTTTTACAATTTCGGCACAGAAGTTGTTCCACCTTTTCATTTGTGCAAGACCGCCCGTAAAGCTATTAGCCGTAAGTACCGCCATGTCTATACCTGCATCATCCATAAACTGCCGATACCGGTCAACATCCGAAGCATCCTTAAAAATACGGATTCTTAATTTGTCTTTTTCTTCCCAGTGTCGCTCGGTCATCTTACCGGACTTACTCTTCCCCGATACTGTCTGCTCTGGCAGATAAATGTGATGCTCAAAGTCAATAATCATAACCGTTTTACCCTTCCTCCTTTCTTAATTACTATATTTAACCTAGTTTATCTAAAAACTGGTATGCCGTCCAGTTTGATAAATGATAAGAGAACGCCATATATAGCTTCCTTTTTCCACACTCAACATTCCGATGAATTGTTCAGCTTGGCGCATGTAAACCATAGGTTTTACACCTTTTCCGAAGTTCACAGCAGAAGAGGTAATTTATGATATTTGTAATTAGTCCATATTGCGTATCAGCGGTTCCAGGACTTGTTAGCTCTTGACCTGCTAAACTATAAGTGTGAAAATGGGACCGCAGTTAAAAAAATAAAAATGGGGTTTCAATGGAATATCGAAGGTTAGGAAAATCTGGACTTAAGGTCTCGGAAGTCAGCTTAGGAACCCTAGGTTTCGGTTTAGAGAGGGGGCGTAGTGAACAAGAGTCAATATCTGTTATTGCCCACGCCCTAGATCTAGGTATTAATTTTATTGATACTGCTGATGTGTATGATGCGGGGCATTCCGAGGAGTTAGTCGGTAAAGCAATAAAGGGTAAACGTTTAAAGACTATCATTGCTACTAAATTCGGGATCCCCACAGGTGCGCAGCCGAATGATTATGGGGGATCGCGCTATCACGTGATGGGGGCCATTAATGCTAGCTTAAAGCGTCTGGGTACAGATTATATTGACCTTTATTATATTCACTGGCCTGACCCAACAACTCCTATTGAGGAGACGCTACGAACCTTAGATGACTTGGTGCGAGCCGGAAAGGTCCGCTATATTGGTTGTTCCAACTTTGCTGCGTGGCAGCTTTGCGAAGCCGCGTGGACTTCCAAAGCGAACAACCTGGAGTCCTTCGTGGCTGTTCAATCACAATATAACCTGCTTGACCGGCATATTGAGTCAGAAATGGTGCCCTGCTGTCAGGCGTATGGAATTGGCGTGGTACCCTGGGGGCCGCTCGCTGCAGGATTCCTTACCGGCAGATACCAGCGAGGGAAACCAGCACCAGCTGGAACTCGTCTGGGTTCCCGACAACCAGCACGACCAGCATCCTTCTCAGATGTTACAGCTAGAGCACGGTTGTTCGCCGGACTAGCGTTAATGCCGGGGTATACCTCGCTCTTGGCTGACGCTAACTTCGATGAGGTTGAGAGACTACAAAAATTTTCGGCGGACCATAACCATACTATAGGAGAACTAGCCATCGCTTGGCTGCTCTCCCATTCGTGGGTGAGTGCGGTCATTGCTGGAGCATCAAGTCCCGAACAGGTCTCAGCTAATGTTGCTGCGGCTAGTTGGAAGTTAACAGCAGAAGAAATGGATCAGTTAGATTAGTTATCCGCATCAGACGGCAAGAACACGACATGGCCTATAGACCACCCACAGTCGTGCATTGGTTCAGTCTAGTAGAAGATACGAACACGGTAGCACCGCAACTTGAACAAGTTGGCTAAAAGTGCAGTATCTCTGCCGAATGTATAAACAAAGGGACAAATAATGTTCCTTTGTTACCTCATGATCCCAAGCCTAACTTTCAGACGTAAAATCCGGCGCACCTTTTTATCCGTGGCTACTAACCTCCAGGTTGTTGGTTCGAGCCCAACTCGGGGAGCCAGCATTGCCAATACACAGAATTCCTGTTAAATTTGGCCCAGCTGCGAAACTCCGATTCCAAAGAGAACGTCATCCTGGTGGTTTGTTTTGGCCCCGGAATCAGGTTAGCTTGGGGGGAAGGGGTAATTTTATTGGCATAAGATAGTATTAAGATTAGCTACGAATTAGCTTTGGGAAGAGTTTCGCATATCCCCAACCAGGCCAGAGATGAACCTCCGGTGTCCTTGTGAAGCGCTCTGTGGTATCCGGGTTTGTAATGTACCAGCGTTCTGATGTAAAATGCCAAGAACCGTAGACTTTTTTAAACCATCACGACAACTTGAGGTGTCCCCTAATGAGTCAGAGCCGAATCGCCGAGGACCAATCTCCCTTCCCCGGAAAAATCAACCGAAGTAGGAGGTAGGATAGCGTGAGCCAGGTAACCAGAATCGGATTTACCAGGGATTTTTTGGACAAGGACGGAAATTTCGCGCTGTCCGCCCCTGGGCTGAAGCTGGTCAAGGAGATACCTGGCACGGAACAAGAGCTATTCCCGAAGTTTCTGCCGGAATTACCCTCGGAGCAGATAAAGAGCTTTGATATCATCATTACCCGTAGTCTAACCAAGTGGACCGCCGGTAGTTTCCTCGGGAACGACCGACTCCTTTCCCTCCACCGTAACGGTGTCGGCTACGACCGAGTGGATGTGCCCGCCCTGACTGATGCCGGCGTGATGCTATGCATCACCCCCGATGCCGTTCGCCGTCCGCTGGCCGTCGCTATCATTACCTTCATCTTGGCCTTGAGCACACGGCTCCTGGTCAAGCACCAGCTGACCAGCAGAGGGAGGTGGGGGGACGTCTCCAAATACCACGGCCACGGACTGACTGGCAAGACACTGGGCTCCCTGGGCGTGGGTAACATCGGCCACGAGATGTTTCGGCTGGCCCGACCCTTCGGCATGAAGCATATTGCCTATGACCCGTATCTAAAACCGAATGCGCTGGCCGATGTTGATGTCAGGCTGGTGGATATGGACACCGTGCTGACCGAATCCGACTTCCTGAATATCAGCTGTCCGCTGAACGAGAAGACCCGCGGCTTGATCGGGAAAAAGGAACTGAAGAAGATGAAAGAAACAGCCTTCCTGATAAACACGGCGCGGGGACCAATTGTTGACGAAGCAGCCCTGACCCAGGCACTGCAGGAAGAGTGGATAAAGGGAGCAGCCATTGACGTTTTTGAGCAGGAGCCAACGCCGCCGGACAATCCTTTGCTCAAGCTGGACAATGTCATCGCCACCGCCCACGCCATGGCCTTCACCGATGAGTTCCTGAACAGCGTGTGGGAGATAATCCACCGGCAGATTTCGCAGATTATGGGCGGGGAAGTCCCGGAAGGCCTGGTCAATCGAGAGGTATGGGACAGACCGGAATTCCAGTCCAAGCTGAAGAAATTCCTGGCCGATATTAAAGGCTGAAACGAAAGGAGACCGAGTTGAAAAAGAACCGGGTAAAAGAGCTATGGCGTAACGGGGAAGCGGCCGTGGGGACCTGGCTGGTGCTGGGCAGTCCTATCGCCGCCGAGATTATCGCCCACCTGGGTTTTGACTGGGTGGTGATTGACACCGAGCACGGGTCCATTGACATCGACACCACGCAGTCCATTGTCCAGGCCATCTCCACCACCGATACCGTACCTATTATCAGGGTACCCTGGAACGACCCGATGTCAATCAAACGCGCTTTGGACGCTGGCGCCTACGGCCTAGTGATTCCTATGGTGAACAGCCGGGAGGAGGCCATCAGTGCGGTAAAAGCCACCAGGTATCCCCCACTCGGTAACCGGAGCTACGGCGGCCCACGCGTCCGTCTTTATGGTGGGGTGGACTACTTTGAGCACGCCAACGAGGAAATCCCTCTCATCGTGCAGATAGAGCATATTGACGCTGTGAACCACGTGGATGAAATCCTTTCCGTGGAGGGAATTGACGGCTTCTTTATCGGCCCCTCTGACCTGGCTATCTCGTTAGGCCTCAAGCCAGGACTGGACAATACCAACCCCAAACATGTGGCGGCGGTGAGTCGGATCCTAGCATCAGGCAAGAAACACGGTGTCGCCGGGGGTATCCAAGTAGGCAGCGCCGAGGCAGTTAATGAGCGCATCACCCAGGGGTTCCAGTTTATCGCCCTCACCGGCGACGATGGTTTCCTGAGAAGCGCCGCCCTAGCCGCCGTCAACAAAGTGAATAAGGATAGGAAGGTTAGCTAGAGCTGTTGGCTTTCGAGACGGTCTGATATTTTATAAGAGGCCACCCTCTCATAGATAGATAAGGACTACGCCCCCGACAATCATCAGAACGACTAGGAAACGTAGTACCAGCATCGCCTTTTCCGTTTGCCATTCCAGAAGCACCGGCGAGGAGCGGCTGACGCTCGCCGGTAGTCCTGAATGCTAGCCTCTTGAACAGGATCGATAACATACTCCTAGGAAGAAGATAAGTATAATAAGAAGTGATTCTGATGAAACATAAACGTCTCTTTATACCGGGTCCCGTGGAAGTAGAGCCGGAAATTCTTCAGGCAATGGGAACACCGATGATCGGGCATCGAAGTAGCGAGTTCAAAGAACTTTACGCCGGGGTACAGCCAAAACTGCAGGAGCTCCTGTATACCGCTAATCCTGTTTTCTTATCAACTTCATCGGCCACTGGGATAATGGAAGGGTCAATTAGAAACCTGGTGGCTAAAAGATGCCTAACCATAGTCTGCGGGGCCTTCTCTCAACGATGGCACGGGATTGTTCAGGAATGTAGCAAGGCAGGGGACACTATTGATATCGAGTGGGGCAAAGCCGTTAGACCCGAGCAAGTTGATGCCGCCCTAGCTACCGGCAAGTATGACTTGGTGGCTCTCGTTCATAATGAGACATCCACCGGGATTATGAACCCGCTGGCCGCGGTAGCAGAAGTGGTAAAAAAGTATCCCGATATCATGCTGGCGGTAGATACCGTTTCCAGTATGACCGCAGTCAAAATCGAAGTAGATAAATTAGGGCTCGACGTGTGCCTGGCCGGGACGCAAAAAGCCTTTGCCCTACCCCCTGGCCTCTGCGTCTTTACCGTAAGCCAGCGAGCTATGGAGCGCTCCGCCGATATGAAAGGCAAGGGATTTTATTTCGACTTTCAGGCTTTTCGGGAATACCACGAGAAAGATAATACACCATGCACACCGAGCGTCTCCCATATCTATGCCCTTAATGTGCAGCTGGACCGGATATTCCGGGAAGGACTAGAAAACAGGTTCACTCGCCACCAGGAGATGGCTAACCGCTGCCGTAATTGGGCTAGGCAAAACTTTGCCCTATTCCCGGAGGAAGGCTATGAATCCGTTACCCTCACCACGGCAACCAATAATCGTGGTATAGACATTACATCCTTAAACAAGGCATTGGCAGCCAGGGACGCCACCATCGGCAACGGTTATGGTAAGCTGAAGGACAAGACGTTCCGGATTGCTCATATGGGTGATTGTACTCTAGACCAGTTGAATGAATTACTGGCCAATATCGATGAGTGTCTGGAAAGGAGGTAAACAAAATAGGAAAGGTTCTGGTAACTGATGCTATCGCCAGAGAGGCAGTAGAGAAATTACAGAATGCCGGCCATGAAGTCGAGGTGAAGACCGGCCTGCCCGAGGACGAATTGGTAAACGTGATTCCCCCATACGATGCCATCATTGTCAGGAGTGCCACCAAAGTTACCCAACGGGTTATCGCCGCGGGCAATAATCTTAAGGTTATCGGCCGAGGGGGTGTCGGGCTGGATAATATCGACTGCGAAGCCGCCGAAGCGAAAGGAATCACGGTAGTCAGTACCCCCAATGCCTCCAGCCAGGCGGTCGCCGAATTGGCCATGGGCTTGATATTTGCCACTTCACGAAAGATATCCATGGCTAATGTTGCCCTGAAGAACGGACAATGGCTGAAGAAAGAGTGCATCGGGTGTGAAGTAGTCGGGAAAGTACTGGGCATTATTGGTGTGGGTAACATCGGCCAGTCTCTCGCTCATATTGCCAAATCCATAGGCATGGATGTCATCGCCACCAAGAGGGACCTCCTTACCGTCCCTGACGCCATTAAAGAGCTCGGTATAGAGGTAGTACCTCTTGACGAATTACTGGCCCGTGCCGACTATATCAGCCTGCACTTACCGAAAACCGGCGAAAGCACCATGTTAATCGGGGAGCCACAATTAAAAAAGATGAAGGATGATGTAATTCTTATTAACTGTGCTCGTGGTGGTATCGTTGATGAAAACGCTCTGGCCGAAGCGATAAAGACCGGGAAAGTAGCCGCGGCCGCGGTCGATGTATTTGCTAATGAGCCACCTGGTATGGACAACCCCCTTATCGGTCTGGACAATGTGATTGTCACACCTCATATCGGGGCTTCTTCCATAGAGGGACAGTTCAGGGTTGGTATGGAGGTTACCGAAAAAGTAATCCTCGCTCTGAAGTAAACACTTTTGTATCAAGCATGGCTAGTACCCTCCAATCTTGAGAAGAGGATATGAAAAATTTACAAAGGGAGAGAATAGCTTAAGGAGGGCGGAGATGATCAAGGTAATGATAGAACATTAAGCCAAAAGCGGGGAGGACCTATCTGCGCTGCTGGTTAAGCTCAAGGTAGCCGCCGTCACTCATTTCCGGGGTTATATTGGCGGCGAGACCATCGCCAATCTGAAAAACAGGTCAAACATCGTAGTCCTGAGTACCTGACGCAGTATTGAAGACTGGGAGCAGTGGGCCAATTCGGAAACCCAGACCAGACTGTACCAGCAAATTGAGTCACTACTCAAGGGAAAGCCGGAAGTGAAATCTCCAAGGTCATGGCCACCAAGTGCACGGCGCCAGATTAGCTAGTGCGTGCCAGAACCGGCGGTACCCGATATCTGATATTAATACCCGTGCTATATGCGGATATCTCACTCCAAAGTAAAAGGAGGTAAAAGATATCTGAGAGCATACTTGTTCCGCTGGATGGTGCTGAAGTAAGTGAGGCCGCCCTGCACTATGCCGAGGGACTAGTATCCAGACTGTCACCAAAGATACAAGTGGAAGTTTACCTTTTCCCGAATCATTACCACACTGAAACACGATGTTAATCCTGTCAATAGGAGAGAAACCATTTCGATCCCACACACTGACCGTAAACTAGAATCAATGAAGAGCACCGTTATGGAATATCTTAAAAGGTTAGTGCCGACCTGATAGCCAAAGGAGCTAAGGTTATGTTTAAAGTCGCCGTAGGTGAAACTCCTGCTGAGGAAATTAAGCGGAAGAAGAAGTCAATACCGACCTAGTGGCTATGTCCACGCACGGGTAGACCGGTAAGATGCCGGTATCTGGAGGATTAGACCAGTTCCTCTAGCACGTGATAGAATATGATTACCACGTCACTCGGGTAATAATCATGCATCAGTTAGACCCGGTTATCAGCATTGCCATTTTACTGGCGGCCGCGTTGGTGGGGGGAATGGTTGCCCACCGCCTGCGGCAACCGGTGATATTAGGTTACCTTGTAATCGGCGTCGTGGTGGGTCCTTACGCTCTCGGCCTGGTGAGTGACCTAGTATTGATTGAAGCCGCGGCCACTATGGGTGTTGCCCTGTTGATGTTTACCCTAGGGCTGGAAGTATCCGTAGCGCAGTTGAGACAGGTAGGCAGGGTAGGCCTCTGGGGCGGCCTATCTCAAATTCTAATTACCTTCGGCCTAGGACTACTGGTGGGTGTCACTTTATTCCAGTGGTCAGCACCCCAGTCTGTCTTATTCGGACTGGTTATCTCCCTCAGCAGCACCATGGTATGCCTCAAGATATTACTGGAAAGAGGCGAATTGGACGCGGTGCATGGGCGGATTATGATTGCCCTGCTGGTTCTCCAGGATATTGCCGTGGTGTTGATGGTGGTGGTAATGCCACTCTTGGGCGGAATGACCCAGGATCTCCCTCTGGACTTGGCATTAGCCATAGGCAAAGCGGTCTTTTTTATCGGGATGGCGGTTGTACTGGGATTGTGGGTGCTTCCTTGGTTGTTAGGCCGAATTGGCGGCGTTCGCTCTCGCGAGTTATTCTTATTGACGGTTATGGTACTGTGCCTAGGCGCGGCGCTAAGCACCTATATTTTCGGACTTTCGGTAGTATTTGGCGCCTTTGTCATTGGCCTGGTACTCCGCGAGTCAAGGTTTGGTCACCGCGCTCTGGCGGAAATTACGCCGTTACGGGACATTTTCGCCGCCCTGTTTTTCGTCTCTTTAGGTATGCTGCTTGACCCGAGGTTTATCCTTGAGAACTGGAGACTCATCGCCGCCACCGTGGCTCTTATTATTCTCATAAAATTCCTGGGGGTCTTCGGCATTGTTCGGCTATTTGGTTATAGTGCCCGGATAGCCCTTTTGACTGGTACCGGTCTTTTTCAAATCGGGGAATTTAGCTTCATTCTGGCACAAGCCGGAACTAACATGGGCATCATTTCTACGAGTTTTTACTCCATAATTCTGGCTAGCGCTCTCATCACCATGATATTGACGCCGTTATCCCTCAGTTCCGTTTCCTGGCTATATGCCAAATTCACCCGGATTAAGACCGGTAGAGAGTCGGCAGCCGAAGAGATTTCTGCTTCGCCGGCTTATGAGCTGGCCCAGGAGGTGAAGCTGGTAATCATTGCCGGCTATGGGAGGGTCGGGGGAAATATCGCTCAAGGATTACACGATGCCGGTATACCTTACACCGTCACCGAGCTTGACCCTGAGGTTGTTTCTGAGGTGTGCCGCAGCGGCATAGCTTGTGTCTATGGAGATGCCAGCAATGCTCGCGTTCTTGACCGGATGAACATCAGGAAAGCCAAGGCACTGGTGGTGACTTTTCCTGACCCCGTGGCGGTAGTGACTACCGTAAAGGCTGCCTTGGCTATCAATCCCAGGATCAAGATTCTGGCACGGGTTCACCGCACCAAAGAAGCCGAGTTACTCAAAAGCTTGGGAGTGGTCGAGCTAGTAAGCCCGGAGTACGAAGCCAGTTTTAGATTTGTCACGCGACTCATACACATCTTCGGTTTGAAGAAAAGTGAACGAAAGCAAGTCCTGGCCCAAATGCGGCAAGATGGGGAAATCACCGGATTCAGTCCTGATGAAGAAGAATAGCGCAAACCTACTACGGCGGGTCACACGGATTTAACCCGGTAAATAAATGAGGTCTACCATTGCAGAGCGTACCTTCCAAACACAAATAGCGTTAGGAATATATTGTCTGTTATAATACGGAGTTAAAGTCGGAAATAGTATGTCAGTCCTTTTAGGTATCGATACCGGTGGCACCTATACTGATGCCGTGCTGTTAGACGACAAGCACGGTATAATCGAAACAGCCAAAGCCTTGACCACCAAGCATGACCTCTCCATCGGGATTCGGAATGCCGTGCAGGAAGCGCTACCGCACCCGCCACCAGATATCCAGCTGGTCTCTTTATCTTCGACCTTAGCCACCAATGCCATTGTGGAAGGAAAGGGCAGCCCCATCGGTCTGCTCCTTATCGGCTATGAACCTCAAACAATTGAGGATATGGGACTCGAGAGATTGACCGATAGGCGAATTGTCTTTATTCCCGGTGGTCACACGGTGAAGAGTGAGGAACAGTGCCCTCTGGACATTAAGGCGGCACGGCAGGCTATTTTAACCCAGACGCCATATGTGTCCGCTTTTGCTGTCTCCGGATTTTTCGGCGTCCTCAACCCGAGACATGAGCTCCGGGTAAAGCGGCTGGTACGGCATTTAACCGAAGTGCCCGTGACCTGTGGCCACGAGCTGACTACCCGGTTAGATGCCCCGCTCCGGGCGCTGACCGTCGCCCTCAATGCCCGGCTGATACCTTTAATGCACCAGTTAATCCTCCAAATTCGCCAGTTTCTCGCCACCCAGGGTATCCAGGCCCCCTTAATGGTAGTTAAGGGTGATGGGTCGCTCATGGACGCTAACGTCGCCCTGGAACGACCGGTGGAAACCACCCTTTCCGGGCCGGCCGCCAGTGTCATCGGGGGACTCCATCTATGCGATGTCCAGGATGCCTTCGTCATGGACATGGGGGGCACCACTACCGATATTGCCGCCGTACGCGGTGGCTGCCCGACGTTAAATGAAGAAGGAGCCCGGGTGGGTGGGTGGCAGACTATGGTTGAAGCCGCGGATATTCATACTACCGGTCTGGGCGGAGACAGCGAGATACAGGTGGATGATTCCGGCAAGCTGATTATCGGGCCTCGTCGAGTGGTACCACTGAGCCTTCTAGCCTTGGAACACCCCGAGATTGTGGAGATACTCCAGCGACAACTGAACGGGCCTTCTAATAGTAACGCGGGACATTTTATCATGCGCGAACGGACACTGAACTTAAGCCTGAACAGCCTCAGTTCAACCCAGCAGCGAATATGGGAACAACTCGGTAACGGACCTGTTTCTGTCTCCCAGTTATTTGATAACATAGGGATTCCAGGGTACCTCCGGTATTCACTGGACGGACTGATAGAGCACAGCCTAGTGGCCGTTAGTGCCTTTACGCCCACTGATGCCGTTCATGTGCTTGGGCAATATTGTCATGGTTCTGTAGAGGCCGCCGGGCTGGGCGCCGAACTCTGGGCCAAGCAGCTAGGCACTAACCAAGAAGAGCTCTGTAACCGTATCGTCAACCGGGTCATAACCCAGGCCGGGCATGCGTTGGTGGAAAGCGCCCTAGCCGAGGAAGGTCACCTCTACCCGGATAGCCAAGACAAAGTGGGGCATCTGCTGGTAAGCAGCGCGCTTGATGCTGAGACCGGGAGTAACCTAGCGGTGACCTTTTCCTTACGACGGCCCATTATCGGTATTGGTGCCCCGGCAACAACCTATCTTAGACGTTTAGCCGAAAAGCTAAATACCAAGGTCCGCATCCCGGAACGTGCCGAGGTAGCCAACGCCATCGGGGCCGTCGTTGGTGGGATAGTGCAACACGTGCGCCTCCATATCGGGCAACCCCGGGGAATAGACGGTACCTATCGGGTACATTTGCCGTTTGGCGTGCGTGACTTTGAAAGCCTAGAAAACGCCGCTAGCTATGCCCGCAACACTGCCGATAGATTGGCCCGGCATCGGGCCCACCGGGCGGGTGCCGGGCAGGTAAAAGTACGCCTGGAACGTAAGGACCGGGTCGTAATGGTATGCGGCGAGCGTTTGTACCTAGGGACCGAGATACTGGCTACAGCCGTCGGGCGCCCACGGATAAAACAAGCGGCCGTTGACGGCAAATCAGCACGGCATGGATAGATTCACCAAGCTCTTAAAGGTGACCGGATGAAAGGAAGTACCAAGATGAAACTAGAGGGCAAAGTAGCCATCATCACCGGGGCCGGCCGAGGAGGGGGCTGCCCTGACCCTCTGCTCACGAAGTCTGACAGAGGTGGAAGAGGTCGCCCAGAAGGTCAGGGTAATGGGACGAAAAGCACTACCCGTTCAGGCTGATGTAATCCAATTCCGCGAGGTGCAGACACCGGTCCGGAACACCCTGAATACCTTCGGCAGAATAGACATACTAGTCAATAACATTGGTGGTGGCCACAACCACGCCGGCCTGGGAGGTGGGGTCATCAGCAAAAGGTGGTTCAGTATCGTTGACCTCACCGATGACGATTAGGACGATGCCTATGAGGTCAATCTTAAGTCGCAAGTATATATGTGCCGAGTGGTCGTACCCCATATGAAAGCGCAAAAAGCCGGTAAAATCATAAATATGTCATCAATCTCCAGGAAAACCGTCGACCCTTACTGCATGCCCTATAGCACGATGAAAGGCGCCATAATAACCTTCACCTGATCGCTGGCTAGGGAGTTAGCCAACGAGACAACATCAATATCAACTGTATCTGTCCCGGGCTCATCAACACCCCAGCCCGGCGGGAAGGCACCACCACCCTTTTGCAGAAAGCGCCCCACTATCAGGAGTTACAGTCGCCCGAAGAAGTCTTTCAAGAATATGTGAAAAGACTGGTACCGTTCGGCAGAGAATAGACTACCGAGGACATCGGTCGCACCGCCGTTTTCTTAGCCTCGGAGGACACCAGAAACACCACCGGCCAAACGATAAACGTCGACGGTGGTATAGTAATGGACTAGCTCCCTCACTCTCTCTCGGGTTTCGCGGATAGCCCGGTCAAATCAATGCTACCAGCGTTATTATTCACCATGATTTAATGCCCCAATATGGATCGTCAGCAAGGTGAGGCGGTAGCTCCTCCAACTCAATAACAATACCTCCAACTCTGTCAGTGTCAAAAAAAGCCATGCCGCCGCCGCCCTCATTTTTTGAACTGTAGATCACCTTGAACCCCGCTTCCATCATTATCGACGTCGCTTCTTCGATGTCATCCACCACGAAGGCGATGTGGTAAACGCCTTCACCTCGGCTCTCCAGAATTCTTTTCGGAGGGGACTCTCCGGAAACAGGTTGAATTAGCTCAATTCCTATTGGCCCTATTTTCGTTGCTTTAACAATATTTTTGACATCAGGGGCAGACTTACCATAAACTACCCGGTCGGTATGAACTAAATTCGAGGGTCCAAATGGCCCTATACCCAGAGCTTGAAAATATTCAACTGCTTCGTCTAGGTTCTTAACCAATACTCCCATGTGGTGGAACTTTGTTAGCAGCTCGCCTACTCTTTTTTTCGGCATGTTGACTCCTCCTAAACTTTATACTATAATATATTATTACCTTCGAGTATATCTGACCTGCCGATTCTAATATATAGTATTACTACTTGTCTTTCAAGTATTCGCGGCAACCACTGCCGACGGAAGTTTTTAGTAACCGATTCCAGTCTGGTCCGCATCACCTTCTTCGGCGTGTAATCAGTCTCGAGTATTTTTGACGGCAACCGTGAAAAATCATTACAATGCAATCAGTAAGTACTTATGTTGTGCTTTCTCACTCATCCTCGGTCTGCCCGAAAGACTGGTAGAAATAATAGTAATGAAATAACTTAAGGGGAACAGGTGAAGAATTCAGCCAAAAAGTTAAGTGATTTTATCCGGCGCCAGCGGGCTTATGGCGAAAAAAGCAAGCTGCCTCTCAGAAACGTTCG
>NZCW01000014.1 GCA_002688435.1 Dehalococcoidales bacterium
GTCTGGAGATCGTCCTAAGGCATCGGGCTAAAATAATGGAGAAGCTGGATATACACAATCGTATCGAGCTAATCAAGTATGCCATACGCAAAAGATTGGTCACTATGTATACCTAAATGATGTTAATTTCAAATTGCGTGGAAATAATTGACAACGCAGGGTGATAATTTATTTCCTGGGTGATTCGGCTGCTATCACGTTACATTTATTGCCGTAATACGTGTCGTATTGACACCATGGCTCCATTTGCTATATGATATTAGAAATTGAATACTTACTGGGGGAGCTGGAGAGCTGAGAGTCCGGCAGGGACGACCCCTGGAACCTGATCTCGGTAATGCGAGCGTAGGGAAGTAAAGAAGTGATTGCCAGAAGGTCCTCGTTATTTCCCAGCTTCTGGTTTTTTCTTTGTCTTCCTCCCGTTACTACTAGAAAGTAGAATTTAAAAAGGAGGCTAAAATGGAGAAGTTTAGTCCAGTAGGGGAAAAAGATATCACTCGTGCCATCGTCACCGAGTTTGCTAAGCAATTCGAAGAATATGTGGAGAGTGATTGCGTCATCATTGGCGGCGGACCCAGCGGTTTAATGGCCGGACGCGATCTGGCTAGAGCCGGGAAGAAAGTCATCATTGTCGAACGTAACAATTACCTCGGCGGCGGTTTCTGGATCGGCGGTTACTTGATGAACAAGGTAACGATAAGGCATCCTGCGGAGAGAGTGTTGGAGGAGCTTGGTATCCCTTACAGCGAGGTTAACCGCGGTTTGTTCGTGGCTGATGGCCCTCACGCCTGTTCCAAGTTGATTGCCGCCGCTTGTGACGCCGGGGTTAAATTCGCCAATATGACTGTCTTTGAAGATCTGGTTCTGAAAGAGGACGGACAGCTCTGTGGTGCGGTGATAAACTGGACGCCGATATCAGCCTTACCCAGAGAGATAACCTGCGTCGACCCGGTAGCTATAGAATCGCTAGTATTGATTGATGCCACTGGACACGATGCTCAGGTAGTGCGAAAACTGGAAGAAAGAGGCTTAATTAAAACCAAAGGTTTTGGCGCTATGTGGGTAGAGAGATCGGAAGACTTGATTATGGAACACACCGGGGAGGTTCATCCTGGCCTTATCGTAACCGGAATGGCCGTTTCCACTACCTACGGTCTGCCGCGGATGGGGCCGACCTTTGGCGGTATGCTTCTTTCCGGTGAGAAGGGCGCTGAGATTGTCCTGTCGAAATTGAAATAAAGGTTTGGAGAATGGAGAATAATGAAGATTATTCTCTACGACGAGGGCACGGCCGACGAACTGGACGTGGTAGAGATAGCCCGGTATTTAAGTCGGAAACTGGGCAAAGTTAAAATCGAGACGAGGGGGGGGCCTTTTGGCCTCGACCCTACCCCGGATAGCATCTTGGATTTCGCCTGGAAGATAGCCGCCACCAAAGTCCAAGAGGTAAACCATAGTATACCATCAGAATTAGAGCCTCTCTATGGTGAGATAGAGTATGAAAAAAGAAGGATCCTGGGTAAAACACAGGCTTTTGGTGTCATCTATGAAGGATTCCGGCTGAGGAGAATCTTTAGCGAGGGTATACCGGAAAAGGAACGCAGCTTGGAATTTGTTCACCTCATCTTCACTAACCGTCTCTTGGCCACTTGGGACAACAGCAACCGGCGATATCACCTGAGAGCAAGCATATACAGTATTCCTTCTGTCATCTCAACGACAGGACTCATTGAAGCTCCGGCTAGGCCTAGGGAATATTATCTATTGAAGCCGCAATACGAGAGATTGGGGAAAGACCTGGCGGAGCTCAAGGAAATATTTAAAGGTCGTTTTATTGATTATGGAGACAGCCGACTTACCGAGGTGGCCAAAGGTTATGCCATGCAGGCGGTTTTTTATGCTTTAGTCGGCGACCCTTTTTGTGAGGATAAAGGCTGCCGACTGTATAATGCCCACTGGCAGGAGGCACTCATCTTTGCTCAGCTTGATAGTGGCTACGAGTTTTGCCCGCGGCATACCGATCTTCTGGGAAAAGGCGTGGCAGCCCACCATTGAAGCTCTTAGGGTTTTCCAAATTTGGACTCTGTCGGTACTTTAGTCCTAGCTAGGTAGCGAATACTTCGGCCAGTTGAATTCTCTCGGTTCAGCCTCCGCTATTTTCGGAAGTGTCTTTTGCTGCTTGCAATCCCATTACGAAATAGATTAGAATGCCCCCAAGCGAATTCGAATCGCTGTTACCGGCTTGAAAGGCCGATGTCCTAGGCCTCTAGACGATGGGGGCATACCGGATTAGTATAGCAAAGATAGTGTCCGTCGGCAACAGGCCAGCCCGCAACATTATACTCTAAAAAACAAGATGAATAAAGCTGCCAGTGATGATGAATCGGGTCTGATCCGGAAAGGAGTGTGGATAAAGGAGATAATCCTCCCGTTCTTTATTTTACTCCTTGTCAGCATCATAAGCATCGGTGTCTATTACTTTTATCGACAAGTTCCTGATAGATTTGAAGAACTAGCGGCTTATGGTTATCTAGGTGCTTTTCTGATCAGCCTTATTCTCAATGCCACAGTTATCTTACCGGTAGGTAATGTCCTGGCGATCTCGACTCTTGGTGCCATTTTACCCTCCGCCATAATGGTCGGATTGGCCGGTGGTGTCGGCGCGGCCATAGGTGAGATAACCGGCTACATGGCGGGCTACAGTGGACGTGGCTTTGTCCAAAAGAGCCGAGTGTATCAGAATGTGGAAGGCTGGGTCAGGCGATGGGGGGTACCCTCCCTCTTTATCTTCTCCTCGATACCCTTTATTTTTGACTTGGCGGCGATTGCCGCCGGTGCCCTTCGTTTTCCCTTCTGGAAGTTCTTTATCCTTTGCTGGCTGGGTCGGACAATGTCCTATATTATCGTGGCGTGGATCGGCACCTGGAGTTGGGTGGTGGTCGTGGTGCTGGCCAGTTTAGCCTTGGGGTCGATGATTGTACGCCGGATCTGGAGGCGAGCTAGTTAAGAATTTTTCTACTTAACTTTTTTGATTTTGAGTAGCAAAGTGGATCCAGCCACGAAGTAGACAAAACAAGCTCCGAGCATTACCTGGTAGCCTAGGTTTGGCGTATAATTGTTAAAGAAATCTATCACTAGCCCAATCAGGCGCGCCAGAGCCGCACCACCGGCGGTGGCCATATTGGCTAGGCCGAGGTATCTGGCCTCCTCACCTTTGGTTATCAAGTCGGTAGCTAGAGCCCAGTTGGTGCTGTTGAAAGCGCCGAGGGCGATTCCGATAATCCCGGCGGCGACTAACATGGCCCCGTAGCTTTGATACATGAATAGGATGGCGATGCCGATGGCACCCAGCAGGGCCGCGGTGACGGCAATCGGCTTACGCCCTATCTTGTCAGAAAAGTACCCGGTGAGATAGACCACGGCCAGCATGCCGGTAACCGCTACGATGGAAAACCGGGCCGTGGCCTCGGCGGGATTGGTTACGCCGATAACATCCTGGAGGAAATTTAAGGCAAATTGCTGGATAGTGGTAAAGGCCATAAAAACGAGCAGGCGGGATATCAGAAACCAGATAAAATTACGGTTCTGCCTGACGTCAGTATTGAAAGTCTGGTAAAATGTCGTCAGTAACGGCGGTTGAGGCTTACCGCTCACGGGTTGTTCTTTTACCGTTAGGACGGTGGCCACCATTGCTCCCAGCAAGACGATGGCCAGCATTACCAGTACCGTCCATAACCAGATACTTCCTTCGCCGGCAAAATAACGGTCCATAAAAAGAGCAATGGGATATATCAGCGCGATTCCTCCCACTATTTCCAACAGGCCTTTCATCCCTGAGGCCAGCCCTCGTTTTCCCTCCGGCACCAGGTCTGGGATAAATGCCTGATATGGCCCCTGTGTCGTATTGGCGCTGATCTGCAGCAGGCAGTAGATGATGAAAATGGCGGCGTAGTCCCAGGCAAAACCTATACCCGGGAGAAACAGCAAGGCCACCGCCGTACCCAACAGGATATAGGGACGCCGCCGTCCCCAGTGAAATGTAGAGCGGTCACTGATTGTTCCGGCTACCGGCTGAATTATCATTGCTAGGAGCAGACCGGTAAAGGTAAGTAGGCCGAGGTAGGTGTTTTTCTGTGACTCAGCGACAAAGTCCAGTAGCCTTAACGGTAAAATGATGCTGTGCAAGCTGCTCCAGAGTGCTGCTAATGCAAAGCCTAATATGGTAATTTTAACGTAATTAATGCGGTGAAATTGACCGGTACCGTTTTGTATTTCGTTGCTATTCAATGGTTTTCCTATTTGACTTAAAGCATAACAGAGCTGGAGAGATGAGACAACTGAAATTGACTATTTCCTAAAGACAGCCTGTCGGTATATAATCAAGGGAAAATGAAACGTTTTCCATTAATTGAAGAGATAATCCCGTCACTTACTGCCCCACAAGCCTTCGAATTATTCCGGGGACAACCTCTCAGTTTTTTCTTGGATAGCGGTATGGCCCCAGCTAGACTGGGGCGCTATTCCTTTATGGGTAGTGACCCTTTTCTAGTACTGAAGAGTTGGGGGGGAGAAATAACACTTATCCGGGATGGTAAGAAAGAAAGTCGGCGAGGTAATCCTTTTGACGTGGCTGGCGAGCTGTTGGCCTGTTATTCGCTGGACGAGTGCCCGATGGGTATCCCTTTTACCGGTGGGGTGGTGGGTTATTTCAGTTATGACTTGTGCCATTTCATCGAGCACCTGCCGGCCATGGCCATCGATGATTTAGACCTGCCGGAATGTTATCTGGCTTTCTATGACGCCGTCGTTGTCTTTGACCACTGGAAAGGAAGTACCTACTTGGTAGTATCCGGTTTCCCGGAGCAAGACGAAGTGAAGAGAAAACGCCGGGCACGGGAAGGACTGATAAAACTGAAAAACCGTATTGCCAAGAAGCAGGTCATTACTGAGGAAGCGGTGCTGATTCCGGCGGCTGAAGACCTCGCGCTCAGGTCTAATTTTTCTCACCGGGAATATCTGAAAGCAGTGGCGACGGCTCGGGAATACATCTGCGCCGGGGATATCTTCCAGGTGAATCTGTCCCAGAGATTTGAGACCAGCTTGAATATCCCGTCTTATGAACTTTACCGGCGACTGCGCCGGATTAATCCGGCGCCCTTTGCTAGCTACCTTAATTTTGATGGAGTAAGCGTGGTCGGAGCTTCACCGGAGCGATTTCTGAAAGTCCGAGGGGATCGTGTGGAGACTCGTCCCATTAAAGGTACCCGCCCGCGAGGTAAATCGCCGGAGGAAGACCGGTTACTAGCTGAGGAACTGCTGTCCAGCGTTAAAGATAAGGCCGAGAACGTGATGATTGTTGACTTGGAGCGGAACGACATCGGGCGTGTCTGCTGCTGCGGAACGGTGCAGGTTACCGAGCTGGCGGCTCTGGAAACCTATCCCACTGTCTTTCACCTGACCTCTACGGTGGAGGGTAAACTTCGCCCGGATAAAGACCGCATTGACTTGCTCAAGGCTGCTTTTCCCGGCGGTTCCATCACCGGTGCTCCCAAAGTGCGGGCTATGGAAATTATTGATGAACTGGAGCCTACGCGTCGAAGCGTTTATACCGGTGCCATCGGTTACCTCGATTTCAGCGGCGAAATGGACTTAAATATAGTTATCCGTACTTTTCTGATTAAGGGTACGAAAGCTTATTTCCAAGTAGGGGGTGGCATTGTCTATGATTCCGAGCCGGAAACGGAGTACATGGAGACACTGGACAAAGCCCGAGCATTAATTCAGGCGCTTGAACTTTCACCCCGGGTGGCGATAGAGGCAAGAACGTGATTCTGGTGATTGATAACTACGATTCTTTTGTTTATAACCTGGTCCAGTATCTGGGGGAACTGGGCTGGGAACCGGTAGTCCATCGTAATGACAGTATCACTTTAGAGCAGATTGAGGCTATGACACCGAGTCACATTGTTATCTCTCCCGGCCCCAACACTCCCCTGGAAGCAGGTATTTCCAATGAGGTGGTGCGCTGTTTCCGAGGGAAAATTCCTATTCTGGGAGTATGCCTAGGGCATCAGTGCATCGGTTATGTCTATGGCGGTGAAATCAATCGAGCTATGGTTCCGGTGCATGGTAAGACCTCCCTCGTTTTCCACGACGGCGAAACCATCTTTCAAAGTTTACCTTCGCCGCTGGTCGGAGGACGCTACCATTCTCTGGTGGTAGCCGCGGAAAGAATACCCGCTTCACTTGAAGTTTCCGCCTGGACCAGGGACGGTGAGGTTATGGGCTTGAGAAACAGGAAAGATGTCGTGGAGGGAATCCAAATCCACCCGGAGTCCATCCTGACGGAGCAGGGCCATGATATCCTGGCCAATTTCCTGCGTCTACCCAAGCCACGATTGAAAGTAGAGAGCTAACAGTGAGGGAAGAGACGGTTTATATCAGCGGTTCGCTCGTACCTCGCTCTCAGGCACGAGTATCCGCGTTTGATCACGGTTTTCTCTATGGCTATGCGTTGTTTGAGACCATGCGTGCTTATAACGGCCGGATTTTTCTTCTAGAGAGACACATCAGACGACTACGGGATTCCGCGGCTACTATCGGACTGACTTCCTGCCTGGCCGGGATTGATTTGGACAAAGCCTGTAACGACACGTTAAAAGCCAATAATCTACGAGACGCCCGCCTGAGGCTCACTGTCTCTCGTGGTGAAGCGGGTTCATTTCCCGGTTCGGATACTGACGCTACGCCCACGGTACTAGTGACTACGACGAGCTATCGAGGGTTATCCGACCAGAAATACTGCCAGGGTTTCCAGGTTGGAATATCATCCTTTCGGCGGTGCCACCAGTCTCCGTTATCGAGACTAAAGTCGGCTAATTATCTGGTCAGTGTCTTGGCGAAGCGTGAGATGGAGATGGCTGGACTGGATGAGTCATTGCTGCTGAATGGGCGTGACTTGATTGCCGAGGGTAGTATCAGTAATGTCTTTTTCGTAAGCCAGTCTAACTTGGTTACCCCGCCTCTGGAAAGTGGTATTCTACCTGGCATCACCCGTAAAGTAGTGCTGGAGTTGGCCACGGCCCTGAAGATAAACACCAGTGAAATTAACATACAGGCAGCAGACTTGACGATATTTGACGAGGCTTTCCTGACTAATTCAGCAATGGAGATAATGCCGCTGGTGACAGTGAGGGATAGTTCTAGGAAGATTGTCACTATCGGTTCCGGGAAACCGGGCGCGGTTACCAAAAGATTGATGACGGCCTACCGGGAGATGGTGACGCGGGAGACTCAGGGATAAATGGCTGGCGATTCGAGTCCAGTAGTTTCCGGTAGACCGAGCATTAAGTTCATATTCTGGACTGCTTGCCCCGCCGCTCCTTTCACCAGGTTGTCGATACAGCTGATGATAATGAGTCGGCCGGTCCTTTCGTCGATAGTGGGGTAGACCAGGCAGAGGTTGTTACCCCAGGTGTGCTTGGTGTGAGGTGGCGATTCGGTTACCTTGACAAACGGCTCATTCTGATAGAAGTCCAGGTAGAGCTTACGCAGCTCCGTCTTTCCCGTTTCGCTCCTGTCGATTTTGCCGGAGACCAAGGGCGCATAGGCGGTGGTCAGTATGCCGCGAGTCATTGGTATTAGGTGCGGGATGAAAGTGACCGATGGTCTGGTGAGGCCGAGTAGTTTAAGTTCCTGTGTTATTTCGGGCAGGTGACGGTGCCCACCTAGGGAGTAGGCGGCAACATCTTCGTTGGTTTCGGCGTAATGCGTCTGCAGATTGAGACTCCGTCCTGCCCCGGAAACACCCGACTTGCTGTCAATGATGACGTCCGGCGTAATCAGTCCCGCCTTTACCGCTGGAGCCAGAGCGAGGATGGCGCTCGTGGGGTAGCAACCGGGGTTAGCCACAATCTGCGCTGAGGCGATCTGCTTGCGGTAGAGTTCGGGCAGACCATAGACGGCTTTTGACAGGAGTTCGGGGTCGGGATGCTCAAAGCCGTACCAGCGCGGATAATCGCCGGTGTCTCTGAGTCGGAAATCGGCGCTGATGTCCACCACCTTTACGTTGGCTTCGACTAGCGGCAGGATGACCTCGACGCTTTCCTTGTGCGGCATCGCTGAGAAGGCAACGTCAACTTTATCGAGTGTCTCTTCCACGATGAGTTTAAGGTGGTTCAGGTGAGGAAAGACCGCGCCCAGCGGCTTCCCGGCAGCGCTGCGACTGGTGACCGAGGTTAACTCGACATCAGGGTGCCCGTGGAGAAGTCGCACCAGCTCGATACCGGTATAGCCGGTAACGTTGATAATACCTGTTTTTGTCTTGCTCATTTTTCCATAATCCAGGAGTGGTTGCAGGTGGTAGCGCCGTAGGCGAGCTCTTTGTCTCTCGCCATCTTTAACTTCGGGTGCATCAGGGCGGCCGCACCGTAATCCGAATCACAGTACTTCTGGTAAATTTCGGGGACACCCATCTCCTTACAGACGTCATACTGCGGGTACTGGGTGGACTCGATGCTCATGCGCTCCGGGGTTGCCTCAATGACCCTGATCTCCGACCTGATTTTAACCTGTGCTTTAAACCATTCCCTCATGGTCTTGATTATATCCTCCGGAGGGATGCCGGCAAGCCGGTCTTTCCAGTTATCGGCGCCGTACTTTATCCATACCCTCTCGATTATCTCCGGCGCTTTCTCTTTGTCCAGTTCATCTATAAACTCTCTAGCGAAGTAGATGGCTAATCTGAGTTGCTCCTTTACCAGCTTTGTTCTTTCTTCGCAGTCGATCAATGTCTTCTCCTTTCCTCACTATTACTCTATCTGTTTGAGGAAGGCTTGCCAAGCGGCTCAAGTGTCCATTAATTTAAACCCTCTAAATCTGTGCCATTTTCGCTGACGATTTACAATTCGATATGAGTCTTTAGTGGCTGCCGAGCCAGGATTCGAACCTGGGCTGGAGGATTCAAAGTCCCCTGTGCTACCGCTACACAACTCGGCAACCGGTATAACGCATTAGGGTCTTGCCGTTTTTACCTCTGCCGAAGGTCGGACTCGAACCGACACGGGAGTTGCCTCCCAACAGTTTTTGAGACTGCCGCGTCTACCATTCCGCCACTTCGGCCTGTCTCCCTAGTGCGTGGTGCCGAGGCCCAGAATCGAACTGGGGACACGCGGATTTTCAGTCCGCTGCTCTACCACCTGAGCTACCTCGGCACAGGTAGGATTATAACCCAAATCATCAACTTTTAGCAACCTATTACTTGCCATGTTACTTATCCCTTTTTTGATTAACTGAACATTTTGATAATCCATTGTTGATGAATATTGATAGCGTAGTCATAAGTGCGTAAGATACCTACAAAGACTCATATTATTGTAAATATCCACTTAGTATTTAGAGTTTAGCTTAATGACACAGGATTTAGTGAAGGAATGGTTTGATACTAAGATAACTGAGAAGGTCGTTATATTTGGATCAAGACGCACTAGTAAATTAGTAAATTACATATTGATAGCCGTAAGGGAAAAATATAGTCTTTTTAAGACTGATGAAGTAGTTATGAGGTGGCTCAAAGGGTAATATACTGAATAGAGATGCGTTCCCCCATATTTAAGTGTGTTTAACCCACAATAGAAGAATAATAGTACCTCAAGTTATCTTCAAAACGAAGTAAATTTAACTCTTATTCCAGTACCACGTTATCTATCAACCGAACTTTACCGATTTGTACTGCCAATGAGGCTAGTGCCGGCGGTTTGACGGTGTCAAATTCTTCCAGAGTTTCTGGGTCGGCCATGCTGACGTAGTCAGTCGTGGCTCGCGACTCTTTTTGAATCAGGGCGGTCATCTGCCGGCGGATATTCCCAGCGTCTTTTTCTCCTTGTAACCAGAGCTGCCGGGCCAAGCAGAGTGCTCGGTAGAGGACGGTGGCCGCCGGGCGTTCTTCTAGATTGAGGTAGGCATTGCGGCTGCTCACTGCCAAGCCGTCGGGCTTACGTACGGTAGGTACGGTGACTATCTCTAGGTCCATGGCCAGGTCCGCCACCATTTTTTTAACCACGATGGTCTGTTGAGCATCCTTCTGCCCGAAGTAAGCCCGAGTCGGCTGTACGATGTCAAACAGCTTGGCTACTATGGTAGTTACCCCTCGGAAGTGGCCGGGACGGGAAGCTCCTTCTAGACGCTCAGTGACCTGACCGACTTCTACCCAGCTGTTGAATCCAGAGGGATATATCTCCATTACCGAAGGCATAAAGACGACGTCGTTTTGCTCTGCCGCCAGCATAGCCAGATCGCGCTGTGGGTTACGAGGGTAAGAGCTGAAATCTTCCTGTGGGTCGAACTGTGCCGGGTTAACGAAGATGCTGACCACCAAGGAAGCGTTTTCCGCCCGGGCGCGTTGGATAAGGGCCAGGTGACCTTCGTGGAGGTAACCCATTGTCGGCACAAAGCCGACCGGTGTGGCCAGCTGTCGTCTCATCGATCTCATCTCGCTTATCGTCTCGATGACTTTCATTTGGTGGGAATGGGTCTGGTGACTTTTATTCTGAGAAATCGTACTCAATGGTTTCCTTTCTGGACAAGTTTGTTTAGTTGACATAAAAATGCCTCCACCGGCACACCCCGGGAAGGCATTCAATATAGCTTAACCTTTTGCCGTCTCGGTCGTGCCTGATCCAAGCGACTGTACTTTCCTCGGCAGCAATCAGATTAGATAGCTTATCGCCCTTGGGTCGATGGCTGCTGACTTACCACCGTTATAATTTTAGGTATTATTTTAATCTTTGTCAATATCCGAACTGATAAACATAGGAAGGGAGTGTAGATACGAAAAGGACTTTGTCCTTCTAACGCTTCTTTACAAATACATTTAGAATCTCCGTGTCACTCTAGTTTTCTTTACCTCAGATTTAACAATGTGAGGCGTCTAAGAGAGGCGTCAGCTTCTCTTTCTAAACATTCCCTTTCCCTTATCAAAAAGAGAAGGATACAGGAAGAAGGTTACCTAATAAGAACATAAGGGATGAGCTCAATTAAATCTCTAAAAAATGAGGAAACATTGTATTCATCCTAGCGTTAATTTATAATGCATAAAAGAAACAAGAGGTAACGCGGCGATAGAAATAATTCCATCCATAGACATTAGAAAAAACCAATGCGTCCGCCTGTACCAAGGCGATTATGAGCAGGCCACGGTCTTCTCCGACGACCCTCTGGATGTGGCCTTGAAATGGCAGTCTCTGGGCGCGCCGCGGCTGCACTTGGTTGACCTTGATGGAGCGGTGGCGGGCGAGCTTTGTAACCTGAGGGTAATAAAAGAGATTGCCAGTGGTCTTTGGATTCCCACGCAACTGGGAGGCGGCATCCGTCAATTGGAAACGATAGCCGAAATACTTAAAGCCGGCGTGGAGCGGGTTATCCTAGGTACTACTGCCGTGGAAGACCCTGAGCTGGTGAAAGAGGCGTGCCGGAAGTTCCAAGAGTCTATTATCATCAGCCTAGACGCCCGCGAGGGTTACCTGGCCATACGCGGCTGGCGCCAGGTAACAGAGATGACAGTAGTAGAGTTCGCCAAATCTATGGTACGGCTTGGCGTGAGACGTTTTGTCCACACCGATATCAGTCGTGATGGCACGCTCACCGAACCTAACTTTACCTCTACCGCCGAGCTGATTGAAGCCGTTAAATTACCAGTCATCGCTTCCGGCGGAGTGACCTCATTAAATCACTTGAAAATGTTGGAAAAACTGGGCGCCGAGGGAGCCATAATTGGCAAGGCGCTCTACACCGGAGATATCAAACTGAAGCAGGCCCTGGCTGAAATTAACCGGCTGTGAGAGAATAAAGTTTTTCTTTTTATGGGGAGTCTAATAGGAGTGAAACCTCTCTTGCAAAATATTCCCTTTCTCCTTTGAAGAAGAGAGGGAAACAGAAGATAAAGGTGTTAATAATTGGACTGAAAAGACCAAAATATAAAGGGGGGGGGTGAGGTAGATAAGTAAGTTAAATTTTGATGAAAAAGGGCTTGTCCCGGCGGTGATTCAGGATACCGATACCAGCGAAGTGCTGATGCTGGGTTACATGAACAAAACGGCCTTACGTCGGACTCTAACCAGCGGCGAAGTCTGGTTTTACAGTCGTAGCCGACAAGAGATGTGGCACAAAGGAGCGACCTCAGGGAATCGTCTCATGGTGCGTTCGATAGGGTATGACTGCGATGGTGATACCATCCTAGTCAAAGCCCAACCACTCGGGCCGGTATGCCATACCGGCCATAAGACCTGCTTCTTTCAACAGCTAACCGAGAAGGACGCAGAGGTTTGAGGTTGACATAGCTAAGAAAATAATTCAAAATTGATCACCTAGGCATTGTTTCCCTGGAAAAATGAAGCCTATGTCGCCTCCTCACGTTGGTCAATTTCTATCGCTTTATTTAGCGCTGATAGAGCGACCTCTATTTGGCTATCATCCGGTTCCCGAGTGGTCAGCGTCTGTAACCACAGTCCAGGCGCCAAGGCTATCCTGACCAGAATGTTTCCGGTATGTCTGGCACCAAAATGGATGATCTCATAACCTAAGGCAGCGATGACCGGGATAAGGAGGAAACGCGATAGCACCATGATCCAGAGGACGGGACGGCCCACGAGGGCAAAGACCATGATGGCGATAATCAACACTGCGAAGAGAAACCCGGTACCACAGCGCACATGGGCGGTGCTAAATTTCCTGACGGCGGCTACTTCCATCGGCATACTGGACTCATAAGCGTTTACTGCTTGGTGCTCAGCGCCGTGGTAAGTGAATATGCGCCTGATGTCAGGCATTAACCCGACCAGTTTGAGGTAGGCGACAAAGATAACCAGGCGGATAAAACCCTCGACGAGATGGAATACCAGAGATGAACCGATGTACGAATTGATTAGCCTGGTGAGGAAAAGAGGCAGAATAAGGAACAGGACAATCGCCAGAGCCAAGGATAAGATAATCATGACCCAGACTGTTTTTCCGGAAATTTCTTCTTTTTCTTCCTCCAGGGCTACGTTCGCTGAGTAGAGCAGGCTTCTGATACCGATTACCATTGCCTCGATTAAGACGATAATACCTCGTAGCAAAGGGGTCCGCCTCATCCGTCCGGTGTAAATGGCCGCTAGCGACCGAACGTCGGTTGTCAGGTCTCCATCCGGACGGCGTACGGCGGTCACAGCAGCTTTCTGACCACGTATCATTACGCCTTCAATAACTGCCTGTCCCCCGTAACTAAAATCTCTGGCCATAACAACTCTGGTATAAACAAAAGGGAACGGTTTGGTAATCCCGCTCCCTTTCTTCACGATACACTGGCTTAATCTTTTACCTTGTATCGCCGCTTAAAGCGCTCCACCCGCCCGGTGGTATCTAACATCCGGCGCTCTCCGGTGAAGAACGGGTGGCACTGACTGCATAGCTCCACCTTCAGTTCTTTCTTGGTGGAACCGGTGGTAAAAGTATTGCCGCAGGAGCAGACTACTTGGATACCATCATAATATTTGGGATGAATCTTATCTTTCATACGGTTTAATCGGCGTAAACGCTGACCTTTCGTCGGGTTTTGCTGGCGGGTTCAAATTTTACAGTGCCGTTAATGAGGGCAAAGAGAGTATAGTCTCGACCTACGCCCACGTTATTGCCCGGGTAAATACGGGTACCTCGCTGGCGGACCAGAATGGTCCCGGCATTGACAATTTGCCCCGCATATCTCTTTACACCGAGCATCTTCGGTTGGCTGTCTCGTCCGTTGCGGCTTGAGCCACCGCCTTTTTTATGCGCCATCTGCGGTCACTTCTTTTTTGCGTCGTCGAGTCTTCTTTACCGGCGTCTCTGGTTCCATTCCCGGTCCCAATATTTTGTCAATAACCAGCCGGGTATGGAACTGTCGGTGTCCCGTCTTCCGGCGGTAGCGTACCTTAGGTTTATATTTAAAAACGATTATTTTCTTATCTTTACTTTCTCCTTGCGAGGTAGCCACTACCTTGGCCATATCAACGACTGGTTTTCCCACTGTTATCTTGTCGCCATCAGCGATAAGCAGGACATGTTCCAATTCCACAGTGTTACCCTCATCCACGCCCAGACGCTCCACGTCTATGGTCTGTCCGGGGGTTACTCTGTACTGCTTGCCGCCCGTTTCAATAATAGCGTAAATTTCTAACCTCCAAAACTTGGATATTATATCAGCTGCGGTAGCGAAGTGTCAAATGCTAGTCTGGCTATAGGGATGTGCGAAACTATTCCCAAAGCTAATTCGTAACTAATCTTAATACTGCCTAATACTATCACGACTTATTGGAACCAGTATTCCAGTTCTCTTGACCCTCTTCCTTGTTTGTAAGATAACCTCATCTACCGTGCTCTCTTCTTCTAATTGAAGAAGAGGATAAAGATTTGAAAAAGAATGGCTAGCGCCCTTTTGCTGCATCCTGCTTTCAAAATTACACTTGAAGGTTCTCCCATAGTTCCTCTACTTTTATCTTTAGCTCGGCTAGATTGCCGTCGTTATCAATAGCCACATCGGTATGCTTTATTCGTTCCTTTGACGGTAGCTGGGAGCGGATGCGGGCTCGCGCTGCCGACTCGGACAGTCCACTCCGTTTTCTGAGCCTCTCGAGCACCTTGGTCTCATCGGTGGTGGTTACCCAGACCTCATCAACTAGCGAAGTCCAACCGACTTCCAGTAAAAGAGGCGCTTCCAACACTACTACCTTTATTCCCTGCCGTCGATACCGGTCAATTTGGGCTCTGACCATTCGGTAAATCGGCGGGTGCATTATCCGATTTAGTTTTACCCGGGCCTCGGCGTCATTAAAAATTATCGTGGCCAGTTTTTCACGGTCAATGACTTTATCATGAGTGATAACCTGCGAGCCAAAAGCAGCTACCACTTCACGCCATACATCGGTACCGGACTGGGAAACTTCATGGCCTACCTCGTCGGCATTTATGATGACGGCACCTAGTTCAGCCAAGAATTGCGCTATAGTGCTCTTGCCACTGCCAATTCCGCCGGTAAGACCGATAACTTTCATTGAATTGTATCCGGAATATGAATGCTCGTGTGATGACAGTAAATAATCGTTGAAGAATGGTGGGCTTAAGAGTACAATAGACAAAACCTTTAGTCTGATATTCAGCCTCGACTAGTCGCCTATCGGATTATACAAAAAACGGCTCATTACAGTCAACGTTAGAGTACTTACTAATCCTTCTCATCGCCTAAGATTAAGTGAGTTTCTTGTTTTCCGTCGGTATGTTACGTTCGTAAATTATCTTGAAAATAAAGGTTCCTTTTTTGTAATCAGCATTTTGACGGGATGTTCAGTATGTACTATGTAATTACGTTATCACACCTGCGAAAAGCAGCCATATTTGCAATTGACAAAGACGACATGCCATAATAGCTGTCGTACAGGCAAGCACATCTATTTCTGCCTGTCCCAGGTATTGGCGTTATGAAAGATACTACTCCAATCCTGGAGATAAAGGACGTAGTCAAAGACTTCGGTGGCCTTCGGGCGGTTAACCGCTGTTCTTTTCAGGTACAGCCGGGGACCATCACCGGACTCATCGGCCCCAACGGTGCTGGGAAAACCACTCTTTTTAACTTAATCACCGGTTTCCTGAAATGCACCAGTGGTCAAATCCTCTCACAAGGAAAACGAATCGATGGACTTCTGCCTCATGAAATTTTCCGCCGCCGCGTTGTGCGAACCTTTCAAATTCCCCGAGAGCTGAAACGCATGAGCGTACTGGAGAACCTTATGCTGGTGCCGGAACATCAAACTGGAGAGCAGGTATGGAGCTCGTGGCTGTTTCCATGGCGGGTACGACGCCAGGAGCTAGAGCTTGAAGAGCAAGCCATGGAAGTACTACGCTTCGTAAATCTGATTAATTTAAAAAATGAGTATGCCGGCAATCTCTCTTCTGGGCAGAAGAAGCTGTTGGAATTGGCTCGCACGCTAATGGCCAAGCCCCGTTTAGTCCTGCTGGACGAACCTGGGGCAGGGGTGAATCCTACTCTAATGAACCAGCTGGTGGAATATATTCAAAAATCCTGTTTTGAAAGAGGGCTTACCTTTCTACTTATCGAACATGATATGGATCTGGTGATGCGTCTCTGTGACCCTATCATCGTGATGTGCCACGGCGATAAGATTACCGAAGGCTCACCTCAGGAAGTGCAACAGGATCAGCGTGTCATTGAGGCTTATCTGGGAGGCCAACTCCAATGAATCTGCTGGAGGTATCCGGTGTCGTGGCCGGTTATGGAGAAACCGAGATTCTCCATGGCGTATCTCTTGCGGTGGAAGAGAGGCAAATCGTTACCGTTATTGGCCCCAATGGCTCGGGGAAATCTACCTTGCTGAAGAGTATCTTTGGCCTAGTTCCGCCCCAGAAAGGACAGGTTCGCTTCCGCGAAGAAGATATCACAGGAATGGCTCCCGAAAAGATGGTACACAAAGGACTCTGTTATGTCCCTCAGTCCAACAACATCTTTCCTTCACTGTCTGTTAATGAAAATCTGGAAATGGGCGCCTTTATACGAACCGATGATTTTCATCAGCGTCTGGAAGAAGTGTATCGTCTCCTACCTGACTTGGCGGGAAGACGCCGGGATAATGCTGGGGCTCTATCGGGGGGGCAACGGCAGATGCTGGCCTTAGCGAGAGCGCTGATGCTGGATCCCGTTTTGCTGCTTTTGGACGAGCCTTCGGCCGGACTTGCCCCCAATCTGGTGAACTCGGTCTTTGAGAAAATTCTGGGTATCAACCGTGCCGGGGTGGCTATTGTCTTGGTGGAACAGAACGCCCGGGAAGCATTAGGACTATCAAACTGGGGGTACGTTCTGGCTTCGGGACAGAACCAACTTGAGGACCGGGGTGAGAATCTACTCAAGAATCCCGAAGTGATAAAGCTCTACCTGGGAGGATAGGAAGGTAGCGGTGCTGAAGGAGAAGGCGCAATTCCTGGTACGAAAATGGAAGGCTAGCTACTCGGTATTGGTCGGCCTGGCAATAGTACTCTTGCTGGCATTTCTATCCGTTATCAAGCTGGAACTGGTGGTCAACGGCCTGTTCTTGGGGGCTATTGTTGCCCTCGGTGCCATCGGTCTATCGTTGCTATACGGTATACTTAACTTTGCCCATATCGCTCACGGCGACTTCATGACTTTAGGGGCTTATTTCGGGCTATTCTTACTGGGCATGCTCTTTCCCGGTATCGGGTTGGAGGGTACGGGCTTTGGCCCTTTCACTTTTGGCTATCCACTGTTCCTGGCCTTTCCTTTGATCATACTGGTGCTGGTGGCCATCGCTATTGGCTTGGACATAGGTGTATACCGGCGCCTACGACACCGAAACGTCAGCAAGGCAGTGCTGGCCATGACATCACTGGGGGTAGCTATTGCTTTACGGGGACTAATCCAGGTCATATGGGGCGGGGAGACATGGCAGTACCCTCGGCTATCCAAGCCTTTCTATATGTTTCCCATGGAAGTCCGTATTCCACCGGATAATCTCTTTATCGGAGCCCTGGCAATACTTCTAGTCCTGGCGTTATATCTGTTTCTCACCCGTACCCGGATGGGTAAAGCCATGCGGGCTACTTCGGACAACATGGAACTGGCTCGAGTGAGTGGTATTAACACCGAACGGGTTATCTGGTGGACTTGGGCGATAAGCGCTACATTAGCCGCTATCGGTGGTATCTTGCTGGCAGTTTTTCAGGCACAACTCTTACCCATTATGGGATGGCGGATTTTAATTCCCCTTTTTGCCGCCGTTATCCTAGGCGGTATCGGTAACCCCTATGGAGCTCTGGTGGGAGCCCTCATTATTGGTGTTACGGCCGAGGTTTCTACTCAGTGGCTCAATCCAGGTTATAAAACGGCCATTGCTTTCCTGATAATGATAGTGACTCTTCTTCTGCGCCCGAGGGGAATTTTTGGGGTGAGAGAATGATGGACATCACCGGTATTTTCGGTTACCTTACCGGGTTTGCCATCATGGCACTCATCTACGCCGTTTTTACCTTGGGGCTAAATGTCCATTGGGGATATACCGGTCTTTTCAACATTGGCATTGCCGGTTTCTTCGCTCTCGGCGCTTATACGTCGGCCTTGCTGACCACCGCCACCCCTGACCTCCTGCTCTTTGAAGATAATATCTTCGGTGGTAACTTACCGGCTTTACTGGGAGTATTCAACTTGGGTATTGATCTCTGGTTTTTTATCGCCTTACTGGGGGCTGGGGCGGTTTGCGGTCTGGTGGCTCTGATTATCGGCTATACCACTATCCGGCTGAGAGAAGACTACTTGGCCATCACCACTCTAGGTATCGCGGAGAGTGTTCGGTTTATCTTCCTCAATGAAAAATGGCTAGCCAACGGCTCCAAGGGCCTTTACCGTATCCCCAAGTTTTTGGGGGGCTTGGTATCTCCCCAGAACTACGACTACCTGTACCTGGTAGTCGTAGTCATCATAATTGCCATTATCTACGTCGTCGTAGAACGAGCCATAAAGTCGCCTTGGGGAAGGGTACTGAAAGCTATTCGGGAGGATGAAATAACCACTGCGGCCAGCGGGAAGAACGTGTTTAGTTTCAAACTCCAATCTTTCATGTTGGGAGCGAGTATCATGGGTATAGGCGGCGCTCTGTATGCCCATAATGTCCGGTTCGTA
>NZCW01000015.1 GCA_002688435.1 Dehalococcoidales bacterium
AGGATGATAATGAAGGAGATGCGTGGGACGCCACGACGATACACAGCCAGACGACAGTCCCCTGCCGTGGAGCAGGTCAAGGTTAGCAAGCTCTCTGGCGTTAAGAAATCTTCCCATAGCATAACAGTTGACTAAAATGATGTATTTAATATACTGTACTCTGTTCGGGTATGTCAAGCCCTTTAGTAATAAAAATTTAACGATAAATTTGATGACCTTGCGTTTCCTGGACGAGCTTAGAAGTTTCCCTCTGCGGCTTCTTTCAACATGGCATTGTCCAGAGACAGATCAGCCACCAGCTTCTTCAGCCGGGCATTCTCTTTCTCCAGATTCTTGAGCTTCCTGGCCTGTTCTATCCTCACGCCACCGTACTCCCTGCGCCACTGCTCTATCAGTACCCTGGCTTCAGTTAAAGTGGTAAACATCTCTCGATTCAACAGCTCGTCTCTCAACTTCCCATTAAACGATTCGATATAGCCGTTCTCCCAGGGACTCCCCGGTTCTATATACAGGGTCTTAACTCCTAATCGATTGCTCCAGTTTCTGATAGCTTTGGCCGTAAACTCCGGCCCATTATCCGACCTGATATGCTCTCAGAGGTATCGCTTTCATGATAAATAGCTCAAATAACCATTCTATCACGCCCTGCGAGGTAATCTTCCTCTTGACCAGTATCGGGTAAACTATTTTTTTAAAATTCAATTAATCGTGGGGATTAGCTTTAGGAATAGTTTCGCACATCCCTATACCTCCCAGGTACTTGACAAGCGCTAGGTAAGGGTGTATATATGAATCAAATTACCACATAAAACCATCACTTGCCCGACTTTTATCACTTATTTTTTACAGGAGGCCGGGAGAAAATTATAATGCGGGTGGTAGACGGTAACCGCTTTCCGCATTATATTAATGGTGGCGTTATGAAGTTAGTCTACGTTAACGAAGAAGTATGTATCGGTTAAGGAAAGGAGTAAACATGGGGAAGAAAAATATACTTATTATCGGCTCTGCGGGAAGAGACTTTCACAACTTCAACACGTATTTTCGGGACAATGAAGAGTACCACGTGGTAGGCTTCACCGGTTCACACCAGGTACCGGGCATCTCCGGGAGACCATACCCGCCCGAACTAGCGGGTGCCCTCTATCCGGGAGGAATTCCCATTTACGCGGAGGAGCAATTACCACAGCTGATAAAAGAGTTGAAGGTTAATGCCTGTGTCTTTGCTTACAGTGATGTTTCTTACCAGCACGTGATGGGTATCGGCGCCATCGTAAATGCCGCCGGGGCAAACTACATGCTGCTCGGCCCCAGAGACACGATGCTCAAAAGCAAGAAACCCGTTATCGCAGTGTGTGCGGTGAGAACAGGCTCCGGCAAAAGCCAGACTTCGAGAAGGGTCATAGAGCTTCTGATGGAAAAAGGCCTGAAAGTGGTTGCTGCCCGTCACCCCATGCCGTACGGCGACCTGGTTATCCAGAAGGTACAGCGCTTTGCCGAGCTGGGAGACCTGGAGAAGCACAAATGTACTGTCGAGGAGATGGAAGAGTACGAGCCACACGTCGTACGCGGCAACGTGATATACGCCGGCGTGGACTACCAGGCCATTTTAGAGGCTGCCGAAGAAGACCCTAAAGGCTGCGATGTCATCGTCTGGGACGGAGGAAACAATGATTTCCCGTTCTTCAAGCCCAACCTGATGGTAACGGTGGCCGACCCCCATCGCCCGGGGCATGAGGTCTCCTATTATCCCGGTGAAATCAACCTGAGAATCGCCGATGTGGTGGTTATCAATAAAATCGACAGTGCCCATCCGGATAACATTCTGAAGGTGCGAGAGAGTATTACCAGGGTAAATCCAGAGGCAACCGTAGTTGACGCCGCCTCTCCGATTCGAGTTGATAATCCGGAGATTATCAGGGGAAAGAGAGTACTGGTCATCGAAGACGGTCCAACGTTAACGCATGGCGGGATGAGAATAGGCGCAGGAACGGTAGCCGCTCAACGGTACGGTGCCGCCGAATTGGTAAACCCCAGACCTTATACCGTCGGAAGTATCACCGAAACCTTCAAACTCTGGCCGGATATCGGAACACTCCTGCCGGCAACGGGGTACGACGAACAACAGCTAAAGGACCTGGAGACGACCATCAACAAGACCGATTGTGATGCGGTAGTGGTGGCCACACCCATCGACTTAAACCGGATCATTAACATCAAGAAACCCAATACCAGGGTCTACTATGACCTTCAGGAAATCGGAACGCCAGAATTAGGCCAAATATTATCCGAGTTTGGAAAGGCGCATAATCTTCCTATGAAATAGAAAATAGCAGAAGTCCGCGTACACTCCAAGGAAGGAGATGATTCAATTATGTCGAAATGAAAGATGCCGTGATAGACTACAGCGCAGCCTGAATTGAAGAAAGAGATACTTAGAAAAGGAGAGGGTTTTAATGACAAAAATTGTAAACTCCTGGAACGAATGGGACCCGTTGAAGCGCGTGATTATAGGGAGACCAGAGGGTACCAACGTTCCGGCCTCGGAGCCTGCTTGGTGGTATGACCTCCCGCTGGGCGGTTTTCCGCTGGGGCAATGGGGACCGTTCCCGCAGGAGATGGTGGATGCGGCCAACGAGCAGATGAACTATCTTGTGTCGGTACTTGAAAAGCGAGGCGTCACCGTCGAGCGAGTAGATATTCAACCGTTCATGCTAAATGTACCGATCTCGAACCCGTATTGGACGCAGCTTAACTGCCACGGCGTCAACAACACCCGCGACGTCACCATGATTCATGGTAACTACATTGTTGAGGCCACGACCTGCCGCCGCACCCGCTACTGGGAGCGTTATAATCTCCGGCCAATCTTTGAGCGGTACTTCAAAGAGGACTCCGAGGTAGTGCATTTCGCCGCGCCCATACCCATGCTCACGGATGAGTCCTTCGTCAGGAACTACTATTACGATATGGAGCATACATGGACGGATGAGCAGAAGAAGCAGAGACTGCACGACTGGGAGTTCCAGTTGACCGAGAAGGAACCGCTGTGGGACGCCGCTGATGCTATGCGGTTTGGCAAGGACATCTTCCACCAAGGCTCATGCGTGACCAACAAGGGTGGTATGGACTGGCTAAAGCGTATGTTCGCTTCGCTCGGCATCCGGGTCCATCATGTCCTGTTTGACACTCCCTGGCCCCCCTCGCCTGACCGGCCGGACAATTATCACCCGTGGCACATCGATGTGAACCTGGTACCGCTACGGCCAGGGCTGGCCGTATATAATCCAGACTGGTCCCCGCGCACTCCAGAGTTATGGGAATTATTCAAGATAAACGACTGGGAATTGGTTCCTGCGGCGCGGCCAGTACACGTACATAAGAACAAAATCTACCTGACCGGACTATATGAAGGTAAGTCATGGATCTCGATGAACACCTTCTCCGTAGACCCGAAGACGGTCTGCGTGGAAGCTCATGAGACGGCGTACTGCGAGCAGTTAGATAAGCTCGGCTTCGAGGTGCTCCCTATTCCGTATGAAAAGGTTATCCCGTTTGGGGGCGCCCTGCACTGCACCACGCTGGATGTCTATCGCGAGGGTAAATGCGAGGATTATTTCCCGAAACAGATTAAGGGTTACTAACGAATAATTTGACTGAATTAAAAACGAAAGGAGATGAAAGCGTATGAACGGTTATCAGATTGGTCTAATTATCCTTGTAGCGTTTTACGTTCTCGTTGGTATATCCATGTATTTCATGGTTCGGAAGAGTGGAAGGCGCTTCATCATTGCCGGTAAGCGGCTGCCTCTTTTCCTGATAGGCACCATGTTGTTCGCCCAGGCGCTGGATGCCAACGCCACGCTGGGTAATGCCGGCGGCGTGCATAGCTTTGGGTTCTGGGGTGGATTCATGTTCCCGCTGGGGCTGGCTTTGTGCCTTGTTATCGTCGCCATATGGTACGCCAAGCCTCTGAACCGGATGAACCTGATAACCTTGGCCGATTTCTACTTCAGGAGATTTGGTCGCCATGTAGAAGTCCCCGTTGGACTACTCATGTCTTTCAGTTTTTGCATCCTAGTGGCGGGCAACCTGGCCGGTGCCGCCTGGATAATCCATATGATCTTTGGCCTGGAGTATTTCCCGGCGCTGCTCATCATGAGTGTCCTGCTCCTTACCTATACCTTTAGCGGCGGGCTTTTCTCATGTGCCGCCACCGACATAGTGCAGCTATATCCTGCTTTGCTAGCGTTCGTTGGTGGAGCTCTCTGGATATTTTTCAGCGTTGGTGGCGGTGATTGGAGCTACTTTGCCGCGGCCATTCCACCGGGCTACGCTGACCTAAGTGGTTTATACTCAATAGAAAATGGGGCGCTTCTGAATTGGGCGGGTATCCTGGCGCTCGGTATCGGTGACGTGGTTGCCCTTGATTTCATGGAAAGAGTCTTTGCCGCGAAGAACCCGGAAACAGCTCGAAGGGGCTGTTTGTGGGGCGCCGGATTCACGCTGATCCTGGGACTGGCTGCTTCATTCATTGGGTTGATGGCCTTCCAGTTCCTTCCAGAAATCGATGACCCCAGGTCGGTTTTAGTACTGGCGACAACAACTACCATGCCTCTGGTCATCGGACTGTTCGTCATGGCTGGCGTTATCGGTGCCGGCCTGTCCACCGCCAACGGGGGGGCACTAGCCGTATCCGCCGTATTTGGCCGGAATATACTGCACCGGAACATCTTACTTCCGCTGCAGAGAAGAAAAGCTAAAAAATTAGGAGTGGGCGTTGAAGAGCTAGCTGTTGACTGGCATGTTCTGGACAACAGGCTTCTATGGTGGGCTCGGCTTTGGCTTATACCGATAATGGCATTTTCGGTTTGGCTGGCCTACGTAAAACCCGAGCCAGGGATGATGCTGGTTCTCGCTTTCGACGTGGTTTTTGCCGGATGCCTGGTTCCTCTGACACTGGGCATATACTGGAAAAAGGCAAATGCGTACGGGGCTTTGTCCGCCGTTGTTATTGGTTCCATCCTTCGATTGATCTTATTCTTTGCGGTAGGCAATCCAGCATATGGTATCTTTTATATTCCGGAGCATTTGGCCGGTCTGGACACATTAATTCCGCCGGTTGTCTCGCTCCTTGTGATGATACTAGTGTGCCTGCTAACTCAGAAGCAAGACCCACCAAAGCATACGGTGATTTCCGAAGCCCCTTCTGAGGAAGAGGTGGCCCGAGCCATACGTTACTAAAAGACAAGACCCTGGTCTACGAGTCATCGGTTCAAGCGAGATACTCTCTTCCTGCTAAGCAGGAAGAGAGTATCTCTACCTTAATGCAGTAGGTGAGCCGAAAAATAATGTCAAATAAAAACAAGAACAAGATATTCGTGATCGCTCTTGGTGGAAACTCTATTATCAGGGCGAAGGAGAAGGGAACTGCCGTCGAGCAATACCAGAATTTAGACCGCACGGCGGAACAGTTACTTAACCTCCTCAGCAGTGGAAACCGCGTCATCATCACTCACGGGAACGGACCGCAGATCGGCAATCTACTCCTCGCCGATGAAGCTGCCAAAAACGTGGTGCCTCCTATGCCTCTGGATGTCTTGGGAGCGCAAACGGAAGGGTACATGGGCTACATGATTCAGAATACACTGGCTAACCATCTGAGACAGGCGGGAGCATCGCATAATATCACCACCGTGGTAACTCAGGTGATAGTGGATAAGAATGACCCTGCCTTCAAAGACCCTTCCAAACCCATCGGCCCTTTCTACGATGCCAACGAAGCAGAACAGCTACGTCAGGAAAAAGGATGGGATATCATCGAAGACAGCGCCCGTGGTTACCGCCGCGTAGTCCCTTCGCCAATACCAGTCAATATCCAGCAGGCCAGGATTATCAAAAGCATGCTGAATACCGGTGAGATAGTAATCGCCGTCGGCGGTGGCGGAGTCCCGATGGTGAGGGAAGATAATCACAATTTACGCGGTGTAGAAGCGGTAATTGATAAGGACTATGCCTCAGTCCGCCTAGCTATAGAAATTGATGCCGACGTCCTCTTTATTCTTACTGCTGTGGAGCACGTATATCGAGACTTTGCCACACCTCACCAGAAGGCGTTGGAGAACCTGAGTCTCGCGGAAGCCAAGAAATTACTGGAGGAGGGACATTTCGGCAAGGGGAATATGGAACCCAAAATCCGGGCAGCTATAATGTTCCTGGAAGAGACCAAACCATCGCGGGAGCGAGAGGTGATTATCACCATCCCTGAGACGGCGCTAAGAGCGCTGGAGGGAAAGACTGGCACCCGGATTACCAGATAAAATACCGGAGTCAGGCACAAATGAGGGTAGTGCTAACAGGGCATCCACCAGAGCAATCTGGGAAAAGTTTACAACTATTAAATAATGTGCTATAAACTAACCAAAACCACTCGACGGCATTACGCTCGGACTTGAGGGGGTGGTGCTTACCCGAAAAAAGAACGATAGTGTTTCAGAATTTAATGTAACCTTAGCCTCAAAGATTGAGGTCCCAAAGAGGTCGACTTTAGGTAAATCAAAAACAGAGACGAGGAAAATAAGATATGGAATGGTTGCAAGATATTCTCTTTGCGGTATTTACCCTAGGTGACACTGTAGGTGAAGGTTTTGTCGCCTTAAGTCTTGGGTTTGCCGCTCAGGCTACTGGCCTTGGTTTCCTGTTCGGCGCCGCCTTAATGCTCATTTTCCAGTCGGTGGTCCCGGTCTCCTTCCAAGTGGAAGGACTGACGGTCGTTTCCCGACGTAACAACGGGGACTGGCGCGGCATGTGCTATACCGCCATGCTGGCTGGCATAGTTGGTGCCATCCTTGGCGGTATCGGTGTTTACGGGACTATCGTGGGCTTCATTGGTGAAGCGATTCAAGGCGGCATGATGGCTGGTGCTGGGCTAATCCTATCCATTGTTGCCTTTGATTTGTTAAGGGAGAACTGGAAGATCGGGATTACCTCAGCGATAGTAGCCTACCTGCTCTTCATCCCTATGTCTATTATCAGTCCAGACTGGGCCTTAATCATCGCCTTAGCCGGTAGCGTTACCGCCGGTGTGATTGCCGGCAGAATTCTTGGCGCTTACGAACCGGTGGTATCCAAACCAGAGATTGAGAAGGTTAGCTTGATACCCCGATCCTGGGCAGAAATCAAGGCCTACATCACCAAACCATCGGTCATCCGGGCTACCCTAGCCATACTCGCCTTGAGAACCGGGACGAGCATTGCCTACGGTGCCATTGACTCTGACCTACTAGCCGGAAGGGTCGCCAACCCGGATGTGGTAAATGTCACCTCTGGTGTGGGGTCCCTCTTCAGCGGTATGTTTGGTGGCGCCAATGTTGAACCAATAATAAGCGCCACCGCCGCGGCACCTCACCCCATCTTTTCCGGTGTGTTAATGATGGTGCTAATGGGAGCACTATTACTCTTTGGCATACTCCCTAAGTTAGGCAAATTAGTTCCCACGCAGGCCATTGTCGGTTTCCTGCTGGTCCTGGGTACGCTGATAATCATCCCGGAAAACCTGCCAATTCTAATGGCAGACCCGGTACCAGGCGCCGTTGCCGCTGGCGTCACTGCAGCCTCTATCGATCCGTTCCTTGGCATGCTGGTAGCCATCACTGTGCGAGTGCTAATGGGAATGTTTGGAGGTTAAATAAGGAGGCATATTAATTATGGTCAAGACAATTGAAGGGAAGGCGGCCATCATTATAATTGATGTGCAGCATGACTTTCTACCCGGAGGCGCGGTTCCCGCGGTAGAGGGGAACAAGATAATCTCACCGATAAATCGGCTTACTGACGCCGGCCGCAAGGTGGGTATTCCCATTATTTTCACGCAGGAATTTCATCGGAAGTCTAAGGTAGACTTCGGCCGGGAAAAAGATGGCGCTGAGCCAGATCACTGTCTGGAAGGTACCAAAGGGGTGGAAATTACCAGGGAACTAACGACAGCGCCAAGCGATTACGTAATCCAGAAACCGAGGTATGATGTTTTTCTGGGGACGGGCATGGAATACCTCATCAATGGTCTAGGAGTTAAGCCTGGTGATACCCTCATCATAGCCGGTTTAGTTACTAATGTCTGCATACATTACTCGGCGGCCTCTGCACACCAACGTGACTACCGCATACGTGTTATTGAGGAAGGTTGTGCTGGAACCAGCTCAGAGGAACATGAATGTTCGTTAAACGCGATTGAATACCTCCAAGCTGGTGCCAGGGTAAAATTGGAGGAAATACTGGAGGCTATAGCCAAGTATTAAGAAATAAGAATAGCCTAACTTACAAGCGGTGAGGTAGAAAGGCACCGGGAATAACCTGACGCCTTATCGTCTAATGTTACCTGTTATCATCCAAGGCTCTTTTCACCAAACCAAACGCAACAGCTCACCCCGTTATCTTCTTTTATAATTTACTGACAACGTGGGCAACAAATGCGACAAACGCAAAGGCTGGCACAGTCACCATTATTATTCCTAAAAATATATCTAATGCCATTTTACTTCCCTCCACATTTTTGTATTTTTGCTACTGGCACTCTTTTCTTCCAACTTTTTGTTATCTAATACCATTTTCATCATATCATTTGGTGGCGAGCTCTTCAACTTGTTGCTTGGCTATCTGTATCAACCTAGGATCAGGAGTAAGAGCGATGAACTTTTCAAAATCAGCAATAGCCCTGATTTTGTTACCCTGTAGTTTGTAAGCCATCGCCCGGTTGCCATAGGCCACTGCATACTTGGGGTCGAGTCGGATGGCCTCGCCGAATTCCTCAATTGCCCTTCCGAGTTGACGTTGCTCTAAGTAGCGGTTACCCCGCGTGTTACAGGCATCAGTATCCATAATGTTGGGGTGCATAGTTTTCTCGTGGAGAACTTCCCCGTAATTTTTTATTGTTTTTTGAACCGCCATCTGTTTCAATTCAAACGGTGCCCCACATCCAGCACAGGCAGTGACATCTTTAGGGTTCTTCGCTCCACAATTCGAGCACTTCTTTCTAAATAACATGTAGCACCTTATATCGATAAACAACCAAAAAAGCACAAGTCGTAGCTATACTATACTTGTCGTTCCGGATGCTAGCATACCATTCCCTTTCCTAAACCTACATATACTATTCGAGGATATTCTACATGCCCGAACTTTAATCTAATCCTAATATCAGGTATTTGTCAACATAAAAAGAGAAACCCCGCCCTCGGCTTTCTGCGGACTGGAGAACCGTCAGAAAAAACGAAAGCGGTCACTTTTCGCCCCCGGGCTTTCTCATAGACTAGTTTAGCACAGATTATGTCCTGGATGGCCAGTACTGTCGAGTCAAAAACGGCTGGTCAATAACCTGAAACACGTCGGCGATAAAGAAACCTGACACCGGGGAAAGCCCGGGAACAATATCCGAGTTTTTATGCTGACCTGAGGAGTTTCATCAGGTCAAAAAGGGCGTAGTAGGCCGCCCTTTTTTTCATTTGGTACAACCTTCCCGAGTAGCGCTGCACCACCGGTTCACCAATCGACTCGCGGTCAATGGCGATAAACACCGTGCCCGGCAGTGTCCCGCCTACCGGTTCGCTATAACCTTCGATGCCGATACCAATACTGGCGCCCAGTTTTTGACGCGCCAGACCCGCCATAGCTACGGCCAATTCGGCGCTGGGCCCACCGGCCACCAGCCCGGCATCGATACCTAGGACAACTTTAACCTCATCCGTGGCGGCCACTATCCCGCCCTTAAAGTAACTCCGGCTTCCGGGAGCACTCGCCAAGGTATGGGCCAGATAACCGCTAGTGAACGATTCCGCCACCGCCAGGGTCAAACCTCGGGTGGTAAGTAACTGCCCCACGACACTCTCCTGCGTCTCATCATCCGCCCCCCAGATGGCGTCACCCAGTATTTTCTTAATGTCGGCCTCATGCCGGGAAATCAACTCTTCCGCTTCCGGGCGCCGCGCCGCCTTGGCGGCAATACGCAGATAGATACCGTCCAGCTTGGCATAGGTCGCCAGAGTGGGATTAAGGGATGACATCAAAGGGGTAACCAGTTCGTCCACTTTAGCCTCGGTCAGGCTAAAGGTTTTGAGCATCCGGGACAGGATAATGGCTCCGGTCTTCCGCTGCAGCCGGGGAAATACCTGGTTCTGCCACATAAACTGCATTTCGCCAGGCGGACCCGGCATGGCCACGATTATCCGCCCGTCTCTCTCTACCCACCACCCGGGGGCCGTACCACGGGAATTGGGAATGGCGGCGGCGGAAGGGACAAGGACCGCCTGCTTGATATTACTCGCCGGCATCTCTATACCGCGCTGCGCAAAATAGTCGACAATGCTCTGTTTCAGGGCCGGGTCAACTGCCGGTTCTTCCTTGAAAAGACCGGCAATAGTCTCCCGGGTAATATCGTCCTGCGTCGGGCCCAGACCCCCGGTGGTGATAATAACGTCCGACCTCTCCCAAGCCTGCCTCAGAGCACCGGACAGCCTCCCCGGGTTATCGCCCACGGCCGAAGTGAAAAAAAGGTCAATCCCGAGCAAAGACAGCTGGTTCGCCAGAAACGGAGTATTAGTATCAACGATTTCACCAAGAAGCAATTCCGTCCCGATAGAAAGAATCTCCGCTTTCATTCCGCCGCCTTCAACATCGTGATTTCAAGCACCATCTCTCTGGCTACTCGGGCAGCTTTTCCAGGCCGCCAATCTCTCTGAGTAGGTTAATAAAGTAACAAAAATTCTCAAAAGGCACGTCAGGCGGAGTCGAGTGGTCAATACCGGGGAAGAAGGCGCCCGTCTCCACGAGATAGGGCACCTTAGACATAACTTCCTCACGGAGGACGTCTTTCCCTTTGATAAACGCCCGCTTGTCGATATTACCCCCCAGTATTATGTCCTTGCCGTACTTCTTTCTCAGGGCCACGCCGTCCATCCCGGCGGCAACCTCAAGAGGCCAGGGAAAGTTAATCCCCACCTCCAGCCAGATTGGAATCAGCTCGTTCACATTGCCGTCACTGTCCAGATGGATAATGTCAATACCCTGACTGTGCAGGAAATCGGTAATTTTCCGATAATGCGGTAACATAAATTTCCGGACCATTGCCGGGGAAATCAAAGGCCCGGCTTTATAGGCCATATCTTCCCAGAAACGGACACACTCAACCCTCAGGTCGCGTAACGCCCGTTTGGCCACGCCCATAACCAAGTAGAGCATCTGCTCCATCATGTCCTCGACCAGATCAGGTTCATCATAGAACATGAAGAGCAATCTCTCCAGTCCGGCCCACTCCCGCAACATGCCGAAGAAACCGGACAGCATCAAAAGGGTGGGCGCATCTTGACTGTTTCTCCTGGCCACGTAGGCTTCCCAGTCTCTAGGCCAGCGTTCCGGGGTATCCGGATCAAGGCGTTTCTTGTACTCCCGCCAGCTCGCCCAGTCCTTCACCGGGTGGTCAAGATACCTGGGCATAGCCAGGGGATGCTCTTTGGAAACCTCCACGGTGGCTCCGCCGTAAGTAGTCTCAACCCGGTGGCGCCCATCCTCACGCAAGACTTTCTGTTCGAAGACCGGGACTACCGGCGGCGTAACCAGATAGTACCCCGAGCCCGGCTGCTCCGGGTCCTCTTTTAAATCGGACCGCATCACACAGGCAACTATTTCCTGCAAACTCTGATAATGATCAAGTTGAAAATAACTTTGGAAACCTTCCGCGGTCAGGATTTCTTTGGGGGCGCCCTGTTTTACCCACACCGCGGGGGTCTCCGCCCAGTATTTATTATACCAGTCCGCTATTGGCACATCGCCCAACCTTTTGCCGCGGCAGACAGCCAGAAACCGCTCCCGGTTAGGCATAGGGACTTTTGATTTATCTACCAATCCTCTCCTTTAAAGCGCCATCAGCCGGACGACTTCATCCACCGCCGAGGCACAGTCCTCGGCGAACCCTTCGGCGCCTATCTCGTCAGCGAACTGACGGGTAATAGGTGCCCCACCAATAAGTACTTTCACCTTACCCCGTAACCCCGCCTCCTTCAGCGCCCCGATGACATTGGGCATCTCCACCATCGTCATGGTGAGCAGGGCGGACAGCGCCACGACATCCGCCTTACTGTCCCGTACGGCATTGACAAATGTCTCCGGGACGACGTCCGCCCCCAGGTCTTCCACCCGGAAGCCGTTGCTTTCCAGCATGATCTTGACCAGATTCTTGCCGATGTCATGCATATCGCCCTCTACCGTACCCACGACTACCGTTCCCTTATTGCCGACATCCGCGCCACCGAGGTGCGGTTTTAGCAACTCAACCCCCCGGCTCATAGCCCGGCAGGAGACCAATATCTCGGGGAGATATGCCATCCCCTCTTTGAAACGTTGTCCTAGCGCCTGGATACCGGGTACCAAGCCTTCCTCCAAAATTTCTCGGGCGACGGTACCACCTTGCAGCGCCTTTCCGACTAGCTCGACTACCTGCTTATCGTCCCCTTTTTCCACACCCTGTGCTAGTGATCCCAGTAAATCTATCATGAATAAACCTCCATCTATAGTATAAATCTTTGGGGAAATATCAAAGACGAGCATTTCCCTCGGGTTTTATCCCATAAAGTATTCCGCCTCACATTTAAGATAATAACTTTTCCCGGCCGTGTCAAGCACCTTCCTCGGGAACGGACAATTAGCCTGATGATGAATTAGCCACGTACTTATCAACCAAGGCCTTCGTCTGGGTAACATTCAGCTTGTGAAAGAGTAAGGAAAAGCGCTTTTCCAGCATTTCCCTTATCTCCCGGAGGTTCTCTGCCGGAAGATGCCACATTTCCTTCTTGAAATCGCCGAACGCCTTTTTCCGGGTCTTGTACCGGAACTGTTCCTCGGTCTCGCCTTCTTTTCTCTCGTCGGCGTATTTTCCCGAGAGGTGCCGGTTAATATCGTTTAATAGTTCCCCGGGGAAAAACGGACTGTCATAGATAAGGTTCTGGAATCCGGTAGCCAGATGCACCTCCAGTGTACCCGTCCTGGGGAACATGTCAAACGCTTCGTCCGGGAGGGTGGATGCGCCGTGCTGCACAGCACCACCCATACCGAACTCCTCCCGCGCCAGGCGGGACAGGTCTTCCAGAGTTTTGAAGTCAAGTTTAACTTTGGCAATTGTTCCGTCAGGCAGGACCACTCCACCATGCGCCGTCCCGGTCTGCACACTTATTTTCGAGATTCCCTTCACCTCCGACCCCAGCCGGCTGAGATACCCGGCCATAAAGCCTCTCAGGTCTTCCACTGTACTATTACCCTTACCAATTTCCCCAATCTCACCACCGACCGAAATAGTGACTCCTTTCGGCTCAAGGCTGCGTACCAGATTAGTCATATCGGCGGTGACCCGACCGTTTATGGCCTGCTGCTCCTCAATGGTTGACTGGTCTAAATCAACCAAGGTGGAGGCATCGATATCAATGTTCAGAAAGTCGGCACTTACCGCTTCCCGTACCAGCTCCTCGACCGCGTTCAGCTCTTTTTCCGGTTCCGCGCCGTATTTGCTCCGGCTGACCTGAAAATGGTCTCCCTGGATGAAGACCGGCCCGCAGAACCCTCCTTTGATGGCGGCGGCCAGAATAGCGACGGTATACTCATCCGGCCTCTGGCCGGTATAGCCTGTCTCAGAGCGGGCAATCTCAAAGATAAAGGCACCGACGCTATCCCGCTGGGCCGCCCGGAAGACTGCCCGAGCCACCTGATAGGTAATACCACGAATATTTATCGCCGGCACGGTAATGCCGCCGTAGTGCCCCTGGCCGGCAGCCTCGTACAGACCTTGAATACTGGCCGGGAAAATTCCCTGTGCGGCCGCCAATTCCCGGATTGTCCGCCGACTCTTTTCCCGAAGCTGGCTGTCCGTCGCAAAAACAGCCTCATCCACCAAGGTGTCAATATTCTCAGGCACGCTAGACATATTCTCTTCCGATCCGTCCTTTACCAGGCAGACTCTTTAGCCTTTTCTTCACTCACCAGTATCGTCCGGCGTCCGTTATACCTCTCGACGTCATACTCCGTTTCGATATCTACCAGACTCGGCCGGCCGATAACCTTTTCCAGCGGGACAGCCGAAATCAGGCCGTTCTTGTAGCACACCATCTTGCCGAAGTCTCTCCTCGTCACCAAGTCAACCGCGGCAATACCGAAATACCTCCCCATCCTCCGGTCATAAGCGCAGGGAGCGCCGCCGCGCTGCAGATAGCTCAGGGTTACGCTTCGTAAGTTCAGCCTAGTTTTATCGGCTATTTCTTTAGCCAGATAATCACCAATCCCGCCAAGAGCTTTATGCCCAAAGCTATCAATACCGTCTTTTCTGACAAACTCAACACCACCTGTCGGCTTGGCTCCCTCGGCAACCAGAATAATGTCATATCTGGACCCTTCTCTCCTCCCTTCCAGCAGCAGCTCATCCACCCGTTCTATGGAGAAATCACATTCCGGTATCAGGATGATATAAGCCCCGCTAGCTTCACCCCCCTCCAATGCCAGCCAGCCGGCATACCTCCCCATTGTTTCCACCACGAAGATCTGCCTATGGGAGCCAGCCGTGGTCCTCAGCCGATCTACCTCCTCGGTAATAACATTTAGCGCGGTCTCAAATCCCAGGGTACAGTCAGTCTCGGAAAGATCCTTGTCAATTGTCTTGGGAATACCGATGACGTTAGTGCCGTCTCTAAACATCTTGTACGCCACCCCTAGGGTATCTTCACCACCGATGGCGATTACCACGTCCAGGCCCAGTCGGTCAATATTATCCCGCACCATCTTTGACTGGTCATTTTTCGGATTATAGGGATTCGTCCGCGAAGTCCCCAGGAAAGTCCCACCGTATCTATCCCAGGTCCGAACCATCTCTTGATGCAGAGGCTCCACACAACACCGGGCGTCCGACCCGCTGACGAGGTCAATATCAAGCAGTCCCCGCCACCCTTCCCGAATCCCCAAGACCTCGTACTTAACCCCTCTTTCCCGTTCCAGTCGCTCATCCAGTGCCGTTTTAACTACCCATTTGATAGCCGAGTTCAAGCCGGCACAATCTCCACCGCCCGTCAGAATACCTATCTTACTTATTCCCATGACAATTGCCATTATAAAGTCAGCTACCCTTAATGTCAATAAAAACATTAATGGCACGGGCCTGATTATCCAAAGTGAATTTACCAGTATAAAGTATTATGACGCATCTGGTAGATTACCAAGGTTAAACCACCAGACTTACTTCTTGTGTCTCTTCACTCCACAACCAGCCAGCACCCCGTTAATTACCCCTCACCCACATTGACTTGTCCTGAAATCTTTGCTATAAAAAAAGCGGTATTTGGGAGTTAGTGTCCAGCAAGTTACTGAACATCCTTGAGGAGGACTTCAATCCAGCTTGGCCCAAGGGTACTAGTGCAAAGATTTTCCCTTTCCTGTCTTTGCCCCACTTCATTTACCTTACCCTTTCCCTATTTCTCAGCCTGATGTCGCCCTGTGCCATAAGTGCCCTTGTTAAAGCTGGAAAGCGAGAATTTAAATGAGTGAAACAGAAACCCCACGGGTGAAAATTTCCTGCCGGAACGTGTGGAAGATATTCGGGCATGACCCGCAGAACACCCTCAACCTCATCCAGAATGGCATGACCAAAGAGGAGATACTAGAGCAGACCGGCCATATCATAGCGGTGAGGGACATTTCTTTCGACGTTAATGAGGGTGAGATCTTTGTCATTATGGGACTTTCCGGTAGCGGTAAGTCAACCATCATCCGCTGCCTTAACCGACTCATCGATCCCACCAGTGGGCAAATCTTTATTGACGACGTAGACCTGGCCACTATGAATGAGACCGAGATCAGAATGACGCGGCGCCACCAGATATCCATGGTCTTCCAGCAGTTTGCCCTGTTTCCCCACCGTTCGGTAATAGATAACGTGGCTTACGGGCTTGAGGTGCAGGGCATACCTAAAGCCGAGCGGCGCGAGCGGGCATGGGAAGTACTCAATATGGTGGGACTCAAGGGATGGGAGAACTACCATACCTACGAGCTCAGCGGCGGTATGCAGCAGCGGGTAGGCCTAGCGCGGGCACTGGCCGTAGATCCGGAGATACTACTCATGGACGAAGCGTTCAGCGCCCTCGATCCCCTGATTCGCCGTCAGATGCAGGACGAGTTCCTCAACCTGCTGACCCAGGTCCATAAGACCATTATCTTCATCACCCATGACCTGAGCGAAGCCCTCAAGATGGGGGAACGAGTGGCCATCATGAAGGACGGCTTAATCGTCCAGCTTGGCAGTCCCGAGGAGATAGTTATCGGCCCGGCTGATGATTACGTCACCGAATTTGTCCGTGACGTACCCCGGAGTAAGGTCGTCCCGGTACGAAACATCATGAAAGACCCGGCGGTTACGCTGTATAGCTGGCAGGGACCCAAGGTGGCCGTTCACGAGATGAGACAGAACGATGTCCAGTATGCCTTCATCCTAGACCCGGGAAGACGGCTGAGAGGAGTGATCACCCGTGACGAGGCAAAACAAGCCATCAAAGACGGTATTACCCGGCTGAGCAAGCTGGTCAAAGGAAATGCCCTCCAAATCGGGCCTAACCAGCCGATTGAGGAAGTAATACCATTGGCCGCAACCAGTGACAATCCAGTGGCGGTCATTGACGAAGACGAAAGACTCATCGGAGAGATACTGCGCACCGAACTATTACTGGGCATGACCAGAGAAGACAACGGTAATGACACAAAACAGTAACCCCCCCAACAAACTCGTCCAGAAGCTGCAACGGCACCGCAAGGCCCGCTGGTTGTTCTGGGCGGGGACGAGCGGCCTCATTTTACTGCTTGGCTGGTTATTCAGCAGCTACTACCCGGAGAGCTTCTACCCGCCTCTAGCTGCCGACCCACCCTGGAACCTGGCTTTTTGGGTGAGTGAAGGGATGGACTGGCTCATCGTTAACTTCGCGGTAATATTTGATGCCATCAAACTTGTCACCCGGTGGGTGCTAAACAGCATAGAGGACTCTTTGCTGATGTTGCACGAGTGGTCGTTACTGGCAATCATTGTGCTGTGGGCCTGGCGCCTGGCCGGCCGCCGCGTGGCGATATTCAGTGGCGCGGCCATGTACTTTATCGGCATGCTCGGACTGTGGGAACTGTGCATGAGCACACTGGCCCTTATCGCCACCGCCGTACTCATCTCGATGGCCATGGGGATCCCTATCGGCATACTGGCGGCCCGCAGCGACCGTATTAATAATACGATACGGCCGGTACTGGACGTTATGCAGACCATGCCCGCTTTTGTCTATTTGATTCCAGCGGTAATGTTCTTTGGCTTGGGCAATGTCCCCGGAGTCATGGCCACCGTAATCTTTGCCGCACCCCCGGCGGTAAGGCTGACCAACCTGGGCATCCGGCAGGTACCCAAAGACCTAGTGGAAGCAGGCCATACTTTTGGCTCCACCGACTTTCAGCTCCTATTCAAGGTACAGCTACCCTTAGCTCTACCCTCCATTATGGCCGGGATAAACCAGACCATCATGCTCTCTCTATCCATGGTAGTGCTAGCGGCCATGATTGCCGCCGGCGGGCTGGGCCGAGAGGTCTATATGGCGCTGGGGCAGGTGGACATCGGGCGCGGTTTCGTGGCCGGCACCACCATTGTTCTCGTAGCCATGGTCCTAGACAGAATTACCCAGAGCCTAGGCCAGAGAGGGAAAAGAGGCACCAGCGCTCTCTAGACCGACTAAAAGCCCAAAAAGGAGAGGCCCCGGTGAAAACCCGCCGAGGCCTCTCTTATTCTTAAGTCAAGGGGAGTTACTTGACCACCGCCACCCAGGCATCCACTTCGGTCTGGTGGTCCGCCATCCATTCCCGGGCAATCGCCTCTAGTGTCGCGGCGTCGTCGCCCCTATCGTCTACCTGTACCATTGACCAGGCGATGTCCTCCTGAGTCATGGTCACTTGGCGAATAAGCTCGGCCGCCTTAGGATTTGCCTCAATCCATTCGTGATTGGCGACCTTGATAATGGTCGCCAACTCTCCCCAGCCTCCCTTCGGGTCTTCCAGTATGGTTACAGCCTCCCCGATGGGATAGTCGATGAAGAACGGGTGCGGCGTATAGAAGTAGAAAAGCGCCGGTTCGTCCTTTTTCATGCTCCCTACAATGGCCGCCGTGATCATCGACTCCGCTCCGTACTTCTGCTCGTAAGTACCTTCCAGCCCATAAGCAACTATAATTTCATCGTTGATGGCAGCGCACTTCCAAGCGGCGTCACAGCCCAGCAAATCGCCGACACCGTCACCATCGGTATCAAACATCTCGACAAATTGGGGGTCGTCCAGCTGCTCAATGCTAGTGAGACCGTACTGCTCAGATACCGAGGTGGGTACCGCCCAGAACTGCAGGCAAGGGTCATGGGAGCCGCCGCCATAGATGGTGCCCAGTGATATCGCGGTCTCGGCGAACTCTGCCTGTAAATCTGCCTGGTTGGGCAGCCAGGCATTGGTCCAGAGATCAGCCTGCCCGGTACCCACCGCCGCCCAGGCCATTGCAACCGAGGTCTCATCTATCCTCGTGGTATAACCGAGCTCCTCCTCCAGCAGTATCTTGATGGGGTAAATGGTCAGCCAGTCACCAGTCCAGGCGCCGGTGGTAAAGCTGGCAAACTTTTCTTCTTTAGCGCATCCGCCACTCACTATCAGCGAGAGGACCAGCGTCAGTACCAACAATGAAAATATCAGTCTATACTTCATTCTTTTTTACTCCTCCTGAATTTAGTCCCGTATCATCAAATATATAAAAGCTATATATCAAATGGTTTCACCAGTATATGTATCAATAGCATAAAGTCCTCCTTTTACTTTTTAATCCCGTCCATGTTAAGGGACTGCCTCTGTCTTGTCAACCCCTCTTTCTACCTGAACAAAAAGAAAAAGTAATAAATAACCCGTAATTTTAGGCGCAATTCGGACCAGCTATATTACCGGCCAAGGTACTTATAAATGGAAATAAGCCGGTAGCCGACCACCAGGTTGGTCAAAACAGCAATGACCATCAGGCAGAAATAAGCCTGCCCAGAGACTCCCCCGAGCATCATCAGGAAAAGCCTGATATCGCGCGAAGCCAAGGACGGCAGGCTTTTGTCAAAGAGATGGCGGTGTTCGGCACCAATACGGGCTCTGGTGTAACTAAGACAAAGGATACCGGCCACGGCCAGAAAGCCGACCGGCCAGACGCCGGGATAGGTCTCGTGGGAGAGGGACCACAGGGTCATCCCCAGCACCATCAGGATATCGGCGTAGCGGTCGGTCAGCGAATCCAGAAAGCCGCCGAACTCGGTGACCATACCTTTCCGGCGGGCTAGGCTACCGTCGATACCATCAACGATGGCTGATAACTGAATTAAAAGACCGCCGATGATATTATGACCAGAAATGAAGCCGAGAAAAGAAAATGCCGCTACGCCGAAGGCGGCCCAAGTTACCTGATGCGGGGTTACTCTCGTCCTAGCAAGTAGTTGGGCTAGCGGTTCGGATACCTTCCGGTTAAGATATTGGGAGACATAGCCGTTGTAGACATCGGCCATCCAGTTACCCTAATTCTCCCACCGCGTTTCTCAGATCCTGCTCGGTATCCACATCGACCCAGAAACAGCCACTAACATCACAGGTATAGAAGTGATTTCCTCGGCGGATAAAGAAGCGAATAACATCATTGATTTCAATATCGATACCAAGGCGAGGGACAAGCTCATCCATGGTGGCAAAGAAATTCCCGGTCAGGAGAAAAACGCCAGTATCCAAAGCATTCCAGTCAACAATATCCTTGCCAATTTCCCGGATGCCACCGCCATCGTCAATATTAACTTTAGTCGCCTCATCGATACAATGGTGGCCGGCCGGGGCATAGTCAACACACAGCACATCGTTAATGGTCTGTCGGTCTAGCAAGCGTCCGGTTATGTTTGGCTCAACCATGTGATCCCCCATGCAGAGGACTACCGGGTCTCCCTCGGTCCACTCCTTGGCCTGATATAACGAGAACGCATTACCGCCGAGATAGTCCGGGTTAAAAATATAATGCAGCCTGACGCCAAAGTCGTCACCGCTGCCCAATACCGCCTTCACTTTATCTGACAGGTAACCAGTGACGATAGCTACCTCTCGAATCCCAGCGGCGGCCAGTGCCTCAATGGCATAGTTCACCAGGCCCTTACCACCCGCCGACAAGAGAACTTTAGGGTAGTCAGCCGTTTGATAGCCCAAGCGGCTACCATCCCCGGCGGCTAAAATAATGCCTTTTTTAACTTCGTAGCTGATCCCCATGTTTTCCTACCTCTCTCGTCTGTTACTGTCGCCAAGACGATAAGCTATTAAAGCATACTCATGAATAACCGGTTTGTCAAGGGGTATACGATGTTTGGTTCCAATAAGTTGTGGTTGATTAAGGGAGGTAAGTAAAATAGTAACCAGCACAAAAAGCAACGTGAAGGATAAAACAAAAATGTAACTGCCAACCACGACTTATTGGAACCA
>NZCW01000016.1 GCA_002688435.1 Dehalococcoidales bacterium
CTGGGCGGTGGCGGTGTTTGGCAGGCTGACGCCGAGGTTGCGCGCCGATTGTAGCGCCAGGTTCAGATCTTTCTGGTGCAGCCGGATACGGAACCCGGGGTTAAAGTTACGCGCCAGCATGCGCTCCCCGTGCAGCTCTAGAATCCGGCTCTGGGCAAAGCCGCCGAGCAGCGCTTCCCTTACTTTGCGAGGGTCGGCACCGGCCTTGGCGGCGAAGACGAGGGCTTCGGCCACCGCTTCAATGGTCAGGGCCACCACAATCTGGTTGGCCACCTTGCAGGTCTGCCCGTCACCGTTACCGCCGAGATGGACGATGTTCTTACCCATGAGTTCGAAGTAGGGCTTAATCTGTTGGAACACTTTGGCCGGGCCACCGACCATGATGGACAGGGTGGCTTTCTCCGCGCCCACCTGGCCGCCGGAAACCGGGGCATCAAGCATCGGCACGCCCAACTCCGCTAGTCTCCGGGCGAATTCCTTGGTGGCAATCGGCGAGATAGAGCTCATGTCCACTACGATGGAACCAATCCTGACACCCTTGGCCACGCCGCCCTTGCCGAACAGGACGGTCTCCACATCGGGTGTGTCTGATACCATGATGATGGTGATATAGGAGTTCTCGGCTACTTCCTTACTGCTGCCGCAGGCTATGGCTCCTTTGGCTGCTAGTTCCTTGACCGGTCCCGGGACCACGTCATAAACGTGCACGGTGTGGCCGGCCTCCAGCAAGTGGCCCGCCATTGGCTTGCCCATAATGCCCAACCCGATAAATCCCAGATTTGCCATCATTCTCCTCCTTTTCTCAAATAAGGCTTGGCCCATTTCAGGCCTTCTTCCGTGGCGCCGGCCGGCCGGTATTCGCAGCCGACCCAGCCATTGTATCCTGCCTCGTCAATGAAACGAAGCAGGTTGGTAAAATTGATTTCACCGGTACCCGGCTCATGCCGTCCCGGATTGTCGGCGAGCTGGATATGGGCGATGCGGGTCAGGTTTTCCCGGACGGTCTTCATCAGGTTGCCTTCCATGATTTGCATGTGATAGATATCGTACTGGAACCAGAGGTTGGCCCGGTTGACTTCGTCAATCAATCGGAGCGTGTCTGGCGAATTATTGAGATAAAACCCGGGGGCGTCGTAGCGGTTCAGGGCCTCGACCAGCAGGGATATGCCCTCTTTTTCTAGAGCGGCGGCGGCAAAGCGGAGGTTATCCACTAGAGTCCGGCGGGTCTTTTCCACCGGTACCGCCGCGGCCGGTATACCAGCCATGCAGTTCAGGCGGCGGCACTCTAGGAATCGGGCATACTCAATGGCCAGCCCCACGCTTTCCTGAAATTCTCCTTCCCGGCCGGGCAGACAGGCTAGGCCGCGCTCTCCGGCGGATAGGTTGCCCGGCGGCATATTATGCAGTACTAGTTCTAGGCCGTATTTATTTAACCTCTCCGCCAGCGCCTCCTTCTCCCATTGGTAAGGGAACTGGCATTCAACTCCCCTGAATCCGGCCCGGGACGCCTGTGCAAAGCGATCCAGAAAGTTAACCTCATAGAATAGCATGCTTAAATTGGCGCTTAAACTGACCATGGTCTTTTCTCCCTTCGAAGTAATTTGACTCTTATAGCATATCACTCCGCTGATTTCAAATCAACGGGGGTCGGGCGGTTCGCGGGCGGTAAATTAGGTTGACAAGGACGAGCGAAACCAGTATCTTGAAGACTAGATGTTGTGCCAATAAGGGGATGTGGTATGCCTTTAAGTCATCGGGAAAGGGTTATCAAGACGCTCCGCCACCAAGAACCGGACCGAATACCTTTTGACCTTGGCGGCACGATGTGCAGTAGTATCCACGTCGCCGGATATCAAAAACTGAAGGCCCATTTTGGCGTCGAGGACGAGGATACTATCATCCATAAATTCATGCAGACGGCGGGCGTGCATGAGCCTATCCTTCGGGCGCTGGATGTCGATTTCCGTTTCGTAAGGTCGTGTGGCCCGGACAGCCGGCCGGATACGCCGGTCGGGGGGAATGGTTATCAGGACGAATACGGCGTGGTGCGCCGCCAGCCGTCCAGCGCGTTGTACTATGACCTGATAAAATCTCCACTCGCCGGACCGATAACCATCCAGGATATTGTAAACTTTCCCTGGCCGGATCCCGGTGACCCTGGCTACACGCGTGGCTTTCGGCAGCAGCTTTCGGACTGGCGGGAGAATACCGATTACGCCGTGGTGACGCGCCTCCCGACGCCGATTGTGCACCTTTCTCAATTCCTGCGCGGCTTTGAAGACTGGTTCATTGATCTGGCCGCGGATCAGAAGTTGGCCGCTGCCATGTTTGATGCCGTAGTGGAGCATACCTCGGCCATTGCGGCGGAAATCCTGAAGGCGGGGGGTGACCTGGTTGATGTGGTGCTGGTCGGTGAAGATATGGGGTTTCAGAACGGGCCCATAATTTCTCCCGAGCTTTATCGTCGGCTATTCAAGCCCCGCCATAAAAAATTCTTTGACACGGTGAAGAAACACACCTCGGCTTTTGTTCTACTCCACAGCTGCGGTTCCATCTATAAGCTGCTGCCGGATATTATTGAGCTCGGCGTCGATGCCATCAACCCGGTGCACGTTGCCGCTCGGGACATGGACTCCAGTATGCTGGGGTCGGAGTTTGGCGACCGCCTGAGTTTCTGGGGCGGCATCGATACCCAGAGGGTGTTGCCTAATGGGACTCCCGAAGAAGTAAAGGCCGAGGTCAGGCGGCGTATCCGTGACCTTGCGCCTGGCGGCGGCTATGTCCTGGCGGCGGCGCACAATATTCAGCCGGACGTGCCGGTGGAGAATATCCTGGCCATGTTCGAGGCTGGGAGAGAGTACGGCCGGTATCCCATTAATTTGTAAGGAGTCTAGCCGTGCCCGTGCTGAGCAGAAGGAGATAAGCACTAGGAGATAGTATGTCGTTAGCTAGGACGTTTCACCTGCCACAGGTACTGATTACCGGGTTGGGGGCTTCGGCGCAGGTCGGGGAAGAAATCGGGAAACTGAAGGGGCATAAAGGTCTGATGGTCACCGACCAGGTCTTGGTCAAACTAGGGGCACTGGACGGTATCAAGCAGGCTCTGCAGAAGAGCGGGGTGGCGTTTGCTATTTTTGACAGCATTTTTACCGAGCCGGCCGTGGACTTTGTCGCAGAAGGCCTGAAAGCTTACCGGGAAAACCGGTGTGATTTTCTGCTGGCTTTTGGTGGGGGTAGTGCCATTGATACGGCGAAAGCCATCGCCGTGATGGTGACTAACTCCGGTTCAATTACAGACTATCAGGGGATGGGCAAGATTCCGCAAAAAGGGGCTTCCCTCATCGCCGTGCCGACGACGGCGGGTACCGGCAGCGAGGTTAGCCTGATGGCCATTATTACCGATACCAAAAGAGATGTTAAAATGCTTATCGGCAGTCCGTTTCTGACGCCTGACGTCGCCATCGTTGACCCGCTGTTGACGCTTTCCATGCCCCGGAGCCTGACCGCCGCCACGGGTATGGATGCCCTGACTCACGCCATTGAAGCCTACGTCTCAGTAAAGGCGCAGCCGATGAGTGACATTTTCTGCCTTTCCGCCATTGAGCACATCGCCGGTAATCTGAAGCAGGCTTGGACTGAGGGCAGTAATATCGAGGCGAGAGAGAAAACTATGCTGGGGGCACTCCAGGCGGGCATCGCTTTTAGTAATTCCTCGGTGGCCTTGGTACACGGGATGGCCCGTCCCATCGGGGCGTATTTCCACGTGTCTCACGGGGCTTCTAACGCCGCTCTACTGGGCGTGGTTACGGAGTTTAGCCTGAGCGGAAATCTGGCCCGGTATGCCCGTATCGCTCAGGCGATGGGGGTGGATGTCAGCGGCCGGGATGATATGGAAGCGGCCCGGCAGGGAATGGTGGCGGTGCAAAAGCTGATAAAGGACATCAAAGTATCTTCTCTGAGGGAGTTGGGGGTGGACGGGGAAAAGCTGGTAGAGCTGGCTCCTCGGATGGCGGAAGACGCCTTGGCCAGCGGCAGCCCGGCGAATAATCCCCGACCGGTGACTAAAGAGGAGATAATCGAGCTTTATAAACTAGCCCATGATCAGTAAAACGTTTGGTAAAGGAGGGTAAAAGCGTGGCAGTTTTGGAAGAACCGATTAAAGAGGTGCTGGAGCTCAAGAACTACATTAATGGGGAATGGGTCGGGTCCGAATCAAGCCAGGCCCTGGATATTGTCAACCCGGTCACCCAGAAGACCATCGCCCGGGTTCCCATGTCTACCGGGGACGAGGTGAAAGCGGCGGTAAAGGCGGCTAGGGAGGCGTTTCCGGACTGGAGAAGGACGCCACCGCTGGCCCGGGTACGATGTCTCTTCCGACTAAAGGAACTGATGGAAGAGAATTTTGAACGCTTAAGCCGGATGCAGACTATGGAACACGGTAAGACCATTGACGAGTCCCGAGGTGAGACGAGGCGGGGGATTGAAATGGTGGAGGTGGCCACCGGCATTCCGTCATTGATGACGGGCTATAGTCTGGAGGACATCGCCGCCGGTATTGACGAGTATGTTATCTATCAACCTCTGGGTGTGTTCTGCCATATTGCCCCGTTTAACTTCCCGTTTATGGTGCCGCTCTGGTTTTCCCCGTTTGCTATGGCCACGGGTAATACCTTCGTCGTCAAGCCCTCGCCCCGGGACCCCATCAGCCAGGTTAAGATAGCTGAGCTGATAGACGAGGCCGGTTTTCCGCCGGGAGTATATAACGTGGTCCACGGCGGAGCCGATGCCGCCGGTATTCTGCTAGAGCATCCGGACATCAAGGGGGCCACCTTTGTCGGGACGAGCCAGATAGGGCGGGATATCTATAAGAAGTGCGGTGAGACGGGCAAGAGAGCTATTGTCCAGGGCGCTGCCAAGAACTTTATGGTGGTGATGCCGGACTCCAATGTCGAAGGGACGATACCGGCGCTGATGACCTCTTTCTATGGTAATACCGGTCAGCGGTGCCTCTCCGGGGCTAACCTGGTTATCGTCGGCAAAGATGACGCCTTCTACCGGAAGTTCTTGAATGCCTTCGTTGAGGCCGCCTCTAAAATAAAGGTCGGCTACGGATTGGACGAGTCGATCCAGATGGGGCCGATGCAGTCGCCCGACGGTAAAGAGAGGGTCTTGGGATTTATTGAAAAAGGTATCACCGAGGGGGCCAAACTCGTCTTGGACGGCCGGAAGCCGAAGATTAACGGGGACTACTCGGAGAAATGTTTTATCGGCCCGACCGTTTTCGAGAACGTTGCCCCGGACATGACCATCGGTCGGGAAGAAATCTTCGGCCCGGTAGCCAGCGTGATGCGAGCGGAAAGCCTTGACGCCGCCATAAACCTGGTGAACGCTAGCCGATATGGCAACGGGAACGCTATTTTCACCACGAGCGGTAAGAGCGCCCGGGAATTCCAGTACCGGGTCGAGTCGGGTAACGTCGGCATCAATATCGGCATCACGGCGCCGATGGCGTTCTTCCCGTTCAGCGGCATGAAAGACTCCTTCTTCGGTGTCCTGCACGGGCAGGGTCGGGATGCCATCCGTTTCTTTACCGAGAGTAAAGTAGTTATCCAGAGGTGGTTATAGGTGGCACTGAATACGGCTTCCGAGGTAATTAGCTTTGCCCGGAGGCTTGAGGAGGAAAGTGCCGGTCTTTACGAGACACTGGCCCGGCGATGGCCGGCGACGGAGGATACCTGGCTCGCCTTTGCTAGGGAAAACCGGAAGAACATCATCCAGGTGGAAAGGGCCTACTACGGGGTCATCTCCGACGCCCTCGAGGGCTGCTTTGCCTTTAGTCTGGACGCAGACAGTTATACTTTTCCGGCCGGGCTGCTGGAAAAAACAGGCTATACCGACGCTCTGGGGCAAGCCGTGGCGATGGAAGAGAAAATCATCCGGTTCTACTCGGAAGCCGCCGCGCAGTCAAAGTCCCTCATGGCGGATGTCCCCCGGGCCTTCGCCATGATAGCCCGCAAGAGAGAGGGTCGTGTGGCCACGTTGAAGTCACTGCCAGGTAAGTAGCCCGGCAGGCTAACCATGAGTGGTGGGGAAACGCTACTTCTCGGTGGAAAAGGGGGCGGTACGGCTCAGGCTTTTTCTTGGAGGTATTCCCTGGTCTCAGGCACGACTGCCATCAGAGTCTCGCTCAGTTTCACCGCCGGTAGAAAGACACAGAAAAGTTTTAAGGTCTCGGTTTTACTCGTGTTCCGGCACTCGTGTTCCACTCCCATGGGGGCAACGATCACCGTATCTGTCTCTATTTTCCTATTTTCTCCCTTCATGGTGCACTCGCCGCGGCCAACGCAGTACATTATCTCATCGCTATCCGGGTGGCTATGACTGCCGGTGGCGCCGCCGGGTGGGATGTGCGCGGAGAGGATGGTCGCTTTCTCATAGCTAGTGGTCTCTGGAGAGGCAATGAGTTTTAAGTACCTTTCGGTGGGGGGCGCCACTTTTGCTACCGGAAATTCCCAGCTGTTATAGACCGAGGTGGACATTCTTTCTCTCCTTCATTATTCCCCCCCCCAATTCTCTGGTGAGCTATTGGTTACACTGGGACTGCTTCCCCGATTAACTCCGGCCACAGGTCTTCAATAGTTGGTTTGAGCTCGGCCACGACGCCGGCAATGGCCCTGACCGCGGTATCGATGTCCTGCCGGGTCATCGGCGTGGACATGACGTAGAGTCCCCGGGCCGCCGAGAACAGGCCTCTTTCCAGCGCTGCTAGGTAGTACAGGTGCAGGAGGTCTTTGTTGGTTTCCCCTGCCGACTTCCCGTCCACTACTGGCCGGTCGCTGAAGTGGATATTTTGTAGTGAGCCCATCCCGGTCACCTGCCCCTTGATGTTCAGCTTTTTAAAGACGGCGCGTACCCCATCGGCAAAGGATTCGCCCAGCTGGTTGATGTGGTCTATGGCTACGGCGTCCAGCTGTTCCATGGTGGTCACGCCGGCGGCGGCCGTAATCGGGTTGGCGTTCAACGTGCCGGCATGGTGGACCCGGTGTACTTCGGGGGAAAGCTGCCGCATGATGTCTTCGCGCCCGCCGAAAGCACCCACTGGATAGCCACCGCCGATAATCTTGGCCATGGTGGTCAGGTCCGGCTTGACACCATAGACGCTCTGAATGCCGCCCATCGCCAGCCTGAGACTTATTACCTCGTCCAGGATGAAAATAATACCGTTCTCCGCGGTAATCTTACGCAGAAACTCCAGGTAGCCATCTCGAGGCGGAATCATACCGGCCGCTCCCATGGCGCCCTCGACGATGACCGCCGCCAGCCGGTCTTTGTGCTCCAGGACGGCTTTCTCGGCGGCTTCTTTATCATTGTAAGGGACAACTATGGAGTCCTGCCGGGCGCTTTGCGATATCCCGGCCTCGTCCGAGGGATAGACCACAGGGTCGTAGCTGCCGTGGTAGCAGCCTTCCGTTTTTAAAATCAGGTCCTTGCCGGTAATGCTCCGGGCCACGCGTAAGGCCATCATGACCCCTTCCGTACCCGAGTTCCCGAACCTTATCTTGTCTACTGAGTCCACCCAGTTACAGACCAGCTCCGCCCAGCGGGCTACCGTGGGAATAAGCGCGCCCAGGGCGGTGCCTTTAGCCGCCTGCTCCCGTACGGCGGCGACTACCCTGGGGTTGGCGTGGCCCAGGATCATGGTCGTGTAGCAGTTATGAAAGTCGATGTATTCGTGCCCGTCGACATCGGCAAAGCGGCAGCCTTCGGCTTTGTCTATCCAGATGGGATAGGGTTCAAACCAGATGGAAGCCCGGGTATCACCCCCGGGCATGTATTTCCGGGCGGCTTCCAAGGTGGCCCGCGATTTTGGCGTCCTCCGGCGATAGATGTCTTCGTATTTTTTGGTTACCTCAGCCAGTAGTTGTTCTCCGGCCATGTCTCATCTTCTCCTCGTTGCTTGTTATCTGGTGATTTCATATCACCAGCTAGATAAAGGTGAACAGCCTCTTCGGGTTACTGATAAGTATCGTATCGATTAGCTCCTGGGAAAGCCCTTTGAGTTTCATTACCGGTACGGCGTCGCGCAGAATGTGGGCATAGCCCCAGCCGCCGTAGTGGCAGAGGGAGCTTTTGGTGTAATTATCATGCGAGACGAAAATCTGGTTCTGGTAGCCTTTATCGGCCAGTTCTTTTAGCTCGTTAATCCGCTGGGCGTCATTAGGTACGTCCAGCAGCCGGAAGCGGGTGGGGTAGTAGCCTTCCCGGCCGAACAGGTCGTATTCAATAACGCAGCCGGTTTTGGCGAGTTCAAGCCGGTTCCCGGGATCTCTGACGGCGCGCTCCACGTGGCTCATAATAGTGCGGTTAATGTCACCGCCGGCCCTGTCTAGCTCACGAATACACTCCATCGCCGCCGCCTCGTTCTGGCCGGGGTGGATGTTTACCACCGCGCCGGTGGCTTGCTGGGCGCGCGCCGCTGCCCGCATCACCTTCCTTTCGTTGTCGGTGAACGGCCAGGAACAGCCGACTTCGCCGATAAGACCGGCGTGTATTCCCGTGTTGCCAAAACCTGCCATTACGTCGGCGATGAACTCTTCGGCGATTTCCTCTTCGCTCTTGGCATTCATATCGATGTTGGCCGGATAAGACTGTTCCACGTAGTAAGCTGTGCCCATGATTATATTGATACCGGTCAGTCGGGAGATGCGGGCGACCGCCTGGGGGTCAGGGCCGATGCCTCTTATGGTGAGCTCAACGATTGACCGGCCGCCGTGGGCTTTGTAGATGAGGACCTCGTCGACGGCCGTTTGCTCGTCCAGCAGCTGTAGGTCGTCCCAGTTCTGGAAAGCGTGGTAGCGGAGCCACCAGAGAATGTCTATGGTTACCGGCTGCCGCATCAGTCTCTTTTCGGAAGCCTCATCGGGTTCGGAGTACCAGGTAGTGCCGTCGCAGATGAGGTGCTCGTGGGGTAGGGTGATACCTAGCTCTTCCGAAGAAATCAGCCCCAGTACGGTCTGGATTTTACCTTTGAGCTCTGACCGATTCATGTATTTTCCCCTTCCGTGCCTGGTATTAACCCATCAGCATACTCTGCCTATCTTATGCCCAGCGCTGTCTTAAAGTCAACCATAGCGGGGTTCGGCCTGCAACCCACCACCCGGCGTAAGGGCGGGCGGTGCTACTCGGCAGACAGGTCACATACCGTAGCGGCGTTTAACCGCACGATGTCCTCGATCTTCAGCTTGACCAGCTTAGACCGAGCCCCGCTGCCGCACCAAACGTATTCCTGGATCAGAAGTCCCCCGTCCAAGAATACCGGTAGTTTCTTCTTGTGCCCCACGGGAGGTATGCCTCCGGTGGGGTAGCCGGTGGCGGCCTGGGCGATGTCATCGGGCGCCAGCCTGACCGATTTCGAGCTTGAGCATTGTTCCAGCTTATGCCGGCTGGCATTGCGGTCGCCGCTGATTAGGGCGATTATCGGCCGGGTATCCTGGTCAATGAAAACGATGGTCTTGACGATTTCATTTAGCCTCACACCGCTGGCCTGAGACGCCTCGGCGGCATGCCGGGTGGGTCTTTTCTTTAAAAATTCAAAGTCCACCTTGTGGCTGACCAGAAATGCCGCCAGGTTCATGGTTCAGTCACCGGAGATACCCGTTTCCGGAGTGGCGCTTTCATTTTGGGGCTTTTCTTTTTCCTCGGCGGCCGCACGGTCGCGCTGCCAGCGGTGAATTTCATCCAGGGCCGGCGGTGAGACACTGAACACCTCTATGTCCTGAGGGAACTGCACCAGATGACCTTCTCGGATAAAGAGCACTCCCACCTCGTTGTCCTTCAGGGTCTCGTTGATTACCTGGGCAATGTGCCCGTACCTTTTCCGTAGGGCGGCGACATAGAATTCAGAGACCGTCCGGGCCGCCTTCTGGCTGATGAACCCCATGAGGAGGCACCTCTCCCAGTCGATACTTTCTTCCACCAGTTCTTTGTCTTCGGTCGCCTCGAAAAGCGCGCCGTTCCGGCACTTGTCCCGGGCTATCCGGCCGCTGACCGGACTGAGCTTATCCAGCGCTTTGAATCCGTCTTCTCCGGCCTGAACAGTTGATTCATGGTATACGTGGCTTACTCGGCCTAATTTCGCTTCTAGGCTGGCGATGTGCTGGCCTGCCTGCTCCCAGTAGAGTTTATACTTCACCGCATAATCAGCCGGGGCCTCTTTCCCGGAAAATATCAAGGGGACAAGGCAGAGTTTTTTCTTGCCGGTGAAGCGCTCTGCTTCCGGTTTTTCAATCTTACCCAGTGGTGCCGCCGTTTTTGAGTCGTCCTTCTTTTTCATGGTTTCATTTTACCTCTTACCAAAATCTGGGACAAGTGGCGGCGATGGAACGCCGTGGAGATAATTGACCGATGACCGGTAGTGCCACCGGTGTGCTATACTCAAATCTTAAGCCGGGGGTAGATTTTAATGGTGGCGACTTCCTGGCACGGCTGGCTGATTTTACACCGGAGGCCGTTTGCCGGGAGAAATCAGGCTTGATTGAGGGGCTGATGGAGGAGCCGGACAGAGGCAAAGTGGTTCTCAAGCTGGGTAACGGTATTGAGGTGTTTAATTCGGTGCCCACGGCAATATGTTCTTTTCTATCCCGGCCGCAATCTTTCGCCCGGGCGGTGGTCCAGGCGATAAGTCTGGGCGGGGACACCGATACCGTCGCGGCCATGACCGGGGCTATCTCCGGGGCATACCTGGGCGTTACAGCGATACCGGTCAACTGGCGAGACCAACTGGAGAATCGGCGATATATCGAGGAACTGGGGGAGAGGCTTTTTACGCTGGCGGGCGGCTAGTCTTTATCCTTTTTTCTCAGGAACTCCTCGGCCAGCCGGACCGCCTCGCTGGCCGAGATGTCCAGCGGCTCCTTGTACTGGACCTCGGTAAAGTCCTTTTCTAGTTCCGTCACGTAAGCTTGGAACTCGGGATTATGGCTGGCCATAAAGCTGAGCTTGGCTTCGAATTCTTCCGCTTCCCGGCTAAGGTCAGAGATATCTAGGGAAAGACGGAGCAGGCTGTTCAGTCTCTTGACCACGGCCCTTATCGCCTTGGGATTATGGGGAATGATGATATTGAACTCGGGGTAGTAGGTAGCACGGGTAATGAGGATTACCATCGGCATCTGTTTTTGCCGGCAGGATTGGAGCAGCGTCGTGCCGAAACTGCCCGGCCCTTCGTAATTGCTGTAAAGTGTGCCGTATTTCAGCATCTCCTCCCTGAGCTCGACGGAGCTGCAGGCGCAGGAAACGCCGGGCTCCCTGGTGTGCGGGGTCTTGTCCAGCACGCCGCCCAGCAGATAGATTCTGGTCACGCTAAACTCATTGGCCACGCTCAGGATGGCCTCGGCATGCTCTTCCCACTTCAGGTTCGGTTCCATCCCTAGGTAGAGAATCAGGTCATTGTCGGCGTCAGGGTTGACCGCGTAGTAAAACTGGTTCTGGGGGAAACGGTGTTCTTTGAGTAGGCCGTTCTCAATTTTTATTTTGGGCCTCTGGGAAAGTTCTCCCGGCATCTGGAAGATATGATACGGAGCGATGGGTATCTCGGCAAATTTTTGTGCTTTCAGCTTCTTTATCAGATACCTGGCGCTGCCGGAGGCGGACTCACCGCCGTCAACCCAGCCGCTCAGGCCGCAGACCATATAGGGTTGTCTCAGCTTTGGTCTTTCCAGAATCATTACATTTCCCGATTCGTCCATCTTATCCTCATCGCCAGAGTCTTGGACCTCAACTTGGGCTACTGCTCTATTCTAAGCCCTGTGCGTTTAGTTGTCCAGAATTGAGGCTGCGATGCTATTAGTGGTACAGGTCTCTCAGGCGGCGGACAAACTGCCGGCCCTTCTCCTGAATAATGGACGCTACCGATTCGGGAGTATCTTCGAAGAAACCTCCGTCGGCCTTGGTGCTCAGGCCTCCACGGAGGTTTCTTCGAAGATATCAGGGAGGATGGTGCCGGAATAAATTTCTGGTAAAAGATCTCCTTAGGTGAAGCTGATGCCGGACCCCATCTGCCCTAGTCTGGTAGCCAGGCCGAGCCTTCTGGAGAAAGAACCTGACGCGTGGTGCGGTTGACGAAAGTAGGCCAGCGGAGTAGACTTTGGGCTAGCCGGCGGCAGTGATGTCTCAAAATTATCTGACTCAATAGAAAGGTCGGGCAATGGTCAAAAGACCGTTATTTTTTTATGGCTGGATTATCGTCGCTAGCTGTGCTGTTCTGATGATGATGCATGCTGGCGTAATGTACAGCTACGGCGTCTTCTTCAAGTATTTAGTGGCTGATTTTGGCTGGAGTCGCGCTGCTACTTCGGGCGTCTACTCCCTGTTTATGTTTACCCACGGCGTTTCCTCCGTAGTTATGGGATGGCTGGTGGACAGGTTTGGCCCGGCCAGTGTGATGTTGTTTTGTGGTGTCATAGCCGGGCTGGGGCTGGTCCTGACCAGCCAAGTTAGTGCCCTGTGGCAACTGTACGTGACCTATGGACTGGTGGTGGGTGTCGGCCTGGGTGCGCATTACCCCACGTGTACGGCGACCACGGTCCGCTGGTTCGTCGAGCGCCGCGGGCTGGCCTTGGGTATTGTCACCAGCGGTGTCGGCCTAGGCACTTTGCTGCTGATACCGGCCGTCGAGTACCTGATTGTCGCCTCCAGCTGGTCCACGGCCTACTTTGTGCTGGGCATAGCAAGCTGGGCGATTATGATTCTGGCGGCTCTTTTCCTGCGACGTGCCCCCGGCGATGTAGCGCGCCGCTCCCCCGGGATGGCTGGGCCGGACATGCCTCCCGCCGTCATTTCGGAAGCCGGGATAAGCCTAAAAATGGCCGCCCGCTACCGGCCGCTGTGGATGCTTTGTGCCACTTTCTTTCTCTTTAATTTCTGCCTGCAGATGGTGATGGTGCACCTGGTCAATTACGCTACTGACATCGGGATTGCTTCCCTCATCGCGGCTACTTTCATCAGTATCATCGGGGTGGGCGGCTTTATCGGACGGCTGAGTATGGGTACCGCATCCGACCGTATTGGCAGCCATAACGCCCTGATAATCTGCTGTACTATACTGACGGTGACCCTTGTCTTTCTTATCTTTACGAGCGAACTGTGGATGTTCTACCTCTTCGCTATCGTTTTCGGGTTCGCCTACGGCGGCGAGGTGCCTCAGCTGCCGGTACTGGTGGGTCGTTTCTTCGGGATGAGGGCGGTGGCGGCACTGGTGGGCACCGTGGTGTTCGGGGCCACCATAGGCGGCGCTCTGGGTGCCTGGGCGGCGGGGCGAATCTTCGACGTGACACAGAGCTACCAGATGGCTTTTACCATTGCCGCCGTAGCTAGTCTGGCCACAATGATAATTACCGTAATGCTCAAGAAGGCGAAAGCGGTCACCGCGGGTCCGGCTTAAACTCCGGTTCCGGGCACTACTCGTCTTGCTTGACAGTCGGCGAATAGTGGCGTAACATAGCCCACAACAGCTGAGACAGGGGGTTATTTCTATGGAAACATCACGAGAGAGAGCTTTAAAAGCCATCAATTACCTTCCGTCCGAGACCACCCTGGTTCACGTCATGGGGTTTACAGGTGTTGAACGATGGCTTGACCATTTTACGGTCCAAGATGAGTCCGCCCTTTGGATTTCGGGGGAAGACGTTGCTGCTTGAACTGAGAGTCAAAGACTTCGGTATTATTGAAGAGATAAACTGGAGCCTGGGTAGCGGGCTGAACGTTATCACCGGTGAAACCGGGGCCGGGAAATCTCTGGTGGTTGATGCCCTGGAAGCGCTGCTAGCCGGGAACGTGTGTGGTGAAGTTATCCGCCACGGCGCCGACGAAGCCTGTCTGGAAGGCGTTTTCTCCTTGCCAAAAGATGAGAGCTTTGCCCCGCTCCGGGAGCTTCTGGTGCAGAACGGACTGGTCGGCGATGAAGAACTTCTGGTGATAAACGGCGAGTTTCGCCGGCAGGGACGCCGTCTGTTTCGTGTGAACCGGCAGGCTGTGTCGAGAGGGCTCCTACATCAAATCGGACGTTTCCTCATTGATGTCTACGGTCAAAGTGAACACCTGTCTTTACTTAATATTGATTACCACCTCGATTTTCTGGATGCCTATGCCCGGACCTTGGAACTACGGCGCCGTTTCACCGCCAGGGCGCTGCAACTGGCCCAGGTGGAGCGGGAACTCAAGGCGCTGGTCGAGCAGGAAAAAGACCTGTCGCGCCGTGAGGAATTCCTGCGTTTTCAAGTAGACGAGATACGGCAGGCGGAGCTGCGGGAAGAGGAAGAGATGGCACTGGAAAGAGAACGGGCGATTCTGGCCTCGGCGGAGAAGTTGAAAGCGGTTTCTTATGAAGCTTACCGGGCGATATACGGAGACGAGGCTTCGCTTTCGGCCGCTCCGGCCCTGGACCGGTTAAATGAAGCCGTGCTTGAGATGAAAAAAGTGGCGGAGCTTGACGCTTCCCTGAGACTGCCGCTGGAGTTTCTGGAAGAGACGATATCCGGCCTGACCGAGGTGGCGCGGGAGATTCGAGCCTATAGCGACCGGCAGGAATATGACCCGAAGCAACTTGAGGCGATTGAGCTGCGGCTGGAGGGTATCCGGAGTCTGAAAAGGAAATACGGTCAAACAGTGACCGAAATTCTCGATCACCTGGTAAAGATAGAGAAGGAGCTGGAGGGACTTTCCCATTTGGTTGAAAAACAGCCCCAGCTTGAGGAAACGCGCCGCCGCCTCAGGGAGGAAATGGAGGGTATAGCCTTTGAACTTTCACAAGCACGCGGTGAAGCGGCGGTAAGGCTGATAGCCCAGGTGAAAAAAGAGCTTCAGGATCTGAACATGTCCCGGGTTGAATTTGAAGTAGCGCTAACCCGGGAACCGGCGTCGGAAGGCATTCTCTTTCCGGATGGGGAGTGCTACGCCTTCGCTAAAGAAGGCGCCGACCGTGTGGAGTTCATGGCGGCCACCAATCCCGGTGAACCTCTCAAACCTCTGGCCAGAATTGCTTCTACCGGCGAGATTTCCCGCTTCATGCTGGCCTTAAAAGGCGCTCTGGCTGAGGCGGACAGTATCCCGGTGCTTATTTTTGATGAAATTGACATCGGTGTCGGCGGGAGGAGCGGTGAGATAGTCGGCCGAAAGCTGTGGACTTTAGGATGTAACCGTCAGGTGATTTGCGTGACCCATCTCCCGCAAATCGCCGCTTTTGCCGACGCCCATTATAATGTCCATAAAGAAACCGCGGGCCGCCGGACTTTAAGCGTAATCCAGGTGCTCCGGGGCGATTCTCAAATAGGGGAACTGGCCGTCATGCTGGGCGGCCCGCAGCGTACCGAGGCGTCTCTTAGAAATGCCCGCGAACTCGTCCAGAAAGCCGGGGCCTGGAAAGAAGACCACGGCGGGGGGATTAAAAGCCAAAAGGGGGGAATGAATGAGTAAGTGAGTCATGATTTTTGGCCTTGGTGACCTTGGCGGCTGGGTGCTGGAGTTCCTGTTCCGCTGCCAGGGTGTGAACATCATAATTACCTGTGATATTAAAGAAGATTGGGCCGCCATGAAAACGGAGTGTGCCACCATCGGTGCCGGCCAGCAAAGTTATGGCAAGACGATTAAGTTCGAAAAGTGTGACGTGAATGACGTAGACGGAACTGCCATGTTAAGGCAGGAAGGGTGGTTAGTGAATCATATCGTTAGAACGATAGCTTTTCAAGTCCAGCGACTTCCCGCAGGGTATTGATGAAGTAGCAGTAGTTGTCAAAGGTTACATCAGGTGGTACCGTGTGGTCTACTGATGGGAAGTAGCCACCGCTCTCCAGTAGAAATGGCACCTTGGACATAACCTCTTGGCGTATAGCCTCCTTCCCCTTGATAAGCGCCCGCTTGTCTATGTTGCCAGTCAGTATTATCTCTTTACCGTACTTTTTCCTGAGGGCGACGGCATCATTCCCGGCGGCCACTTCAAATGGCCAGATAAGATTGATTCCTACCTCTAGCCAGAGAGGGATAAGCTCGTTGAGGTTGCCGTCACTATCTAAATAGATTACATCAACACCGTAACTGTGCAGGAGGTCGGTAACCTTTTTATAGCGGGGTAACATAAACTTCCTCACCATGGCAGGCGAAATCAGCGGACCAGTCTTATAACACATGTCCTCCCAGAAGGTAGCCTGTTGAACCTTGATATCTTTTAGTGTACGTTTGATGACCTCAGTTTCCAGATAGAGCATCTGCTCCACCATTTCCTCAATGAGCCCTGGGTCATCATGGAACATGTAGAGTAGCCTTTCCAGTCCCACCCATTCCCGGAGGAAACCAAAAAAGCTTCCCACTTGGATTGATATTGGTTCGGGTCTGGTGTTCATTTTCTGGACGTAGGTATTCCAGTCAGAGGGCCAGCGCCCTGGGGTATCGGGATCGAGTCGCTTCTTATGTTTGTTCCAGGTAGCCCTATCCTTAACTGGCCAGTCAAGAAACATAGGCATTCCCCAATCCGTCTTAAAAGCCTCCTTTAGACCCTTGGCTGTCTGGCCATCCGCATTTATGAGGGTAACGGTATGTTCATCCTCTCCGATAATCCTGGGCTCATAAGCGGGAACAATTGGTGAACGACCTCGCGCTGGCACCATGATGCCGTGACCAAGGTCAATCTTTGGGCTTATTTCCACTCCGACATACCTACTAGAATCAGAGAATACAGGTATATTCAGTCCAGACTTGATTTCACCCAGCCAGTGTATATGCTGGAATTGAAAATAGTCCCTGTAAAATCCACGGTTCATTATCTCTTTAGGGGCACCCTGCTCAACCCACTTCTCTAATGTTTGTTCCGCGAAGCTATTGATGTGGGTGCTTAGCAAACACAGGTCACCCGGTCTTTTGAAATGACAGATATCTAAGAACCGTTCTCTATTTGAAATACTCATCTACAACCTCTCTTCCTGAAGTGTCCCTGGGCGGGCAGCTTCATCCACCGCCGAGGCGCAAACTGGACCAGAGACACCTTCACTACGTCCCTCATAGTTTTTGTCCTTCTTTCTGCTACATAAGTTCACATCATTTCTGAGAACTGATGATTACTTATTATAGTACACCATATTATAATTGCTAATGCGTAGCTGGCAATATACTTGATTCTGTAGGCGCGTCCCAGTACGGATTGAAGGGTCTTGCGCATTACAGTTCTTGTTCTTTCGTCTAGGTTTGGCGTCATTACAGGACAGCATTTTGCTCCTCCTAATTCTATTTCACTTATTACTCAATCTTGGTTGGTGGTGGAGGTGGGCGGTGAGTGGTAGAATAGCGGTATTATGTTTGATATATTCTCTTCCCACACAGAATGGTTCTTC
>NZCW01000017.1 GCA_002688435.1 Dehalococcoidales bacterium
CCGCCCAACACCGAGGTCACCATGAGAAAAGCCATGGCCATGGGTGCTGATGGTACAGTGCTTTTGAGTGACCGGGCTTTTGGTGGGGCAGATACCCTGGCGACCAGCATGGTCCTGGCTGAGGCTATCCGGCGGCTGGATCGGGAGGAAGAAGTGGCGGTGGTACTCTGCGGTCAGCAGACCATTGACGGGGATACGGCTCAGGTGGGACCTGGTATCGCCACCCGCCTGGGATACTCGCAGCTGACCCTGATCAACCGTATTGAAGAGATGGACCTGTCGGCGAAGCAGGTGAAGGTCAGGCGTAAGATGAGAACTCGGAGTGAGATTGTGACAGCGCCCTTACCGGCTATGATTGCGGTAACGCGGGAAGTAAACCGCCTGCGCTATCCCACGGTGCCCATGCGACTGGCCACCGAGGACGCCACCGTGACACTGTGGGACAACCGGGAGATGAAACTGGACGAGGAGATGGTTGGACTCAAAGGTTCGGCGACGCAGGTACACCGTATTTTTTCCCCGGAAAGAGCTAAAGGCGAGATGCTGGGCGATGGTCTGAATAATCCCGAGGAGACTGCCCAGCTACTGGTGGCCCGGCTGATAGAGAAAGACCTTCTCAATCTGTAATTATGATAGGGCCGGCGAAGTAAAGAGTTAGGCGATGACTGAAGAGAAAAAAATGAAGAAACCACGGGGTGTGGCCCGCCTCATTCCGGATAAGTGTATTGCCTGTGGTGCGCGCTGCCAAGCTTCCTGCCCTAAGGACGCTGTAGAAATGGACGGCCGGGGCGAGCCGATTATTTCCGTTGAGAAGTGCATCGGCTGTCGCAAATGCCTCAAGGTCTGCCCGTCCGAGGCCCTTGCTATTTACTATACTCCAGAAGAGCAAAAAATCCTCGCCGAGATAGAAGCTCGACCCAAAACGAAGGCTAGGCTGGAAGTAGAAGAAGTAGGTGTTGAGGAAGCGGCCGTGCTGGCTAATCTGAAGGAATACCGAGGTGTCTGGGTCTTTGTGGAGCAAACCGCCAGTGAGCCAGCGGAAGTGTCCTGGGAACTGATGGGCATGGGTGTTGATCTAGCCAAGACCTTGGGTGTAGAACTGTGCTCCGTGGTCGTCGGCGACGGAGTAAAACATCTCTGTAGGGAGTCATTTGCCTACGGTGCCACTAGGTCCTACCTGATAGACGACCCGGTGTTTCACCATTACCGTACCGAGCCGTGTAACCGGGCTATTTGCTATCTGGTGGAGAAATATAAGCCGGAGATTATGCTGATGGGCGCCACCGGTCTAGGGAGGGATCTGGCCGGTGCCGTGGCTACTCGGCTGCAGACTGGACTGACGGCCGACTGTACCGGCCTGTCCATTAATGAGAGACGGTTTTTGTTACAGACTCGGCCCGCTTTCGGCGGTAATATTATGGCGACTATTCTTACCGAGTGTACGCGACCACAGATGGCTACCGTCAGGCCACATGTGATGCCCATGCCATCGAAGGATACTTCCCGTCGGGGTGAGATTGTCCATGAGTCGATACCGGTTAAGGAAGAGGACTTTGCCGTCAAGGTGCTGGAAGTAATTGATGATCGTAAAGAGGGAGAGGTGGATGTGGTCGCCGCGGAGGTTATTGTTTCCGGCGGTAGAGGAATGTGTGCCAGGGAAAATTTCGGTATTTTGCAGGAACTGGCGGACGAACTGGAAGGGGTGGTCGGTTGTTCTCGGGCCGTTGTTGAAGCTGGCTGGATGCCGGTGGAGCACCAGGTCGGTCAGACTGGGAAGACAGTCCGGCCTAGGATTTATATTGCCTGTGGCATCAGCGGGGCAATTCAGCACCTGGTGGGTATGCAGGACTCGGATACCATCATTGCTGTCAATCAGGACTGGCAGGCACCCATCTTTGAGGTGGCCAACTACGGAATTGTCGGTGATGTCTTCCGAGTAGTTCCGGCCATTACCAGGCGTATCAGGGAACTGCGGACTCAAAGAGGAAGTTAGCACCGGGTGCTGGAGAGTGAGTTCGGAAAAGGAGTAAGAAGGCTTGTCGTCTGATATCGTGCTGTTTGCTATTGTGCTGGCGGCGGCTATAGGGTTTTTCCTATGGAGCTGCTTCCGTCGTTTTCGTCTGGTGACTCTAGGTCTGGCCGATAATCGTTTCCACGATATCGGCCGGCGCCTCGGTAACGCTCTGTTATACGCCTTTGGCCAGCGGCGGGTGGTCAGCCGGCCTTTCGGAGTGAACCACTTCGCCCTGTACTGGTGCTTTCTAATCTTACTGGTGGCTAATATCGAGTTCCTGCTCGGCGGCCTGTTCTCGGATTATATTAGTCTTTCCCGACTGCCGGGCGGTGCCTATCATTCCCTGGCTTTCATCTTTGATCTGGCATCGTTGCTGGCCCTGCTGGCGGTGTGCGCCGCGTTTGTTCGCCGGGTCGCTTTTGCTAATCCTTACATCGGTGGGTTGAACCGTGACTCGGCTACTATTCTGGGACTGGTGGCGGTGCTGATGATTGCCTTTTTCGGGATGCATGCTGGTGAGATAGCGCAAGGGAGTGAAGTCGCCGCCCGGTACATGCCGGTGTCCGGTTACGTGGCGGGCGCTTTTCTGGCCGGTGTCCCGGCTGGAAGTCTGGCGGGATTAATCGGCTTTTTCTGGTGGCTCCACGCTATCGTGCTGCTCGTCTTTCTGAATTATCTGCCATACAGCAAGCATATGCATATTATGACGGCTATTCCCAACTGTTTTTTTAAGAGCCTGGTCCGGGTTAACACCCAGCCTCGGGAAGAATTTAAGAAAGGAAATACTTTTGGCGTTGGGCAGGTAGACCGGTTCACCTGGAAAGGTCTGTTTGACGCTTATTCCTGTACGGAATGCGGCCGCTGCTCGGACGCCTGCCCGGCAACCTTTACCGGCAAACCGCTGGATCCCCGACTGGTTATCCATGATATTAAGTCTAATCTGATAACCAATGGGTCTCGGCTGAAGCGAAAGACGGCAGCCGTGCTGCCCTTAATCGGGAACGGCCAAGAACAGGAAGGGAGCGTGGCCGAGGAGGTTATCTGGGAGTGTACCACTTGTGGTCTCTGCCTGGAAGTATGCCCGGTCTTTATCGAGCATTTCCCTAGGATTATCGATATGCGTCGGTACTTGGTGGAGATGCAGGCTAAGTTTCCGGAAGAGCTGATTACTTTTTTTGAACATATGGAGCAGCGCCATAATCCTTGGGGGATTGCTCCTGCGGAACGTACCAAGTGGGCGGTGGAGACCGAGGTCAGGTCTTTTGAGGCAGGTACCACTGAGTATTTGTTTTTCGTGGGTTGTGCCGGGGCTTTTGATGCCCGCAATCGGCGGACGACGCTGGCCTTGACCAGGATTCTGTCAGCCGCCGGTATTTCCTGGGGTATTCTGGGTAAGGATGAGAGTTGCTGCGGTGATAGCTTGCGTCGGCTGGGTAATGAGTTCGTTTTCGACCGTATGGCTGAAGAGAACGTTCGGATATTTGCCGAGAGGGGTGTGAAAAAAGTAATTACCCAGTGCCCGCACTGCGTTAATACTCTGAAAAATGATTATCGCCAGTACGGGGCCGAGTTGGAAGTTAGTCATCACACCGAATTAATCAACAATCTAATTAAAACCGGCAGGCTGGAATTGGATGAGGGCAGAGACCTAGGTAAAGTGGTGTTCCACGATTCCTGTTATCTGGGACGCTACAACGGGGTCTATGAAGCGCCGCGTGAAGTGATTGCCTCAGTTACCGGTCAACCGTCGGTGGAGATGACGCGCCATCGCGAACGGTCCTTCTGTTGTGGTGGCGGTGGCGGGCGCATGTGGCTGGAAGAGCGCTTGGGCAAGCATATCAATGTCACCCGTGTCGAAGAAGCCTTGCAGACAGAGTCCGGGACGGTCTGTGTCTGCTGCCCGTACTGCACGACCATGTTTGAAGACGGACTGAAAGATAGGGGTGCGGAGGGTAAGGTGCGGGTGCTGGACCTGGCCGAGATTGTCGCCGGCGCATTGAAATAGGACGTTGGCCTTTATCTCTCAGGGCTGTCGATCACTCCTGACGCCGATAGTTACCTCATTAAACGGTATCACGTTGCCGCTGGCTAGGATTGCCTGTTTGGCCATGTGTACTAGCCCGGAGCAGCAGGGGACTTCCATGTGCACTATACGGTGAGGCTCTTCAGGTTTGCCTGACGCAGTATTTCGGTTAATTTGCTCTGATGGGCCTCAAAGTTATCCAGTTTGGGACAGGCGATCAGCAGAGCATGGTCTTTCAGGAAGTCCTCCTGGTGAAAACTGGTATAGGCATAAGGGATACAGTGGGCTGTCAGTACTATAGGTCGGCGCCTTGAAGAAACGGTGCTGACGGAGGGGACGGGAGTTAACTGGATCGGCCAGTGGGTGAGCATTGATCTGGGGGTGGTTACCACGTTCTCCACCGGCGGAATTTCAGCACTGTCCCGCTTTGCAAACTGGGTAATGGTGGTGGAAGGGTAACCGCAGGGGGGCTCTTCCTTTTAGTGCTCTTTGGCGTGTAAGTGCTGTTCGACTGCCTCTTCGTTGAATTCTTCGGCCTCACGTTCCTCAACGGTGATGGCGTCTTGGGGGCATTCACCGAGGCAGGCGCCGAGACCGTCGCAGTATTGATCCTTGATGAGCTTTGCTTTACCATCGATAATCTGGAGCGCGCCTTCGGCGCAGGAAGGAATGCAGAGGCCGCAACCATTGCATTTCTCTTCATCAATTTTCACGATTTCCCGGAGTAATTTAGTTGCCATTGGTTACCTCCTTTGTTATTTTGACTGTTCTCTGTCCTGTAATGCTTGCCATCTCTCCTCATCCAGGTATTTGCGCACCGAAGCGCACTAGTTAATACAGGAAGGCATTTTCCCCTTGTAAACGTATTGGTCGTACTTACGGTACTTTACTTTTAATTTGTCAGAGAATATTTCCGTCTCGGTACCGCGGTGCTGGCACTTGTATAGAGCTACCCGCAGATTCCTCATATCCTGGCCGGAACACTGGCTGGTCATGGTTATTACCTCCTCCGACGTCAGATATCCGTTCTTTTACTTTCTGGTAATAATGATAACAGGTAAGAGGGCGACCCAACTATGATTTAAATCACATAAATCACACAAAGGTTAAAGCCTGTTGCGAAACTCCGGTTCTAAAAAAACAAGGTGACTCTCTGTGATTGGTGAATTTTAGGGAATGACTGCTTTTCTTATTACTGCCATTGTCTTTACGGCAGTTTGACCTATCTCCCAAAAAGCAGTAGTATTGATAACCACGATTGAGAAACAAGTATGGAACAACAAGAGTCGAAAGCTAAAAACCGCGGATACAAGTGGGGTGTAATCACTCTGGTTATCCTCGCTGTAATCACCGCAGCGGTGGTTGCGTGGGATAGGTTCGCCGTGAAAGAGGATTTTTCAGAAACATCCGCGCCGACCTCTGGTACCGGTACTAGTATCAAGGGTAACTGTCGAGGAAGAACCCGAAGAGGAGGAAGTGCCAGCACTTTCCTTTACCAAGACCTTCGGTGGTGGGGACTATGTGGCACCGGACTTTCGGTGGGATGAAGCCTGGTCGGTGCAGCAGACCGCGGACGGCGGCTACGTCATCGCGGGCAGTACAGAGTCCTACGGCGCAGGTGGATATGATGCCTACCTAGTGAAGATCGATGAGGAAGGTAATTAAATGTCAGTATTACGGGTATCTTGGGATGCTACAAATCTCCAATAATCAACCACGACTTATTGGAACCGTTGGTGATATGAGAATCAACTGCTAGATACGAGCCGCACAGACAAACCAGCCAGACTTCGCGACTCTTGAGAAGCTGAAACATTTGGGGAATTGACATCAATAGTTCTACCTTCCGCAATAACAATCCAGTGTATTGGTATCAGCTTAAATTTGTCTTAGTAACCCCATGTGTTTCATTTATTGTGTCGTCATCTGTATAATTACTTAGGTTGTAGAAATGCTGAGTGTGGCAGACATATCAAAGTCTTACGGGGATCAGACTCTATTCAGTGCTGTTACCTTTAATGTAGGGGTCAGAGAGCGCATAGCCATCATCGGGCCGAATGGATCAGGGAAGACAACGCTGTTCGGTATTATCGCTGGGAATGTGTTCCCCGATTCCGGTAGTGTAAATATGCAGAGAGAAACTACAATTGGTTATCTGGAACAGGAAATTCGTCCCTCTTCTGATCGGCAATTACTTGATGATGTCTCTAATGCGTCAACCAGAATAAGCAAGCTGGCGCATAAGATACAGGTTCTTCAAGAAGAATTGGCCGAGGGAGCAGATGGGGAAAGTTCGAAAGAACTCCTGCATGAGTTGGGTGAACTTCAGTATAACTTCGAGTTTGTCGGTGGCTACAACGCCGAACATGAGGCTAAGGCTGTCCTTTCCGGGTTAGGCTTTACAGAATCTGACTTCTCCCGTCCTCTAACTGACTTCAGTGGCGGCTGGCTGATGCGGGCTGCACTGGCCAAACTTCTTCTTCTTTCTCCTGATGTACTCCTGCTTGATGAGCCGACAAACCATCTCGATCTGGAGTCATGTATTTGGTTTGAGCGTTACCTAGGAAGCTATCACGGAGCGGTTCTGATCATTTCGCACGACCGGGTATTATTGAATCGAGTGGCAAGCAAAGTGCTTGCTATCGAGCAAGGTAAGTGCATCTTTCACCGTGGTAATTACGATAGTTTCGTTATAGCC